>JBNJGG010000092.1:0-10976 GCA_051747545.1 Halobacteriota archaeon | reverse complement strand
TTCTACAACGGGCTGTTGACCAGTCACGGTATCACGATGCTGTTCCTGTTCGGGACGCCCATCATCGCGGCCTTCGCGAACTACTTCGTCCCGCTCATCATCGGTGCCGACGACATGGCGTTCCCGCGCATCAACGCCATCGCCTTCTGGTTACTCCCTCCCGCGGCCATCCTCATCTGGGCCGGCTTCTTCCCGATCGACGGACTCATTCCGGCACAGACGGCGTGGACGATGTACACACCGCTGTCCGCTGGCGAAGGACTGGGTAATCAGGCCAATGCGGGTGTCGACCTGATGCTGCTCGGTCTGCACCTCTCGGGTGTGAGCGCGACCATGGGTGCCATCAACTTCATCGTCACCATCTTCACCGAGCGCAACGAGCGTGTGACGTGGGCGAACCTCGACATCTTCTCGTGGACCATCCTCACCCAGTCGGGGCTCATCCTGTTCTCGTTCCCGCTGCTGGGCAGTGCGATTGCCATGCTGTTGCTCGACCGTAACATCGGAACCACGTTCTACGCCATCGAGAACGGCGGCACGATTCTGTGGCAGCACCTGTTCTGGTTCTTCGGGCACCCCGAAGTGTACATTCTGGTGTTACCACCGATGGGAATCGTCAGCTACGTGCTGCCGCGGTTTTCGGGGCGACGGCTGTTCGGGTTCAAGTTCGTCGTCTACTCGACGCTCGCCATCGGCGTGCTGTCGTTCGGCGTCTGGGCGCACCACATGTTTGCCACCGGCATTGACCCGCGCCTCCGCGCGAGTTTCATGGCCGTCTCACTCGCCATCGCCATCCCGAGCGCGGTCAAGACCTTCAACTGGATAACCACCATGTGGAACGGAAAGATTCGACTCACGACGCCGATGCTGTTCTGTATCGGCTTCGTCTCGAACTTCATCATCGGCGGCGTCACCGGCGTCTTCCTCGCGTCGGTGCCGGTCGACCTCATCCTGCACGACACGTACTACGTGGTCGGTCACTTCCACTACATCGTCATGGGCGCGATTGCCTTCGCAGGCTTTGCGGGCCTCTACTACTGGTTCCCAATCTTCACCGGCCGGATGTACCAGACGACACTCGCGAAGTGGCACTTCTGGCTGTGGATGATCGGCACGAACCTCACGTTCTTCGTGATGGTGCTACTGGGGTACGGCGGCATGCCGCGGCGCTACGCCACCTACCTGCCCCAGTTCGCGACCCTGCACCAGATAGCGACGTTCGGCGCGCTGTTGTTGCTCGTCGGCGGCATCATCTGGGTCTGGAACTTCGTCAACTCGTGGCTCGAAGGACCGAAAGTCACGAACGGTGACCCCTGGAACCTCAAAGAGGACAACCTCCACACCGCCGAGTGGGAGTGGTTCGAGCGCAAGTTGCAGACGGCCGTCGCCGACGGCGGCGAATCCGAGGAACTTCGTGCCGACGGCGGCGAACAGACCGACGACTGACTGACCTTCATCGCTGATTTTCGGCGCTCTATCGCCGGCACCCCACGGCTCCGAGTAACGAATACGCTGTCGCCGCAGGGGATTCACTGGGAGTGGACAATAAGAGGATTCACAAGACGAGCGGCGAAAAAGCGGAGCCGAGACTGCCACGACGACGGAGCCGTCGACCGACTCAGATTACCAGGACGATACCCGTCGCGAACATCAACACCGCGATAGCACCCAGAATTATCGCCAAGATGTCCTTGTCTTCCATAGGCGTGCTACGGACCTGAGTGGCAAATGCCCATCGGTGTCCGCGTCTCGAAAGGCCTAATCGAAGGGCCCGCCGAAGTACGTCCGTGAGCACTACTGTCCGCGGTTCGCGGTTCGTGTTCCTCCTGTACCTCGGATTAGTCTGTTTCGCCGGACTGGCAGGCGCGATGGTCGGCATCTTCGTCGAAGGTGCCGAATCGCCAGCGTTCCTGTTTCTGATTCCGTTCCCGGCGACACCGGCCGGGATTGCCGCGTACGGGGCACTCACCGTCGCCACGGTCCTCGGTATCCCGCTCCTGCTCGTCGTCGCAGCATCACGGGCCGAGCAGGAATGACGCGATATCGGTGTCACGGTGCGAGACACAGGCCCCGAACTTCGGCGTTCGAAACCGATTAAGTCGACCAGCGAAAACGTCCGCGTATGTACCACATTGTAGTCGGAATCGACGACGACGACGAACGCGCTCGAGCCTGTGCGGAAGCGGTCGTCGACCTCCCCCGCGAGGACACGTCGGTGACGCTCCTCCACAGTTTCACGGACAACCCGAGCGGTGCCTCGGCGACGCAAATTCACGCCGTCCGCGTGGCGAGAGCACGCCTCGAGGACGCCGGTATCGACTTCGAAATCGCCGAGACGAGCGGTAATCCGGTCGACGCCCTCCTCGAAGCGGCGGACGAGGAGGACGCAGACCTCATCGTCGTCGGGGGGCGAAAGCGCTCGCCCGCCGGAAAGGCGCTGTTCGGAAGCGTCACCCAGTCGGTGATACTCGAGTCCGAACGCCCGGTGATGGTCGCGAACGCTCCGAAGTCGAACTAGCGAGGCTGGTCGATGCGGCGTTGAGAAGCGACGACGGTTCGTCGAACCACTGAACCGTTCTCACCCGGTTTCACCGAAGCAATCGCGTCGCTGGAGAGGCGACCGGTTGAAGAAACACGGTGAAAGCCGGGTCAGACCGCGAACGCGAGCGAAATCGCGTCGATGAAGTCGAGGTCGCCGTCACCGTCGAAGTCCAGCCCGAGGACCTGCGCCGGCGAGAGGTCACTGCTGTCGACGAACGCGAGCGAAATCGCGTCGGAGAAGGTGGCCTGCCCGTCGCCGTCGACGTCCTCGTACAGCCCATCACCGTCCAGATCGGCGGGCGGGCCGTCAGCCCCCGAGAACGGTTCGGTGAACACCGCCTCACCGTGGAGGTCGAGCGAGACGCGTCCGGGCGACATCGGTTCGCCCGAGTCGTCGACCAGACGGTTGACGGACAGTTCGAGGTCAGACTCGCTCAACTCACCGGCGTAATCGAAGGTGACCGTGTAGAGGACCCGGTCACCTTTGAACGGGCCAACGGACTGGGTGATGTCCGCCGCGCGAGTGGTTACGAACGACTCATCGGAACCACCCTCGACGACCTCGAACTGGATACCGTCGAGGAGGTCGGGTGTCGTCTCGTTGACCGACGAACCGTCGGGGGCCGCGACCGTCACGTTGTACAGTTGGAGACCGTTCGGCGCACCCGAGAGGACGACGTCCACGGTGTGCGTCGTCGTCGACGGGCTGGCCGAGGCTTTCTCGAAGGCGTCGTACTCTGTCTGCGTCGGCAGTGGCGGTGTGGAGACGCGCACCTGTATCGAGTCCGTCGCGGTCAACTCCGTCTCGGGATCGATAGCGACGACCGAAACGGTGTACGTACCCGGCTTCGTGAAGCGGTGGGCAAAGCGCGTCCCTGTCGACTGCTCGACGGACGAGACGCGCTCGCCGTTCTGGTCGACGACCGACCACCGGAGCGTCTTACCGCTCAGTTCGCGGCCGAACTCGTCCTGTCCGGCGGCGTCGAGGGCGACGCGCGCGCCGACCGTCGTCTCGACGGGGCGAGTCACTTTCTCGAAGACGGGGCTCCTGTCGTCCGGTTCCCCATCGGTCGTGCCCGTCGAGTCAGCGCCGCGCTGCTTGGTGGGCTCGTCGACGCGAACCCACCGCTCGTTGCGGTCGATAGAGACGGTCGGGGGGGCGTGTGGGACCGCGAACGTGGGACTCTCGACCAGTTTCGTCTGCACGCCGTCGCTAACGAGCAGGACGAACTGTGCCTCCTCGCCGCCCGGGAGGTCCTCGAACCCGGCGGTGTACTCACTCTCGGTGAACGAGGGACCGTACGGGTAGAGGGTGACGCCATCCGGCGTGTACATGAGGCGCTTTCTCAGCGTGGTCTCCGAACTCGCTTTGACCTGCACGCCGATTTCGGTCGACGCGTTGCGCTCGAAGCGCTCGGGAAGCGCGAAACTGGACCCACCGTAGGACCACCCCGTCGACTCGACGGTGTCAAGCGTCTGTTCGGTTTCGGCGCTCACCAGCCGAATCGACTGGATGGTCCCGTTGTCCTGCAGAGCGACCGAAAACGGCCACTGTTTCGCATCCTCGGCTTCCGTGGGAGCGCTCTCGAAGTCGACCGAGACCGGGAAGGACTCGGTGCTTCCGTCGCTGTAGCGGACGAAGAGATGGGCTCGTGGGTCTTTCACCGCGCGCGGGCGGAGAGACTCGGGGACGAGCCCCGGTTGCTCGAACGACGGGGAGAGTCGGCCTCTACCGTCGCGCGAGAGGGTTCCACTGACGATTCGCGCGGTGGGAACTTCGGTGCCGAGCAGTTTCTTGCCCGCGGCTTTGTCGGCGGCCGTGTCGCCACCGCTCGACCCGTCACGCAGGTCCGGGTGGACAGGGTTGTGGTCCCAGTTCTGGAAGCGGTCGAACAGTCGCACCCACCGGTAATCGCTAATCCACTGGGCGGGGTCGTCCGTGGGCCACGGCGTCGACACTTCCCAGATTTGACAGTAACTCTGGAACTCGGGGTACTCCGGCGGGATGACGCCGACGGAGGGGTCCCACCCGACTTCCTGAACGTGCGTGTTAGTCGGATGCAGGCGCGACCAGTCCGCGTCGCTGCCAGCGTTACAGCCGTTGTCCCACGAGCCGTTGCCGTTGTGGTGGCCCCACGAGTCGTTCCCGAGGTTGTGGTTCACCTCGTGGGCCATGATGAGCCGGTCGTGCGCGGAGCCACTGACGCTCCCGATCGAGGCCATCGACGCGCCGCTGGAACTGTACCACGCGGGGTCGCTGGTTCCGGCGCGGTCGGGCGTGAACCCGAAGACCTGGCTCGGGAGTGGAACCGGGTCGACGCTCGGGTTGGCCTCGGCGATTGCGCTGGCGAGGATGATGCCGAGCGCCACCTCGTTCATGTCCTGAATAACCTCGTCGCTGTCCGCGCCGTTCTTGGCACCCACGACGTCGGAGTCGACTTCGACGAACGTCGGGTCGGCGACTGGGTAGACGTCGGCGAACGTGTCGGTGGCGAGGTCGACGTTCGCCGTCGAAGAGCGCCACGGACTCGATTCGGACCCGACGTTCACGCGGACGTAGTAGATAGTCGGGTCGAGCGTCTCGTGGAACGCGACGGCCGTCGCGCCGGTGTTGTCCGAGCTCGACACCTCGATGTACCCGGGCCGCCGAACCTTCGAAACCAGCACGAGCAGTTCCGCATCCGACCAGTCGGCCGGCAGTTCGAAGTTGGCGCTGTGTGACTCCTCGGCGCGGTCGAGGGTCCCCGCGGGCGCGGTGTGCGTCTGCGTGAGCGTCCCGAGACTGGTGACGCTGCCGGATTCGATGGCGTAGCCATCGAGGGAGACCTCCACGTCGGTGTCGGAGGGGTTGTCGTGTTCGACGAACACGCGAGCGAGCGTCTCCTTCTCACGGACCAGCGGGAGCGAGTTCGAGCGCGTCTGAACGCTCTGGGTCACTTCGATGTGGTCGACCGAGAGGTCGTCGGTCGGGAGGGCGAGTTCGTAGTCCGGAACGAGGTAGCCGTTCGCGTAGGCCTTCGAGAGCCGAACGGGTTCGCCGTTCACGCCGTAACGGTCGGTCCTCGTCTCGACGACGAGGGAGTAATCCAGCCGCGACGTGTCCTCGTCCTCCGTGTCGAGGGCACGATTCAGCGTCTCGTGGTCGAGTCGCGCCTCGACCGAGAACGGGGTGTCGTCTCCGTCGGCGGTGTAGCTCAACGTGCCCCACCGGGTGACCGGGAGGTCGGTCTTCAGCTCGAGGTCTCTGAACGCGCCATCGCGGTACACCTGCGCTTTCAGCGCCACGCTCGAGGGGAGTGCGTCGATCTCTGACTTCGGGTCCGTGATGGGCACGTAGCGAACGTCGCCCGGTGAGAGCGACCCGTCGTCGTCGCGGTCGACCTGCAGGGCGACCCACGTGAGGTCGTCGAGTCCACCGGGGACCCGAAGCCCCACGTAGACGTCGCCGTGTACCGATTTCGTGAAGAGACTGCCTTTACGGTCGCTCGTCTCCAGTGCGTTCAGCGCGACGGCGCGCTCGTCGGCGTCGGCCCACTCGCTCACCTTGCCCTCCGGGAGGGCGTCGTCACCGACGCCGTAGAGAACGCCGTCGACACGCGGGTCGAAAAAGCCGGTCGCGACGGGACGCGACGGCGCCGTCGACTCGGTCGGAGGCGAGTCAGTCGATGTCGAATCGGTCGAGGGAGGTTCGGTCGAGGGAGAGTCGGTTACGTTAGACCGCACCTCGGATGGTGACGAGACGACCGACTGACTGGCCTGCGGTGCATCTACCGAAGTACTCTGTGAACTATACGTCGTCGCCGTCGCGCCGCCGATGGCGGACAGGACGAGAATCAGGCTCAGGACGAGTGACGCGAATTTCATTTTATCGTGGTTGTACGAGTATTACCTCAACAATGTGGAACGGCAGCATGTACTTTTGGGTAATCGGTCGCCGGCGTCCGAACCGACACGAACCTGAGCAATCCTCCGGGGGTCGAAACCGAGAGACACGACTGCCGGGACTACTTCGCGAACCGTCCAAACTACGTGTGGGTGCCAATTGCTACGGAATCCCCTGTTCAGTACCGTCGTATAATAATTCTATATTGGACTACCTGCAAAATTCTTAACGTAGACGGTGGTAATCGTTCGACTATGCCACTGTCGGAGTACCACGGGCGCACCCCTCGGGGGTACGAATCGGACGTGACAATCGGGCGGGTACGGTCCCATCGGATCTGGAAAGTCACCGCGAACTCGGACGCCGACTGCGCGAACTGCGGGTCGACCGTCGACGGTGAACTACCACACCTCGTCGTCACGCTGACGAGGGGGACCTACCGTGACGAGGAGCGACGCTACCTCTGTAACGAACGATGCGTTCGCGAATGGGTCGAAGACGGCGACGGCGCGTCAGAATGACGAGGACGCGACGGCGTATCTAGGGCGCATCGAGGTACAGACGGTTCGCGAACGCTCACGTGAAACGGAATAGGGGGAACCCACACGGAGACGAGACCCGTGGAATCGTCGACGCCTCAGTCGCCCGAATTCGTCGACACCTCAGTCGCCCTGGACCTTCGTCTGGATTTCCTCGACGATTTCGGGGTTGCGGAGCGTGGTCGTATCGCCGAGTTCCTCGCCGTTGGCAATCTCTTCGAGCAGGCGACGCATAATCTTCCCAGAGCGCGTCTTGGGTAGCTCCGGCGTGAAAACGACCGACTCGGGGCGGGCGATTGGGCCGATCGCCTCTTCGACGCCTTCGACGATGCGCTGGCGCATCGTCTCGTCGCCGTCGTAACCCTCTTCGAGGATGACGTAGGAATACACCGCCTCGCCTTTCAGGTCGTGTTTGCCACCGACGACGGCCGCTTCGGCGACGCCTTCGACGCCGACGATGGCGCTCTCGATTTCCATCGTCCCGAGGCGGTGCCCGGAGACGTTGAGCACGTCGTCGACGCGTCCGAGGATGGTGATGTAGCCGTCGCCGTCGATTTTCGCGCCGTCCTCGGGGAAGTAGACCCAGTCGTCTGCGTCGTCGCTGTCGGTGTCGGAGTACTCGGCCCAGTACTCGTCGATGAACCGGTCGTCGTTTCGGTAGAGCGTTCTGAGCATCCCGGGCCACGGCTTGTTCACCGTCAGATAGCCGGCACGACCGGCGTCGACCGCTTCGCCTTTGGTGTCGACGACTTCCGCGTCGATACCGGGTAGGGGCGGTCCCGCAGAGCCCGGCTTCATCGTGCCGATGCCCGGCAGCGTCGTCACCATCATGCCGCCGGTCTCGGTCTGCCACCACGTGTCCACGATGGGGCAGTCCTCGTCACCGATGTGGGTGTAGTACCACTTCCACGCCCGGGGGTTGATGGGTTCGCCGACGGTCCCGAGCAGGCGGAGACTCGACAGGTCGTGCGACTCGGGGAACTTCGAGCCCCACTTCATGAAGGCGCGAATCGCCGTCGGTGCGGTGTAGAAGATGTCGACGCTGTACTTCTCGACCAGTTCCCACAGGCGGTCTCGCTGTGGGTAGTCCGGCGTCCCCTCGTACATCAGTGTCGACGTGCCGAGCGCGAGCGGGCCGTAGACGATGTACGTGTGGCCGGTAATCCACCCGATGTCGGCGGCACACCAGTACGTGTCCTCCGGCTTCACGTCGAGGACCGAGTGTGCAGTCCACGCGGCGTAGGACAGATACCCCCCGGTCGTGTGCTTGACGCCCTTCGGTTGGCCCGTCGTCCCCGAGGTGTACATGAGAAAGAGCATGTCCTCGGCGTCGCGTTCGACGGGGTCGATGCGGTTGCCCGACTGTTCGGCGACGAGTTCGGCGTAATCGTGCTGGTGCTCGCGGAGTTCGTGGCCGTGACCGGCGTCTCCGAGGCGGTCGACGACGACCGTCTCGACGTCGCGGTCGAGGTCGTCCAGCCCCTCGTTCGCCTTCGAGAGGTGGTCGAGCGGGTCCCCCCGGCGGTAGTAGCCGTCGCAGGTGACGAGGAAATCCGAGTCCGCAGAGCGCATCCGCGTGGCCAGCGCGTCGGCCGAGAAGCCGCCGAAGACGACGCTGTGGGGGGCACCGATGCGCGCACACGCGAGCATCGCAATCGGCAGCTCGGGAATCATCGGGAGGTACATCGTGACGACGTCGTCCTCCTCGACGCCGAGGTCCCGGAGCGCGGCGGCGAACTCGTTTACCTCGCGGTAGAGGTCCTGATAGGTGTAGGTGCGCGTCTCTCCCAGTTCGCCCTCCCACTTGATGGCGACGCGGTTCTTGTCACCCGCGACGATGTGACGGTCGATACAGTTGTACGAGGCGTTCAGTTTGCCACCCGTGAACCACTTGTAAAACGGCGGATTCGAGTCGTCGAGTACCTCGTCGTACCCCGAATACCAGTCGAGGAGGTCGGCCGCACGCTCCCAACTGTGGGGCCAGTTCTCCTCGAACTCGTCGTAGATGTCCGGGTCGTTGACGTTCGCCTGCTCGACGAACGACGCCGGTGGCTCGAACGCTTCCTGTTCGGCGAGCCGAGCTTCGAGTTCCACGTCATCGGCTGTCATGAGTCATATAAGGAATCTAAATACGCGGGCATAAAATTATGGCACACATCGCCGATTCTGGTCGCCGTAGAGCGGTCGAATCCCCCGTTTTCTGTCAGCACTCTCAAACCAACGGCCTTGTTGAAACCCTTGCTGAGAAACATGACGAATGAGTAACCCCGGTCACGATGGACGGTCTCCCGAAGTCACGACTTCTCCGGTTCGTTGAACGTGCTACGGTGTTGGCCCGCCGTGCTGTTACTCGGTTTTCGACCCGCTATTCACGAAAACGATTCACGCTCCGGCAACACGTCGTCCTGCTCTGCCTGAAGGTCAAAAAAACGATTACGTACCGCGATCTCGTTGACGAACTTATCGAGATGCCCCGCATCCGTGCCGCCCTCGACCTTGATTCGATCCCTGCTCCCTCGACACTCTGCAAGGCGTTTGACCGCCTGGAGATGGCCGTCTGGCGGGTTCTCCTGAACGTTTCACTTGCGGACTTGCCGCTGAACGGTATCACCGGTATCGATGCGTCCGGGTTTGAACGAGCCCACACCTCAGTCCACTACACGAAGCGGACAAATCTCACGATACAACAGTTGAAGACGACGCTGTTGGTCAATACGGCGACCAACGCCGTTCTCGACATTCACGTGACGACGACACGAAAACACGATACGCAGATTGCGCCACAGGTAGTGAAACGGAACGCAGCGTCTATTGTGGTCTTGACCGGGACAAGGGATATGACGACCAGAAGCACCGGCGGCTCGCCCGGGACCATGATATTCGGTCGCTCATCAAGCACCGGGAGTTTACCCCACTCCACAAGGCATGGAATGCACGGCTGGACAGCGACCTCTACCATCGACGAAACATGAACGAGACAGTCAACGCGACAATCAAACAGAAATTCGGGGCATTCGCGCGGTCACGCCGCTGGTGGAAGCAATTCCGCGAACTCGTAATTAAGTGCGTTGTTCACAATCTGGAGCGAAGTCTCGTCATTTCACACGAGGGGGGCGAATTTCCGTGATTCCGAGAGGAACTGACTGCTGAATATAGAGGTTGAAGTCAGCACAGAGGCTACATTTGTTCCAGACCTGTTCCCCTGAATCATCTGCTCAGAGTGCGTGCGGAGTGACTACTCGATTTCTAACTGACCACTTCCGCCAACTTCCTGACCGTCGTTCTCGTCCCATTCGAGTTCGAACTCGATACTTCGTTCAGTCATGTTGCCAGCCGGGCCTTCGCGTTCAGCTTTGACTTCGAAGGTCGGTCGGGCAGGGGGATTCAGCGTTACAGATTCGGAGCCCGCTTTCAGGGTGATAGCGTTGCCGCTGTCGAGATTGTCCGCGACTTTCCGAAGGTACGATGCAATCTCTTCTCGACTCTGGTTGCTCTCTGATTTGAACAGGACTTCTTCAGGCATACAGGAGATGGTACACAGCCTGCACCCATAAATTCGACCGCCGTATTGAGCGGATAGGACTGGCCAGTGTGTTCACACCTGTTGAGCCATCCTCATTCATGATGTCTGTTACTGAAATCGCTACACACCCGAATGCTATTCAAATTCGCGCTTGAACACCACTGTAGAGCCATATGGAAAGTAATCGCGGCATCGGTATCCTGTGTCAAACGAGCAAGCCGGTGTTCCGCGACGTAGCCGAGCGTCTTCGGAATGCAGGCTTTCAGGTTCGATTCTTCCATCCCCAATCACCGCTCTCACCAGAACAGATCGCCGACCTCTCGTTGATTGTTAACAAGAAGACACTCCCGAGTGCACTCCCAACTCTCAGGCATGCTCGACGGACGGGGACAGTGCTGTGGAATAATTTGCAGGCGTTGATTTTGTTCAGTTCACGGCTTGTCAGTGTTCGAGCGCTTTCGGAGATGGGATTTCTCACACCTGAAGTCTC
>JBNJGG010000091.1:7132-11263 GCA_051747545.1 Halobacteriota archaeon | reverse complement strand
CGGTACCGAGGCGGTGACCGCCGAGGCGACCAGCACGACGGCGCTGCGCGCAGAAACCGAAGGCGGCGACGGCGTGGCCGGTGTCTCCGGCGAAGCCGTCGGCTCCACCGGCGAAACGGTCGGCGTCGAAGGAGTCACCCAATCGTCGGACAGCGAGGCTGCCGGCGTCCGAGGAAGTTCGACCGAGGGCAACTACGGCGTCGACGGTCGCGTCTACGACGACGAATCGAACCTCCCCACGCTCGCCTCGTTCGAATCGGCGGGCGTCATCGGAAGAACCGACAAATCCGGCGGCTGGGGAGTCGTCGGGTGGAGTCAGAACAACTTTGGGGTGTTCGCTCGCACTGACGACGCCGATTCGTCTGCACTCTACGGATTCAATCCACAGGGAGGAGTCGCCGTCAACTCACAGGGAATCCTCGAAGTCTCTGAGCACGTCGACGTCGCGAAGGTGGGCCTGTCGGCCTATCTCGATGCAAACCAGACGATCGATAGCGGGATTGCGACGACGGTCGTCTTCGACGCGACGAACCGGGACGACTTCGGCGGATACGACGCCTCGACCGGGGTGTACACGGTGCAGGAGGCCGGCGACTACCACGTCTCGTTCACCATCGACTGGCAGACGAACTTCAGCGCCGGAGTCAACATCGACTACGAACTCCAGATCAACGGGGAATTTGACGGCGGGATACAGGCCGATACGAAGACCGCGACGTCGGACCATCGCGTCTGTCGGGGATTCAGCCGGACGCTGTTCGACCTTCAGGAAGGAGACACGTTACAGGTCACCGTCAAACAGGATTCGGGGTCGACCGCGGACATCTGGGGTCAGAATCAGGAGACCTACCTGACGCTCCACAAGGTGGGATGACCCGCGAGGTTTCAGCCATGAATTCGAACCAATCCATCACCTCGGCCACGAGAAGGAACGCTTCCGCGAACGCGTCTGGGACTCATCGCGGCAGTCGCAATCCGGGAGGCGTGAACGTCGATGGCTGACAGCCCGAGCACGCGGAGGATCCGCGTATCGGTCCTCGTCACCGCACTCGTGCTCGCGGTGCTCGCGGTCGGGTACGGCGCGGCTCCCGTCGCCGCCCAGTCCGACGAACCGACCCTCGACTGTGTCGGCTCCGGCGGCGGGGCGGTCTACGTGACCGACTCGAACCTCACGGTCTTCGAGAACGACTCGGCAATCGACTTCGGCACCTTCCCCGACGGGGAGACCGTCGACTTCGGCGAGGCGGCGCTTTCGGCGTCCGGGCCCGCGTCCGTACGCCTGGAGAACGGCACGGGCAGCGTGACCTGTCTGGGTGACGTGAACGCGAGCACTCACACCGTCAACGTCACCGCGGACGGTGAGGGGACGTTCCTCGTCGACGGCGAGGCGAACGGGCTGAGCTTCCGCGAACCGGTGTACGCGGCGGGCGACGGGGCGGCCGACCTGGCGTACGACTCTCCGGGCGCGCTCGACCTCCGACTGCCGGCGTCCGGACTGAGCGCGGGAACGTCCGTTCTGGCCGTCGACCACGATTCGGGGACGACCCTCGATACGGCGACGGTCGCCGGAAACGGCACGGTCGCTGTCTCGCTCCCCGCGGGGACCAACTCGGTCGACGTGACGGTCGGGGACTCCCCAGCGGTCGTCTCCATCACCCGGGCCAGCCCGGCCAGTCCGACCAACGCCGATAACGTCACGTTCGACGTGACGTTCTCCGAATCGGTCTCGGGAGTCGACACGGGTGACTTCAACGCGACGGCGACGAGTGGAAACGTGACGGGGAACGTCACGAGCGTCAATAGCTCGTCCGGGTCGACGGTCACGGTCACGGTCGGGGACATCGCGGGCGACGGCGAGTTCCGCCTCGACCTCGTCGACGACGACAGCATCACCGACGAGGACGGTCTCCCGCTTGGCGGGGCGGGCACCAGCGGTAACGGGGACGGCAGTTTCACCGGTGGACAGACGTTCACCATCGACAACACCGACCCGACCGCGGACGCGGGCAGCGACCAGACCACCGACGAGGACACAGTAGTTCACTTCGACGCCGCGGGCTCGACGGACGATATCGGCGTCGCCAGCTACGAGTGGGACTTCGGCGACGGCACCAATGCCACCGGCACGAGCGCCAACCACAGCTACGTCACACCCGGAACGTACGCTGTGAATCTGACCGTCACCGACACGGCCGGTAACATCGATACCGACACGGTGACCGTGACGGTTCGCGACACGACGGCACCGACGGCCGACGCCGGACCGAACAAGACCGCCGAAGTGGGAACGGCGGTGACCCTCGACGGCACTCAGTCCAGCGACAACGGCGATATCGTTAGCTACGTCTGGAACTTCGGCAACGGCACCACGGCGTCGAACGCCACAGCGACGCCCACCTACTCGACACCCGGGACGTACACGGTGACGCTCACCGTCGTCGACAGCGCCGGCAACACGGACTCCGACACCGTCACCGTCACCGTCGTGGAGAACGAGTCCCACGGCCCGACGGCCCACGCCGGTGACGACCGAGAGGTCGAGACGGGCGTCGCGGTCACGTTCGACGGCACCAACTCGACGGCCGACGGCACCATCGTGAGCTACGAGTGGGACTTCGGCGACGGCACCGACGCGACGGGCGCGACGGTGAACCACGCCTTCAGCACGGTGGGAACCTACACCGTCACGCTCACCGTCACCGACGACGCCGGCAACACTGACACCGATACGCTGGTGGTCACCGTCAACGCGAGCGACGACTCAGACCTGTTCACAGAGCCACTGCCGAACAGCGGTGGCGACGGCCCACCAACCGACCCAGACGGTGACGGTCTGTACGAGGACGTCGACGGCGACGGGCAGGCCGTCTTTAGCGACGCAATCGCGATGGCGTTCGTCGACACGTCCGAACTCTCACCCGAACAGCTCGACGCGGTCGACTTCAACGGCGACGGCGTCGTCGACTTCTTCGACGCGGTCGAACTCGCCTTCGCCGTCTGAAGGAACTACCGCACCGTCGCCGCTCCTCGAAGCGTCCGAACGTCCGTCTGCAGTCGGGACAGACGAACACCAGATCCACTCCGTTGCTCTTTTCGGACCGCTTCCGTGGTCGATCCGAATCTGCGTATCGCAGTCCCAGCAGCGGTGCGCCCTGTCCTCACAGTCCCCGAAGACGCGGCGGAAGTCGACGCTGACCGACGAGCCACAGTGTAGACAGCGGTCCGGCCGCTCTGCAGGTGCGAGTCGGTCCGCCATTTACCGCTCAGCCTCCTGAAAACAGCCGATAGACTCGAGTGGCTGTACTTGGTCTGTACCGGACAGAAAGACTTTATTTCGAGTGGGACCGCGCGGATTTGAACCGCGGTCACGGGCACCCAAGGCCCGAAGTATACCAGGCTAACCCACGGTCCCGTAGCCTGAGGTAGTGCCGGAGGTGGTGTAAAGCGTTCCGGTCTTCACAGCGGGAAGAACGCGGCGATGCCCAGCGTCGTCACCACGGCGAACAGCAGTTGCAGTGGCGCACCCACCCGGACGTAGTCGGTGAAGCGGTAGCCACCCGGGCCGTAGACGAAGAGATTCGTCTGGTACCCCACCGGCGTGGTGAACGCCGTGGACGCCGCGAACGTCACCGCGAGGATGAACGAGAAAGGATTGACGGCGAGTGCCGCCGCGGTCTCGACCGCGACCGGAATCATCAACACCACGCTCGCGTTGTTGCTGATGATGTTCGTCAACACCGCCGTCAACAGGTAGAACATCGCTAGCACGCCCAGCATCGGCAGCACGTCGGCACTCATCAAGACGGCGTCTGCGATGAGCGACGCCGCCCCGGTCTGCTCCATGGCGATGCCGAGCGGGATGACGCCTGCGAGCAGGAAAACCACGTCCCACTGGACCGCGTCGTAAATCTCGGTCGGGCGGAGACACCGGGTGAGTACCATGGCCAGCGCGCCCGCCAGTGCGGAGACGACGATTGGGATCACGTCCAGCGCGGCGAGACCCACGACCGCGGCGACGATGCCGATGGCGAGCGGAATCTTCGACTCGCGGAAGTCGTGGCGCTCTATCTCCTGGGCGACGATGAAGTTGGGGTTGGTGTCCAGGCGTTCGACGCTGTCAGTGGTTCCCTG
>JBNJGG010000091.1:0-7122 GCA_051747545.1 Halobacteriota archaeon | reverse complement strand
GAGCGGAATGTTGTCCATCCGACGGCGGAAGAGTTCGCCACCGCGACGCAGTGCCAGTACCGTGGCGTCGTAGCGCTGTCGAAAACTGGACGACGCCAGCGACTCACCGACGAGCGACGACCCCGGCGCGATGACGACTTCGACGAGGTTCTGTCCCGCTCCCGCGGCTTCGAGTTCCCGTTCGGTGACCGTCACGGGAACGAGGTCTAATCCCTCCGCGTCGAGCAGTTCGACCAGTGTATTCCGGTCAGTTCGGATTGCGAACACGTCTCCCGCCTGAATCTCTTTCGGCCCGAGCGGTTCGAGGAACACCTCGCCGCCGCGGATGAGCTGGAGGATGTCGACGTCGAACTCCGTCTCGACGAGTGCTTGCTGGACTTGCTGGCCGACCAGCGGAGAGTCCTTCCGGACGAGTACCTCCGTCAGGTACTCGGCCATCTCGAACTCCTCGGTGAGGTCTGCCTGCGGCTCGATTCGCGCTGGCGTCAGATATCGACCGACGGTCAACAGGTACGCCGCACCCACAACCGACAGTACGATCCCGAGCTGCGTGAACTCGAACATCGTGAACTCTCGACCGATGAGTCGTCCCGAGAGGTCGCTGGCGAGGATGTTGGTGGACGTGCCGATGAGTGTCAACATGCCACCGAACATCGACGCGTAGGACAGCGGCAACAGCAGTTTCGACGGCGAGGTACCGCCGCGTTCTGCGAGGTCGGTCACCATCGGCAGGAGGATGGCGACCGCGGCGGTGTTGTTGATAAATCCGGAAATCGGCCCGACGACGCCGATGGTCGCACTCAGTTGTCGAGTTTCGCTGCCGCCGGTGAACGACGCAATCTTCGCCCCCAGTAACTGGACCACCCCAGTCCGCTGGACTCCGTCGCTCAGGATGAACATCGCCAGTACGGTCAGCGTCGCCGCGTTGGCAAATCCCGACAGCGCGTCTTCGGGGTACGTTCCGAAGAACTGAACCGGCGTCGCCAACACACCGATGACGACGAGCCCCTCCGAGAGTGGTGGAATCAGCATCAACGACACCATCACGCCGATGGCCGTGATGTCGACCGGCACGAGTTCCGTCGCAAAGAGGACCAGCGCGCCGAGGACGAGCGCGAAGACCAGTGCGATGTCCGGAGTTATCGCTACCACGGTCGCGAACACGTTCTGTTTTCAGAAAAGGTATCTGGTTGCGGTTACCCCCGGTCACCCTTTCGCCCCCGACGGGGGTCTCTGGTCTCGTCGCTCTCAGTGCTCTTCGCGGAGTTCCATCTCGGCGACGATGTCGGAGGGGTCGAGTCCCTGCCGGATGCCGTCGAGGATGGCGAACGCCTCGTCGGGCGCGAGGAAGTGCTCGGTCACGACGCGTCCGAGCGGCGTGGGTTCGAAGCCGTCGATGAACTCCCACTGCAACAGCTTTCCGACCGCGTGCGTCGTCGGTACCTCCCCGAGCATCCGGTCGTTGAGGCGCTTCGCTCGCTTGCCCGCGACGGTGACGTTCGCCAGCGTCTCCTCGACGGCCGCCGACTCGTCGTAGACGGTGGTCACGTCCTCCATCTCGCCTTTCAGCAGTTTGAACGCCACCTCGTCTTCGGTCATCTCCATGCTGTGGTGGTACGAACAGTTCGGTTCGACCAGGAGGTAGACGACGCCGCGGTCGTGGTAATCCGGCCGCCCGGCCCGTCCGAGCATCTGGCTGAACTCCTGGACCGAGAGCCACTCGATGCCCATCGCCAGCGAGTCGAAGACGACCTGCGAGGCCGGGAAGTCGACGCCGGCGGCGAGCGCGGCGGTTGTCACGACCGCGGCCAACTCCTGGTCTGCGAACTGTCGCTCGACCTTCTTTCGGCGCTTGTAGTCGAGGCCGGCGTGATACGGCGCGGAACTGTACTCCAGTTTTCGACTAATCTCGTGACAGCGACGACGCGAGTTCGTGAAGATGATGGTCTGGCCGCGGTAGTCCTTCGAGGACGTTCGGTCGAACTCCCGGCGAACGAGTTTGTTCTCCAGCCGAACCTTCTCCCGTCCGTCGACGATGCTGACGTGTCGCTCGATGGGGACCGGGCGCTCTTCGAACTCGATGAGCGTCGCTCGCAAGCGCTCGGCCAACCACTCGGGGTTGCCGACGGTCGCAGAGAGGTACACCCACTGGGCCCCCTCGTATCCACCGGTGCCCTCGCGCGACTCGCAGTAGTGCTTGAGCCGAGAGATGAGGCCGTCCAGGCGGTGACCTCGCTCGTCCTCTTTCAGGGTGTGAACCTCGTCGATGACGACGGTGCCGACGTCGCCGAGGTTACGGCCGGTTCGGAGCGCGTGGTCGATACCCTCGTAGGTGCCGACGACGACGTCGGCCGAGGGGTCGAACTGCGCGCCGTTGTCAGCGATACGACTGGCCCCGACGCGGATGGTCACGTTGACGAGATCGCCGTAGCGTCGCTCGAAGTCCTCGTGTTTCTGGTTGGCGAGCGCCACCAGCGGCACCAGAAAGAGGAGCTTACCCTTCCCCTTCAGGACGCGGTCGACACCGGCCAGTTCGCCCACGAGCGTCTTGCCGGTCGCCGTGGCGCTGACGACGAGTTGGTCGCGCCCCTCGAAGAGGCCGTTTCGAACCGAGAGGCTCTGGACGGGGAGCAGCGTCTCGAACCGGTCTTCGGTCACCCGCTGTAGCTTCGGATGCAAGTCGAGGTCGGCCGTCCGAACCGGGTCCACGTCGTCGACGGTCGAGCGAATCTCGTCGAACTTCGTCAACTCGGGGTCGAGGTTTCCGCCGAGCAGGTTGGTGATGCGGTCGAGGTCCTGTACGTCGAGCAGTAGTTCTTCGAGGCGCTTCTGAGCGGCCGCCGTGAGTCCGCCCGAGAAGGAGAGTTCCCGCTCCAGTTCGCGAGTCGCACAGTCGGGGCAGATGTACTCCGAGTCGGTTCGGATCGCCGTCTCGTCGGTGATTGGTGCGTATCGGGCGTTGGATGCACACAGCCGACAGGTCCGGACGACGAGCGCGTCGAGTTGATAGCCCGCGAGCATCTCGCGGAGTTCGTCCCGCCCCGCCTTCGACGTCTGCTCGGAGATGCGAATCCGCTCGGCGCGGCGGGCGAGTTCGACGAACTGGTCGGGGCTGCGCGGCTCCTCGCTCGACCCCCGGAGGACCCTGAACTTCGCGGGGCGAGGGCCGGCACTCGTCGTTCCGAGTTCGAGTCGGCCACGGAAGACACGCTCTCGGTCTCGAATGACGATCACCAGATAGTGGCTGCCGACCTCGTGAAGGAAGACAGTGTCGACCCGCGAGACCTGCTGGGACACATCTCTCACTGCGTCTTCCGGTTATTTCAGGCGTTCGTTTTCGAGGAGCGAACGCGCGACGGTGCCACACGAACGCGCGCTGCTCGGACCTCCTGCGATTACTCCACGAGGTCGATGCTATCGTCGCCGTTGGGGACTGCACAGAGGAACGCTCCCTCTTCGTCGCTCTCGTTTCGGTACCAGTGGACTGTTCCCGCCGGGATGAGGAGTGAATCACCCGCGCTGACGGTGTACTCGTCGTCTCCGATGCCGACGACGTACTCACCCGACAGGACGTACTGCTCGTGTTCGACCGCGTTGGTGTGTTTGGGGACGCTCGAATGTGGGTCGAGCGTGAATCTGCGGATGGCGAAGTGTGGCGCACCGTCGGCTTCCGAGAGCAAAACTCCCTTTTTCATCCCTTCGGCGGCGTCGAGCGTCTGGTAGTCGATGTCGTTTGCGCGCTTGAGTATCGGTCGCTCCTCGGTCATACCCTCGCTACGGCTCGACAGCCCTAAATCGTTGCCGTGGCAGGACCGTGTTTAAGAGCCTCCCCCGGCTACAGAGGGATATGCGAGGAATTCGGATCGGTAGTGTGTTCGATATTCCGATACGGTTGGACCTCACGTTCTTGCTCGTGCTGCCGCTCTTCGCGTGGCTCATTGGGTCGGACGTCGCCAATCTAACGGTACTCATCAACGACGTGTTCGGTTCGTCGCTGGCCCCCGAACCACTTACGGAAGGGTCCATGCGGTGGGTCCTCGGTACGGCGGCCGCCGTCGGCCTGTTCCTCGGCGTCTTACTCCACGAGTTCGGCCACTCGCTGGTCGCGATGCACTACGGCTACAAAATCGAGTCCATCACGCTCTGGTTGTTCGGCGGTGTCGCCCGCTTTGTCGAAATCCCCGAGGACTGGAAGCAGGAACTCACGATCGCTATCGCGGGACCCATCGTCAGCGTGTTGCTGGGAATCGCCTCCTACGCGGGATTCGTCGCGCTGCCGATCGATTTCCCCATGGCGAAGTTCGTCCTCGGCTATCTCGCGCTGACGAACATCGCGCTCGCGGTATTCAACATGCTACCCGGGTTCCCGATGGACGGCGGGCGCGTCCTCCGGGCACTGCTGGCTCGAAACCGCCCCCACGCGCAGGCGACGCAAATCGCCGCAGAGGTCGGCAAACTGTTCGCCTTTCTGCTCGGGTTGTTCGGGCTCTTCTTCAACCTCTTTCTCGTGGCGCTGGCCTTCTTCATCTACATCGGTGCCTCCAGCGAGGCGCAGGCAACGGTGATGAAGGCGGCCTTCCAGGATGTCACCGTCCGCGACATCATGACGCCCGCGGAGGACCTGAGTACGGTCAGCGAGACCACGTCAATCTCCAACCTCATGAACCAGATGCTACAGGAGCGACACACCGGGTACCCGGTGATGCGTGACGGCACCCTCGTCGGGGTGGTGACACTGAACGACGCTCGGCAGGTTCGCGAGGTTGAGCGCGATGCCTACCGCGTCGAGGACGTCATGTCCCGGGAGGTGACGACGATTACCCCCGACGCCGACGCGATGGACGCCATCGAACTCATGCAGCAGAGCGGTGTCGGTCGGTTGCCTGTGGTCGACGACGGCAATCTCGTTGGCCTCATCTCTCGGTCGGACCTCGTCACGGCGTTCAACATCATCCAGAGTCGCGGGTCGCTGGACTCCGTCCGCCCCCGAGAGATGCTGGCCAACCCGCGGTGACGGTTCTCGACGGGTCGTTCTCGGGAACTGATGAGTAGCCGTTCAGTTTTTGTTCTCGGCGCTCCCATCTCTAATCGGTGATTCATCTCATGAACAAGAACGTCGGTGGCTACGACCGTCTCGTGCGATTCGTGATTGGACCGATACTGATTGTGGTGGGAGCTGCCGCGCTGGCGGGACTGTTCACGCTCGCCGCGGGGACGCTCGGACTGGTGTTCGCGGCGGCTTTACTCCTCGTGGGTGCGGTCTTGACCGTCACGGCTATCACCCAGAAGTGTCCCCTCAACTCCGTCCTCGGATTCGACACCTACAAGAGCGAATCCGCGTCTGAGTCGGCGGCCGAAGACGTCGGTACCGGGACCCGGTCGAACTGAGGACGGTTTATTTTCGCGGGCTGTGGCGGACCCTCCGATAGAGAACGGCGAGTGAAACGCATCCGCCGACGATTCCGGCGAGTGAAACGCATCCGTCGACGATTCGATTCTCTCACATACGGACCTTCCACTCGTCACTTCGTTCCTCGGAGAAGGTCCGGGTGCGAGAATCGAACCCGCGTCTCAGCCTCCACAAGGCTGAAGGATGACCACTACCCCAACCCGGACACATACGTTGGTATCGCGGTTCGACGGAAATACGTTACGAATGCCGATTGTTGCCGTTCTCGCGGGTGGCTCTCGGGGGTGCTGTCGACCCCCGTCCGTCTCGATCCGACGCCTCGGCTCCGACCCGAGAGCCTTTTGCCCACCGACGGCGAACGTCCGGCGAACGTGGCCATCACGGACAAGATATACCTCAAGAATCACCGGCAACTCGTCTCTCAGCTAGACACCTCCATCCCGAAGGGTGCCTTCAAGGGAGCGACGCTGGAGGTGCTCTACTCCGGGGAGGGACTGACGCAGGTCAACGACGCCACTCGGGAGCGACTGCTCGACTTCGCACAGGCCTTTCTCGACTGCGAGGACGCCGACGACATCTACACCGGCTACCCCGAGCGCAAGTTCATCCGCTACCTGCTCGACCTTCGAGCGCAGGGTTTCGGCCCGGACGACATCGTCGACGTGATGGGTGACGACTACATGCTGTACGCCTATCCCGGCGACGTCCTCTCGTTTCTCGACCAGTCGGTTCGGACGCTCGAAGCCGCCGAAGCACTCGCGGCGGTCGAAGGAAATCGAGAGATGGAACGTCGGGTGGCGTCCGCGCGGAAGTCGCTCGTCCGGTGAGGATTCGAGCCTCTCTTATCCGAGTTTGAAGGTGGATTCGTCCGGGTCGTTGTCGAGGTCCTCGAGGAAGATGACCTCGTCGTCGTCGCCGTCGTCGAGTTGCTCGCGGAGGTAGTTGATGAAACGCTTGTGCTCTTCGAGTTGTTCGCGGAGGTGGTCGGCTTCGAGTTCGAGACGCTCGTGTTCGCGGACGAAGCTCTTCGGCACTTCGATCCTCGGCGGGAACACCTCGTCGTCTCCGGAACCCTTGAACTCTTGCTCGGGGACGACGCGTACGCGCCCGTCGTGGGCAACGAGCGTGTCCACGTAGTCGCGGAAGACGGCCGACAGCGAGATGTCTCGCTGCTCGGCAATCTCCCGCAGTTTCTCGAATGCGTCCTCGTTGACGCGGAACGAGATCGTCTTGTTTTTGTTGCCCATTGGCCACGACTACGACGCGCTGCGCACTTAATCGTTCGTCAGACGCTCGGACGCTGCGTCTGCGCCGGGTACACATCTAATACCGTCGGAGACAAATTTTGCCTATCATGCGTGAGCCAGGCCACAACGACCGCTCCGAGACCGACGCCTCGGCGTCTTCGGACCTGCTCGGCCCACCCAGCAGTGAATGGCTACGGTATCAGGGTGCCCCCACGGGAACCGATATCGAGTGTCGCGGGTGGCGACAGGAGGCCGCCCTTCGCATGCTCAACAACAACCTCGACCCCGAGGTTGCGGAAGCCCCGGAACGACTCGTCGTCTACGGCGGCACCGGGCGGGCCGCCCGCAACTGGGCGTGCTACGACGCAATCCTCGACGAGCTCAGAGCCCTCGGCGACGACGAGACGCTCCTCGTCCAGTCGGGCAAGCCGGTCGGGCGGTTTCGGACCCAAGAGATGGCTCCAC
>JBNJGG010000090.1:0-11283 GCA_051747545.1 Halobacteriota archaeon | reverse complement strand
CGAGGCGCTCGCTCAGACCGACTAAGAACAGGCCTTCGTCACGGATTTGCAGTTCCAGTTCGAGTACGTCCTCCGCGACGAGAATCCGTCCACGTTCTAACGCGTTTATCGCCGTCGCCGTCATTCGGACGAGCGCCTGCATGACGACGAGTTCTCGCTCTTCGAAGGCCTCACGCTCCGTAGCACACACTGTCAGCACACCGTACGTCGTGTTCTGATACACGAGCGGGAGGCTCGCAACGGCCCTGACGTCCCGTGCGTCGACCCAGCCGTGAGACCGTGCCAGCGACGACAGCGCCGCTCGCTCTTGGAGCACCTGTGGCTCCTGTGTCCGAATCGCGTCGACGGTGGGTGAGGATCCAGATTCGACTCCGTCGGCGCTGGAACTAACGGACACCACCGCTGGTTCGTCCATCCCGGCGTACGCACGCGGAACTACTGTCTCCCGACCGAGGTCACGCTCTGCGACCCAGCAACAGCGGTAGGTGTCGACGTCGGTGATGCGGTCACAGACGAGTTGTTCGATCTCCTCGCGGCTCCGGGCGCTCACGAGTCCCTGCGTCACGTCCTGAACCAGTCCGTTGATTCGAGAGAGCAGGTGTTCGAGCGCCTCGCGCTCGTGTTGGACCTGAAGTTCGGCCTCTTTGCGAGCAGTCACGTCCGTCTGGAAACCGACGAAGTGAGTCACTTCTCCGTCGTCGTCCCGTAGCGGAGCGATGTCCACCCGATTCCAGAACGGGTCGCCGCTCTCGCGGTAGTTCACCAGTTCGGTCGAGACCGGAACCTCGTCGTCGACGGCGGCCCGCATCTCGTCGACCGCCTTGGGGTTCGTCTCCTCACCCTGGAGGAACCGGCAGTTTCGACCGAGCGTGAACGCTTTTGGATAGTCGGTCAATCGCTCGAACGCGTCGTTGACGTAGATGAGCGGATTGTCGTACTGGGTAGCGTCCGAGATGGTGATTCCGACCGGTGCTTCGTCCATCGCCCGCTCCTTTAACTGGAGTTCCTCTCTGAGTCGGCGTTCGACGACAGAGTGCGCTCGGCTATCTACACCTCGACTCGACGGAGGGGGTTCGAGGGACGCGTGAACCCGCTCCAGAAACCGCCCCTCGTCGACGTCGGCGAGGGGAACGTACTCGGTGACGCCCGCGGCGACGGCCCTGCTCGCCAGTCGCTCGTCGCCGTCTTCGGTGACGAGCACGAACGGGATGTCGGCGTCGAGTGCACGGATCTCTTCCAGGCAGGTGACTCCCGTCGTCACCCCCAGTCGCTGTCGACTCACGACGCAATCGAGACCGTCAGCGAGTGCCTGCCGAGCGGACGGCCGAGTCGCGGTGACGACGTCGAACTCGCCCGTTCGCTCCAGTTCCCGTCTGACCGGGTCACCGCCGCCGCCGTCCTCACCGGTGAGGTACAGCACTCGCGAGCGATCGTCGTCCTCCTCGGTCATCTGTCCCTCTCGCTCATTCTAGATTGTCAGAAGTCCCCACCGTATAAACTCGTGACGCCGACCCGGAACGCTGCGGCAACGAATCAGAACGCGAAGACGCTTCAGGCGAGAGTCAGCACCCGAGGGTGACGAGAGACGACTCGGGACACGAATGCACCGCGAGGGTGCATCGAACCGGCGAGTTACTCGACGCCTCGTGCTTCCCGAAGTTACTCGTCGCCTCGTGCTTCCCGAATCATGTCTTGCAGGCGGCCAGGCATCAGTGGCAGTGAGTCGACCTCGATGCCGTAGGGTTCGAGGGCGTCCTCCACTGCCCGAGAGACGGCCGGTGGCGCGCCCATCCGGCCGCCCTCACCGCCGCCTTTGATACCGTATTCGGTCCACGGAGAGGGCGTCTCGACGTGGTCGGTCTTGATCTCGGCCGGGACTTCGTGGGCCGTCGGAATCAGGTAGTCCATGAAGCTCCCAGTCAGCGCCTGTCCGTTCTCGTCGTAGATGTGTTCCTCGTACAGCGTCGTCGCGATCCCCTGTGCCGTGCCGCCGCGGATGTGACCGTCGAGCGTCTTCGGGTTGACGACCGTCCCGCAGTCGTGGACGGCGACGTAGTCGAGGAAGTCGACGTGACCGGTGTCGACGTCGACCTCGACGACTGCCATGTGGCACATGTGACCCATGATGGGGTAGAAGACCCCGAGGTCAGACCGGTCGTCGGCCGGTTTCGTCGTGAACGGATGGTCGTAGGTGTAATCGGTCGAGAGACCGCTTCCCACGTCTTCCGGGAGGTCGAGTTCGAACATGTGGGCCTGGAGCGCGACGTCGCCGAAGCCGATGCTGCGCTCGGGAGCGCCGCGAACCCGGAACTCGCCCGCTTCGAGTTCGAGGTCGTCGGCGGACGTCTCCAGCGCGTTCGCCGCGATTTTCTTCATCTTCTCTTTGATTTCGGAGGCCCCACCCTGAATCGCGCCGGCGACCATCACGGTGTAGCGACTGCCGCCCGGCCCGGTTCCGTCCAGACCGTGGTCCATGTCGGCGTACTCGATGCTGATGTCGTCGGGGTCGATGGTGAACTCCTCGGCGAGTACCTGCGTCGCGACCGTCTCGGGGCTGTTGCCCCAGAACGGGGAGTGCAGCGTGATCTTCGCCTTTCCGGTCTGGTCGATGGAGATTTCGACGCTCTCGGGCGAACTGGTGAGTGGGAAGTCCGGGTCGTCGTTCCAGAACCAGAACTCGGTCGAACTGAAGACCGACCGCTCCTGACAGGTGGCGACGCCGATACCGACGTGTCGGCCTTCCTCGCGGGCCTCCGCCTGCTTTTCGCGCCAGCCCTCGTAGTCGAGCATCTCCAGGGCTCTGTCGAGGACGGCTTCGTAGTTCCCGCTGTCGTACATGTTCCCGGAGGGGATCTTGTAGGGGAACTCCTCCGGCGGGATGAAGTTCTGCCGGCGGATGTCTACCGGGTCCATGTCGAGTTCCTCGGCCGCGGCGTCGACCAAGCGTTCGAGGACCCAGTTCTGTACCTCCGAGCCGAAGCCTCGATACGCACCCTGCTGGTTCTTGTTCGTCGCGACGGCCGTCAGATTGTAGTCGACGCTCTCGATGGTGTAGGGACCGGTGATCTGCGCCATCGCGTTTCCGTGGTGGCCCGCCTCGAACTGAAAGTAGGCCCCGTAGTCGTCGAGGACCTCACAGCGGAACCCGAGCATGTTGCCGTCGGCGTCGAGTGCCAGCTCCGCCGGTTCGTAGTAGCGGTCACAGCCGTGGTTGTCGTTCGACAACATGTTGTCGAAGCGGTCTTCGACGAACTTGACCGGGCGACCGACTTCACGAGCTAACGTCCCCGCGAGGACGCACACCTTGTGCGCGAACAGCTTGCTACCGAAACTCCCGCCGGCGAGCGTCGGGATGATGTTCAGTTTGTTCGACGGGACGTTCAGCGAGTTCGCGACCAGCCACCCCACGTAGTTGTACATGGAGGTGTTGGCGTGGATGTCGAACTTGTTCTCGCCAGGGTTGTAGTCGGCGATGGCTCCGGCCGTCTCCATCGGTTGCCCGCTGGAACGCGGCCAGTCGAGCGTCCGTTCGACGACGACGTCGGCCTCCTCGAAGGCCTCGTCGGGTTCGCCGAACGTGAAGTGCTGCTGGTGCATGATGTTCCCGGGGAACCCGTCGTCGCGTTCGGGGTGAATGACGGCGTCACCCTCCGAGTCGACGGCCTCGTGGGCGTCGATGACTGTCGGCAGGCGTTCGTACTCCACGTCGAGGAGATCGAGGGCGTCCTCGGCGACGTATCGGTCTTCGGCGACGACGGCGGCGACGTACTCGCCGACGTGTCGGACCCTGTCGACCGCGAGACAGTACTGCTCGGTCGGCGGACTGGAGAAGGTCGGAAGCGGGCCGGTCGAGGTCTGTTCGGCCATCTTCTGGCCGGTCAGGACGTAATCGACGCCGTCGAGGGCCTCCGCTCGGCTCGTGTCGATATCGACGATACGCGCGTGAGCGTGTGGGCTGCGCAACACGGCCGCTTCCGCCATGTTCGGGAGTTCCACGTCGTCGACGTAAGTCCCGTGACCGGTCATCAGGCGCGGGTCCTCCTTGCGGTCCATGTTCTGGCCGATGACTTTGAACCGCTCACCTCGGTCACTCGCCGGTGGAACGTGCCGTCGTTCGGCGACTTCCTCGGGTGTTGGATTCTTCGACATCAGTCATCACCTGCCGTATCGGCGGCGTCGTCGGGGTCCGTTCCACCGTCGGCCTGCGCCGCGAGTTCGCTCGCGCGTTCGACCGAATCGACGATTTGTTGATAGCCCGTACACCGACAGAGGTTGTTCGCGACGGCCTCTCGAATCTCTTCGCGGTCTGGATTCGGATTCTCGTCGAGCAGCGACTTCGAGGTGAGCAGCATCGCGGGCGTACAGAAGCCACACTGGAGACCGTGTTTCTCCGTGAACGCCTGCTGAATCGGGTGAAGATCGTCGATGGTCCCGAGGTTCTCGACGGTTTCGATTTCGGCACCGTCGGCCTGCACCGCGAAGGTGAGACAGGACCGGGCCGTATCACCGTCCATCAGAATGGTGCACATCCCACACACTCCGTGTTCACACCCGGAGTGCGTCCCCGTCAATCCGATGTCGTGACGGATGAAGTCCGAGAGGAGACGCCTAGGCTGGACCTCGCGTTCGTACTCTGTTCCGTTGATCGTAACCGTGATCGAGAGCGGTTCGTGTGTTCCAATCGACATTAGTTACCTCCGTTCGCCCGCGCCGCGGCCTGCGAGAGGGCTCGTTTCGTCAGCGATTCGACCAGGTGTGCGCGGTACTCCGTGCTGCCGTGGACGTCCGCCGGCGGGTCGACGTGCTCGCGGGCGACGGCCCCGGCCGTTTCGAACGTCGACTCGTCGACGGGTTCGCCTTCGACGGCCTCACCAGCCTCGTCGACCCGTACCGGGCCGTCGCTGACTCCGGTGTAGGCCAACGTGGCAGACTCACACGTTCCGTCGTCCACGGAGAGCATTGCCGCGACGCCGACGAGTGCGTAATCCCCTTTTCGCGGGGCGAACTCCGTGAAGGAGTAGCCGGTATCGGGGTCCATGGTCGGGAAGCGAATCTCCGTCAGCAACTCATCGGGGCCGACGCTCGTCGTCATGTAGCCGATGAAGAAGTCCTCGGCCGACTCGGTTCGTTCGCCGTCTGGGCCTCGGATAACCAGTTCTGCGTCCAACACGCGGGTGACCGCCGGGAGTTCGGACGTCGGGTCCGAGTGTGCGAGGTTGCCACCGACGGTGCCTCGGTGACGGATCGTCTCGTGGCCGACGTGGCTCAGCGCCTCGGCGACCAGCGGACAGTGCTCGTCGACGAGGTCTGACCGCTCGACTGCGGCCTGCCGCGTCAACGCGCCGATTGTTAGCGTGTCGTCCTGGACGTCGATGTAATCGAGTTCACTCAATCCGTTGATATCGACGACTGCCTGCGGCGTCGCCAGCCGCGTGTTCATCATCGGAATGAGGCTCTGGCCACCAGCCAGAAGCGTCGTATCACCCTCGTTGTTCGAGAGTGCCTCGACCGCATCATCGACTGTCGAGGGCCGGTGGTAGGCGAATGGGGCGGGTTTCACAGATTTATCACTCCGTGTGGGACTTGTTGACGCAGCAGTAAATATGTATGCCACGAATAATAGTATCGAAACTGGAACGGAACTGTTTCGCACGCACAGAGTTGAATCTGAGGTCGTCCGAAAGGGTTCCTACCGCCATTGCTTCGTCTGGGTGTTCGTGTATCGGGACCCCTGGGTCGATGCCGGTATCGAACGGTACGATTCGACGCCCAGTTTCGAATGCAATAGTTAGACAGACGGGTTCGATGACAGTTTTTCGACCGACCGATTCGAGTACCGCACGTCGGGACGCGACGGAGAATCACTCAGTTCGAATCTCGTTCGAGGCGAGTACGCGTCGGCTGTCGACTCAACCCGGGAGAGTGAACTCGGACTCACCCGCCCTTGATGACGTTCGTCGCACCGATAGATTCGGCGACGACCCACACGATGAAGAGGACGTACCCTGCAAGAAGCACGTACGATTCCGTGTTGGTTAGCCTGAGGTCCGTTCGAAGGATGGTGAACAGCAGGACCGTCGCGAGAGTCAAGACACCCATCATCGGGACGGCGACAGAGAAATTTATCACGACGCTCCCGGCGATGAGCACGCCGACGGGAATTGCCACCAGCAGGTCGAACGTGTTGGAACCGAGAACGTTGCCGAGGCTGGTGACGCTGTTGCCGTCGCGGGCTGACCGGACACTCACCAGCGTGTCGGGGAGACTCGTCGCCGCCGCGACGATAGTGACGCCGGCGAGGAACTCTGGAATCCCGAACGTGTGTCCGAGCGATTCGACGCTGCCGACGAGTTGTTCGACTGCCACGAGGATGACCACTAGACCGATGGCGAGTTTCGACCAGGCTTGGCTCACGCCGATTTCTTGGCCGACGTCGTCGGCTACGTGGTCACTCACGTCTTGCCACTGGATGAAGAGATAGAGCCCGTACAGGAGGAGCGGAAGCAACGCGAGTGGTCGGGTGATCTCTCCCGTCAGTGCGGGGCCATCCGGCACCGGGACGTAGATTACCGCCAGTGCGAACGTCACCACCAGGACGGACACCGCGATCATGTAGAACTGCGCTTCCTTGTATACGATAGTGCGATTCGCCTCTAGGTCCTCGTCCGTTGCGAGCGCCGACACCGCGGGGATGACGAGAATATTGAAGATCGCAGACCCGACGATGGCACCGACACCCATGTTGAACACTCCAGATAGCGCCGCGAAGACGACGCTTGCGAGTTCTGGGAAACTCGACCCGACGGCGACGACGATAGAACCCTGTACTACCGCTGGCAGGCCGTAGTACGCGGAGAGTTCCTCGGCTGACGCCTCTAGCCACCCGCTGCCGAACCAGATGAGACCCGTCGCGGCGATGATCACTACGACGTTCACGGCCAGCGTATCCGGCAGTACGCCGCTAAATACCATTGTACGGCGTCTGTAGAGCCATCGTTTCGATGAAACTACCGGTGCCAGTTTGTCAGCAGTAGATTTCCGAGGGTCCCACTCGAAGGCGATCTAAGCGAGGATGTCGAAGTTCCCGACCTTCGAGAGTATCTCATTGGCGTCGAAACGTGTTGTGAAGAAGTGGGCACTGCAGGCTCCGGTTCGACTATCGAACGAATCGACCTTTCAGGCGTGAAGCGGCCGAATTCGGCCGTCTCAAAAACAGCTATTTTGGCAACTAATTGAAGTGTTACATACTCAATGGATACTGTATGCGTATTGGTCACGCGACGCTCTCACCCCTACGTGCAGGAATCACGCCTACGTGCAGGAATCACGCCTCCCTATGTAGGCTGACGTAATGCTTTCGTCCCTCTGTCCAGAACGATGAGCATGGCCACGACGGTAGAAACCCCCGACAGCGACGAGACGTGTTCGTATTGTGGTTCACGTATTTTCGATCACGATCCTATCTGTGTGCGCGACTGCACCGCCGACTGTGGCTCACCCAGTTACTTCTGTGATTATGCGTGCCTGTCGGCGTACATCGACGAGAACGAACTGACCTACGGCGACGCTTGCGAGTGGTCGCCAGAGTAACGTTACTCTCCCGAATCACCTTCTCTGCACATTTAAGTCCTGATTCTGGAGACCAGGCTTTCAGAAACCTTATCTGAAGGGCTGTTCATACACTCATCTATGAGTCAGCAATCAGAGCGACTTGAGCGGCTGATAACCGATCAAGAAGGCGAATGCTGTGCCGCCGATATCGACGCTCGCATCGAAACGCTCGAACGCCACGTTACGGACCTCCCATCAGATACTGCACGGGACCAAGCGGCACTCAAGACCCTCAGTAACGACACTCGATACACAATCGTTCGACTTCTCGCCGCTGCTGGGCGGGAACTGTGCGTCTGCGAAATCACGCCCATCGTCGATGTCAGCGACAGCGCGGTGAGCCACGCGCTCTCCGACCTCTACGACGCTGGTCTCGTCACACGACGTAAAGACGGCACCTGGCGCTACTACGAAGCGACCGACCGAGCAACAGCACTTCTCGATGCGCTCGATCAAACCCGGGAGGCATCCCGATGAGTTCGCCTGCCGTTCGCGTGGCGTTCATGTGCGTTCAGAACGCTGGCCGCAGTCAGATGGCAACCGCGTTCGCCGAGCGAGGACGGCGAGACAGAGGACTTGAGGACGAGGTCGAGATCCTCACTGGTGGAACGCACCCGGCAGATCACGTCCACGACATCGTCATTGAAGTGATGGAAGAAGACGGGTTCGACCTGTCTGACCGAACGCCACGTGAAATCACGACATCTGAACTGGAATCCTGTGATTACGTGGCGACGATGGGTTGCTCGACGTTCGAACTTGAGGCTGACGACACGACGGTCGATGTTCGAGACTGGGCACTTGATGACCCCGATGGAAAGGATCTCGACGAGGTGCGTGAAATCCGGGAAGAGGTCCGACAGCGAATTCGAGACCTCTTCGAAGAGATCGAACAGAAGGTGAACGAAGATGTCTGATTCAGAGCAGGCGGAGCCCGACGAACCCCTAGATCCGGCGACGCAACGGCGTGTTGTTCGTGAACGATACGCCCGGATTGCGACGGAAACCGAGGCAAAGGCAAGTTGTTGCAGTACCTCGGAGGGGTGTTGCACCGACGACGATGCGTCTCGTACGGAAGATACTGCCGAGACGGCAACGCAACTCGGCTACTCGACGGCTGACGTCGAGAGCGTCGAAGGCGAGGCGAATCTCGGACTCGGCTGTGGTAACCCACAAGCGCTCGCGTCGCTCACTGAGGGTGAGACTGTCGTGGACCTCGGATCCGGGGCTGGCTTCGACTGCTTCCTCGCATCGCAGGAGGTCGGTGAAGCAGGTCGGGTGATCGGGGTCGATATGACGCCGGAAATGGTCGAAAAAGCCCGCGCGAACGCTGCCGAGAACGAAAGTGAGAACGTCGAGTTTCGGCTGGGGGAGATCGAGCATCTGCCAGTCGCCGACGACAGTATCGACGTCATCATCTCGAACTGCGTGGTGAACCTCTCCCCGAACAAACCACAGGTTTTCCGAGAGGCATTCCGCGTCCTTCGACCGGGTGGACGACTCGCAATTTCGGATGTCGTCATGACGGCGGACGTGCCACAGGACATCCGTGCCGATCCGGACTCTGTCGCCTCCTGTGTCGCAGGCGCATCGACCATTGACCGACTTACAGAGATGCTCACTGACACCGGATTCGAGCAAATCGATATCTCCCCGAAGGATGATAGCGACCAGTTCATCCGCAAGTGGGACGACGAATACGACGTGAGCGAATTTCTCGTCTCTGCGAGTATTACAGGTCGGAAACCGGAGTGATTACTGATGAGTAATGTTGACGCCCACGAACACGGACCGAATTGTGACTGCGAGAGTTGCGGAGACCCGCGGTCGATGGATTTTCTTGACAAGTATCTCACCGTCTGGATATTCGGTGCGATGGCCGTCGGCGTTGGACTTGGGTTCGTCGCCCCATCGGTGACGCAGCCGATTCAGAATCTCCACCTCGTCGAGATCGGGTTGATTCTGATGATGTACCCGCCGCTTGCGAAAGCAGACTACTCGCAGCTCCGCGCCGTCTTTAGCAACTGGCGCGTCCTCGGATTGAGTCTTGTCCAGAACTGGCTCATCGGGCCGACCCTGATGTTCGGGCTGGCAGTGATCTTCTTCAGCGGGCTCGTTCCCGGACTACCCGCTCGTCCCGAGTACTTCCTCGGACTCGTGTTCATCGGGATGGCTCGATGCATTGCGATGGTGCTCGTCTGGAACGAACTCGCAGAGGGCTCGACCGAGTACGTCACCGGGCTGGTCGCGTTCAACAGCCTCTTCCAGATTCTGACCTACGGTGTGTACGTCTGGTTCTTCGGGCTGTTCCTCCCACCGCTGCTCGGGATGGAGACGCTCGTCGCCGGAATTGCGACGTTCAACATCACGCCGATGCAGGTCTTCCAAGCGATTGTGATCTTCCTCGGAATTCCGTTCGCCGGGGGGTTTCTGACTCGTTACGTCGGAACCCGAGCGAAGAGTGAGGAATGGTACGATGACGTGCTCGTTCCGAAAATCGATCCGCTGACGCTCGTCGCACTGCTGTTCACCGTGATCGTGATGTTCGCCACACAGGGTGAGAACATCGTCGCATCACCCGGTGACGTGCTGCTGATTGCCGTCCCGTTGACGATCTACTTTGTAGTGATGTTCCTCGTGAGCTTCGGTATGGGGAAGGGAATCGGCGCGGACTACTCGACGACGACCGCCATCGGCTTCACTGCCGCCTCGAACAACTTCGAGTTGGCAATCGCCGTCGCGGTCGCAGTCTTCGGTGTCGGGTCGGGTGTTGCCTTCACGACCGTAGTTGGCCCGCTGATCGAGGTACCGGTGTTGCTCGCGTTGGTCAACGTTGCGCTGTACTTCCAACGTCGGTTGGAGTGGGGTGAGACAGCTGCGCGAACCCTGTCCCCCTCTTCGTTGAGGTCCGTTCCCGAAGAGGATTGACAGACACGCACTGCTGAACTCATCTGCTCTGTTCAGCACGGGACTTCTGACAGGCCTGGAGAGGTCCAGTTCCGCAAATTTCCTACGCAGTTTTCCGGTCGGATGGCGTCAATTGGCGATTGATTTTCTCGTTTCCGACGAGTTTGGCTGTACGCGAATCCCTGTGGAAACCACTCCCTCGTTCGACCATCGAACGAAAGCAAAATCAGGCCCGTTCGACAGATGATCGCCACGCTATCTGGCGATTATCGCACACCAAATGTATGGGCGCTGCAGGCCTTGGTCACGCGGCGTGACAACCCTTCCTTTTGGCGATTTCGGCCGTTGTAGCCGTTGATTCGGAATGGGCAGTAACCGGGACTCGTGGGGTTCGCTTGATCGGAGAAGACCAACCATGAGTCTCGAATCAATCGACGCAGAAACGGCGCTCGAACTATACCTCGCAGACAGAGGGAACGAATTATCGGAGGCCTCTCTGAAGGGCCACAAGTACCGGCTCGGTCACTTCGTCCGCTGGTGTGATGAGGTAGAAGAGATACAGAACCTAAACACCCTTAGCGGCCGCCAGCTGCACAAATACTGTCTCTGGCGGCGCGAGGATGGCGACCTGAACAAAGTTAGTGAGAAGACCCAGATGGATACCCTTCGCGGGCCATGTTTAGACGCTAGCGAGAGACGTTGTCGGCGAGGATTATGAGTGGCTGAAGCGGGAAGAGTCGAGTATGCCCTCTCAACTCGCCCGCT
>JBNJGG010000089.1:0-11389 GCA_051747545.1 Halobacteriota archaeon | reverse complement strand
TGTATGACTCGACTGGAGAGTACATGAGTTGGGAGACGGTAGACCCCGAGGTGTGGGTCCCCGACGGGTACGCCATCGTCCGGGTCGATTCCCGCGGGAAGGGGCGGTCCCCCGGCTATCTCGAAGTGAGGTCCCACCGGGAGCGACTGGATTATGCGCGGTGTATCGAGTGGGCCGGCGAACGACCGTGGTCGAACGGACGGGTCGGTCTGTGCGGTATCTCGTATTACGCGATCAACCAGTGGCAGGTCGCGACGCTCCAGCCCGACCACCTCGAAGCCATTTGCGTCTGGGAAGGGGCCTCCGACCGGTATCGCGGCGGGACGTACCACGGCGGTATCTACAGCACTTTCTCTGAGAACCAGTACCCCGACCAGGCAGACCAGTTACAACATGGAGTGGGAAAGAACGGATATCGCAGTCCGATGACTGGCGACTGGGTCTCGGGTCCGGAGACGCTGAGGAAAGAGGAGTTGGACGCAAACCGAGCCGACCTCGTGCAGACGCTTCGGACCAATACGTTCGCGACGGACGACTACTGGGAACCGCGCATTCCAGATCTCTCGAAGATAGAGGTTCCCCTCCTGTCGGCAGGTAACTGGGGCGGCCACGGGCTACACCTCCGCGGCAACGTCGAGGGATTCATGCGGGTATCCTCCGAGGACAAGTGGCTCGAAATCCACGGAGATACACACTTTACCCACTTCTACTCTGATTACGGCGTCGAACTGCAGAAGCGATTCTTCGGACACTTCCTGAAGGGCGAGGACACCGGCTGGGACGAACAACCGCCGGTGCAACTGCAGATACGACACCCAGACGAAGCGTTCCACGAGCGCCACGAAGACGAGTGGCCACTGGCACGTACCGACTGGACGCGCTACTATCTCCACCCCGAGGGCACGGAGCTGTCGACGGCCGAGCAGGCAGAGACGGGCTCAGTGACCTACAACGCCTTCGGCGACGGCGTGACGTTCCTCACCGACCCCCTCGAAGAGGCGACCGAAATCACTGGACCAATCGCCGCGAAACTGTTCGTCTCGTCTGAAACCGAAGACGCCGACCTCTTCGTCGTCGTCCGAGTGTTCGACCCGGAGATGAAAGAGGTCACGTTCCAGGGAGCGAGCGACCCGAATCACCCGGTGGCGCTCGGGTGGCTACGGGCCTCGCGGCGGAAACTCGACGAGGAGTTAACCGAAGAGTGGCGACCGTATCACACTCACGATGAGGACCAACCACTCACACCGGGAGCGGTCTACGAACTCGATGTCGAGGTCTGGCCGACGTGCATCGTGCTCCCCCCGGAGTATCGGATCGGAGTAACGATTCGTGGCACGGATTACGAGTGTCAGAGCTTTGGCCCGGAGGAAGAGTCGTTCCACAGTTGGAGACACTACTCGGGGGTGGGACCGTTCAAACACAACTACGGAGGAGACCGGCCACCGGAGGTCTACGGGAGGGACGTAACGATTCACACGGGGCCGGAGTACACGTCGCACGTACTGCTCCCAATCATTCCGGACGGGGGGTAGCGCGGACGACGTCCGGTCTCCACCGGAGCCGGGTCTTTTTCCAGAGGAAGGGAGTTCATCCTGTACGGTTCTGTGAGAGGGTCCAACGCGGCACCGCAGTGGCGATGCACGCCGAACCGGAGCCCGGAGAGACCCAAGTAGCACGCCAACGAGAAGGGGAGCCAGTGGAATCGACCGACGTCGAACCGACGTAGGGCAAAACACATATATGCGCGGAAACGCTTATCACCCCCTATGTCGCGGGCAGCACTGGTCGGAAACATCACCGCAATGTTGCAAGACGCAGGGTTCGTGGTGAGCGACCGCTGTGCCATTCGACCGAAGAGCTTCGACCTCGTCGCCCGCCGGGGTGATGACCTCATCCTTCTGAAAATTCTGGGTAACATCGACGCGTTCGACTCCGTGACGGGGTCCGAAATGCGCCGACTGGGGAGTTACCTGTCGGCGACGCCGCTGGTCGTCGGCTTACGAACGCGAGACGAGGACCTCAAACCCGGAGTCGTCTACTTCAGACACGGCGTGCCGGTGTTGAACCCCGACTCGGCGATGGACCTGTTCGTCGAAAGGGTTCCACCGCTCATCTACGCCGCGCCAGGAGGGCTGTACGTCAACATCGACGGAGACCTGCTGTCGGACGTTCGCGAGAACCGCGGGTGGAGCCTGGGCCAACTGGCGACCGAACTCGGCGTCTCTCGACGCACCGTCTCGAAGTACGAAGACGGGATGAACGCCAGCATCGACGTGGCCATACGGCTAGAGGAGCTTTTCGACCAGCCGTTCAGCAGTCCGGTGAGCGTCCTCGACGGTGCCGAGGAGGTACGGGAGGCGGACCCGACCCCCGAAGACCCCGACGCAGATCCCGACGACGAACACATCGTTTCCATCCTGACCCGCGCCGGGTTCACGGTCCACCCGACGGCGAGGGCGCCGTTCAAAGCCGTCAGCGAAGACAGTGGTCGAAAGCTCGAGAACATCCTCACCGGCCACTCCGCGTTCACTCGGAGCGCCGAAAAGCGCGCCCGCATCATGTCCTCCATCGGTCGAGTGACCCGCACCCGGTCGGTCTACTTCGTCGAAGAGGAGTCACGCCGCGAAACCGTCGGTGGCACCGCCATCGTCAGCTGTGACGAACTGGCCGAGATAGACGACCCCGACGAGATTCGAGAGCTCATCAACGAACGAGCCACCGAACCCGTCGAGGGGTAAGCGTCCAGTGCGGGTGAAAACACCCGTCGAAAGAGCGTGCGAAGGTGACGGTTCTCCTGTGTGACAGCACGACGAGACCGATGGGGGAGCGTCGGCCAGACGCGACCACCCAGAACAAGGGAACCGACGCCTGAGGGACTCGACGGCGGTCTCGGTCAGGCCGAATTGCCGTAGGTCTCTTCGAGATAGGCGACGATGTCGTCGCTCTCGGGCATCCCTTCGACGCCGTGTTCCTCGTCGACGAGGACCGGAACGCCGGTCTGACCGCTCACTTCCTTGACTTCGGTTCGCTGGGCGTGGGCCGCCGGGACCATTCGCGATTCGTATTCGAGTCCGAGTTCCGAGAGTTTGTTCTTCACCTTCACGCAGAACGGACAGCCCTGCAGTTCGTACAGTACGAGGTTCGACATCGGTCCATCGTAGGGACGAGACCGTTAAGAGTCCCGTGGTGGCGTGCGCGGCGAGTGCCACGCCACGGCGCGTCCGCGTCTCCGAGTGTCCGGCCTACACCTGTGCTGCGAGCACGCCGCTCGTGCGAACGAAGAAGTAGACGACGAAGGCGAACGCCAGCACCCAGTGACCGACGCTCACGTCGTCGAGTTCGCCCGCGGCGAGTTTCACCAGCGGGTAGGAGATGATGCCCGCGGCGATGCCGTAGGCGATAGAGAATGTGAAGGGCATGATGAGGATGGTCAGGCCCGCGGGGACGGCGTAGGTGATGTCGTCCCACGCGATATCGACGACGTTGCGAAGCATGATGACGCCGATGACGACCAGTGCGATGTGGGACGCGTACAGGGGAATCGCCGCCGCCAGCGGGACGAGGGCGAGCGAGGCGATGAACAGACCGGCGACGGTGAGCGCGGTCATTCCGGTTCGACCGCCCTCCTCGACACCGGAGGCCGACTCGATGTACGTGGTCACCGTGGACGTGCCGAGCATTCCACCGACCGTCGTGCCGACGGCGTCGGCCATCAGCGGCCGGTCGATATCCGGGAGGTTGCCGTCCTCGTCGAGGAAGCCCGCGACCTGCGAGACGCCCGTGAGCGTCCCCGCGGTGTCGAAGAAGTCGACGAAGAAGAACGTGAAGACGATGAGCGCGAAGGAGAACGCCTCGACGTTTCCGAGACCCGTGAGGAACGCTCCCGCCAGCGGCGTGATGTCGTACGCCGACGCCGAGTACGAGAGGGTCGTCACGCCGGTGAGCGACGCCTCAACGAGCGTCATCCCGCCCGGCACCTGGTCGGTCGGGAAGGCGCTGTAGCCGAGCGCAGATGCGATGTAGCCCAGCAGCGTCGTGACGACGATGCCGATGAGGATGGACCCGCGAATCCCTCGAGCGTAGAGTCCGAAGGTGAAGAACAGGCCGACGACGGAGATGACGGCGACTGGATCGGAGACGAACACCGGGTTGAACGTCAGGAACGTCGCCGGGTCGCCTGCGACGACGCGCATCGCCTGCAACCCGATGATGGTCAAAAAGAGCCCGATACCCGTGCCGACGGCGAACTTGACCGGTTCGGGAAAGAGGTTGATGATGTACTCCCGAGCGCCGACGGCGGTGAGCAGGATGAAGATGATACCTTCGACGACGACAGCGGCGAGCGCCGTCTGCCACGGGACGCCCAGCGCGCCGACCACGGTGAACGCGAAGAAGGCGTTGAGGCCGAGGCCTGGAGCCTGCCCGAACGGTCGGTTCGCGTAGAACGCCATGACGAGCGTCGCGGCCGCCGCCGCGAGTATCGTGACGACGGCCAGCATCTGTTGGACCTGCGTGACGCCCAGTCCCGGGATGATGATACCCGCTTTGGCGTCCGGGATACCCGCCAGAATGCTCGGGTTGACGACGACGATGTACGACATCGTCAAGAACGTGGTCAATCCCGCGAGCAGTTCGGTTCGCAGGTCGGTGTCGTGCTCGTCGAACGCAAAATAATTGCTGAGGGTTTCAGTGAGCCCCATAGTTCACAGGTGGCAAATCTTGACAGGTCGTACTTAATGATTTGTATCTCGGCTATTCAGGAACACACGAACGTGAATACCTACGCCGAGAGACCCGGGGGATCCGTCGGCTGGAGAGCCCACCAGTGTGACTACTCGAAGTGCGTCAGCGCACACACGGGGGCGTCAGTGAGCGCCTGCGCGCGGTCGACGCCCTCGTCACCGACGGCGATGAGCGTGAAGACGCCGCAGATAGTGGCCCCCGACTGCGCGGCGATGTCGACGAGGAGTTCCTGCGTCTCACCGGACCGTATGAGGTCGTCGACGACGAGGACGCGCTGGCCCGCCGAGAGCGCGCTGGCCGGGAGGTAGTACGTGAGTTCGATGCCGGAGGCGAGGCGCTGTCGAGCCTCGATGAACTCCTCGACGGCGGTCTCTTTGGACTTCTTGGCGTAGGCGACTCCCGCGTCGAAATAACTGGCCATCGCGGCCCCGAGGGTAATGCCGTCCGTCGCGGCCGTCAGAACGACGTCGGGGCGGTCGAAGCCGAAGGCGTTGGCGGCGACGGGAGCGACGAGGTCCAGAAACGGCTGGTCGAAGACGACAGCCGAGTTGTCGACGTAGCCCTCGGCGTCGAACTGCACGCGTGCCTCGAGTTCGTCCGAGAGCGCCTCTCGACCGATTCCTTCGACGACGGTTCGGGCGCGGTCAACCCCTGGGAGGACGTGTCCGTTCACGTAGCGGTTCAAGTCTCCCGGTGGAAGGCCCGTCAACGCGGCGAGTTCGTCGTACGTGCGCGTCTGCTTGAGCATTCGGAGGACCGCCACGGCCTGTAGCTGGAGGGTGGCCTTCTCTGCTCGGTTCATCGTTCTAACACACGTTCGCACAAATATGAATACTTCGGATTACAAAAAATTCGAGTGAAGCACGTTCGTGTACTTCCCATGCCTGCGGATCCGAGTGAGAGGGGTGTGGTACCAGGAACGTCAGGCGTCCTCGAGGAGGTCAGTCGCGGTGAGTAAGGCTTCGAATTCGATGTCGTGGGCGGCGAACAGTTCGCTCGCGCCCTCTTCTCTGTCGACGACGACGATGACTCGCGAGACGACCGCACCCGCCTCGCGGAGGGCTTCAACGGCGTCGAGGGCACTCTGTCCGGTCGTCGCGATGTCTTCGAGGACGACGACTTCGTCGCCCGCGTCGAGACGCCCTTCGATGCGGTTGCCGGTGCCGTACTCTTTGGCCTGCTTACGGGCGATGACGTAGGGATTACCCGTCTCGACCGCGGTAACGGCAACCAGCGGTACCGCACCCAGCGCGACGCCCGCGAGTTTCGCGTCGCCGACCCGTTCGGCGAACGCCTCCGCGATGAGTTGCAGGCAGTGGGGGTCGGTCTCGAAGATGTACTTGTCGACGTAGTAATCTGTGGTTCCGCCGTGCGAGAGGTCGAAGGTACCGTACTTGACGGCGTCCGCCGACCGGAGTGCGTCGATGAGGTCCTGATTCGCCATTACCCGGTGTGGGACCCCCAGGACCAATAAACGAGCCGATTGCTCGTCGTCACCGGGGAGTCTTGTTGCACTCGTTACCAGGGTTCGTTCTTCGTTCCGACTACCAGGGCTCGTTCTTCAATCCGAAGAGGAAGGCGAGCGCGTTGGTACCGACGTGCAACAGGGGCGTCATCACGAGGACGACGCCGACGGCCGCCGGGGTGAACGTCTGGGCGAACCACGACGGGGCGACGAATGCGGTGAGGACGAGCGCGCCGACCACGAAGTCGAGCTGGTCGAGCACCGGCACCGCCGAGCCGCGTTCTCGTCCCAGCCGTCGTTTGAGAAGTGAGGCGACCACGTCGCCGACCATCGCACCGACTGCGAGCGCGACACCCGCTCGAAGCGGAAAGACGGGCAAGGAAAAACCGAGAAGCGTCGAGAGCGGGCCGTTGACGAGATTCAACACCACCGCCAGCACCGACCCCGCGACGACGCCGACGATGGTTCCTCGCCACGTCTTTCCGTCGCCGAGGAGCCGTCGACCGCGCCACGTCCTTCCACCGTCGATCGGGCGACCGCCACCTCCGAGGACCGCGGCGTTGTTCGGCACGTACGCTGGCAACATCGCCCAGAACGCGCCGACGACGAGGTCGAGTACCATGGAAGGCGTTCTGAGCCCGGCGTAGTTAATTCCCGACGGTTTGACACGGAAATCGGACCTGAATCACGCGACGCCGGAGAGTGGCCCGATGAGAGAGACGACAACCCTCTTAACTCGACCTCGGCAAGTATTGCACATGCTACCGCCCATCGCGAGTCGGTTCGTCGCCGGAGAGTCTGCGGCGGAGTCGCTTGACCACGTTCGCCGTCTCAACGACTCGGGAGTGAAGGGAATTCTCAACCTTCTCGGCGAGCACTATCACGACCGGTCTGACGCCGACGCAGACACCGCGGCGTACCTCGACCTCATCGGTGACCTCGACGGGTCGCTGGACGCGTGCATCTCGGTGAAGCCCTCTCAAATCGGGTTAGACGTAGACGAGTCGGTCTTCCGCGACAACCTTCGAGCGCTCGTCGAAGCCGCCGAGGACGGGCAGTTCGTCTGGGTTGACATGGAGGATTCGAGTACGACCGACGCGACGCTCGACGCCTACGAGACGTACGCCCGCGAGTTCGACGGCCGCGTCGGCGTCTGCGTGCAGGCGAACCTCCGACGAACCGAATCGGACCTCCATCGACTCGCCGACGTGCCGGGGAAAGTGCGACTCGTCAAGGGTGCCTACGACGAACCGGAGTCGGTCGCGTACACCGACAAGGCGGCGGTGAACGACGCCTACCGAGCAGACCTGACGTTCATGTTTCGCGAGTTCGACGGCGGTGTCGCCGTCGGCAGTCACGACCCGGCGATGATTGCCCACGCGACCGACCTCCACGAGGAGTTCGGAACCGACTTCGAGATACAGATGCTGATGGGCGTTCGCGAGAGCGCCCAGTTCGACCTCGCCGCCGACGGCTACGACGTGTGGCAGTACGTCCCCTACGGGAGCAAGTGGCTGTCGTACTTCGTCCGCCGGGTCCGCGAGCGACGTGAGAACCTGCTGTTCGCACTCCGCGCCGTCGCGGGTGTCTGACTCGGTGTCGACGGCAGGTCTTAGACCCGATGTCGACGACAGGTCTTAGACCCGATGTCGACGACAGGTCCTGAATCAGTTTGGAGACGAGACGGTTCTAGCACCGAACACTCGCACACCGGGTAGAAGCCCTCTTAACCCTGGCGAACGCACACCCACTGAGCAATGTCCTCGTGGAGACGTGACTTCGCCAGTGGGCTGGTGGTTCTGGTCCCGGTACTGGTAATCCTCATCGTCCTCAACTGGTTGTACTCGAAGATTGCGGGCCTGCCAGTTATCAAGAACCTGCCGGAACCCTACGGCGTGCTCTCGGCCATCGTCGTGTTCCTCATGCTGACGCTGTCGGTCGGCTACCTCATGCGGACGACTGCGGGCCGAGTCGCCGAGGGAGCACTCGACGACACGATGAATCGCGTCCCGCTGATTCGCGTCCTGTACAACGCGTCGAAACTCGCGGTCGACACCGCGATGAACGGCACCGAAGACCTCCAGAAACCGGTCCGACTCGAGGTGTGGCCGGGCATTCAAATGACGGCGTTCAAGACCGGGAAACAGACCACAGACGGGAAGGAGGTACTGTTCATGCCGACGGCCCCCAACATCACCACCGGGTTCGTGATGGAAGTCGAACCCGGGGACATCACCGAAACCGAAGAGCGCGTCGAGGAGGCGCTGACGCGAATCCTCAGTGCGGGGTTCGCGGAGGACGACCGAGGGTTTGACATCGAGGTGGTCGAAGAAGAGGGGACTCCGGCCTCCGGCGTCGAAATCCGGACGAACGGCGAGGGCGAGTAACGTCGACCGTGGCCGTCACTCCCGGACGACGTGAACGAAACCGGTGACCGACCCTCACTTCGAACCGAGAGTTACTCGACGTAGGTGAACCACTCGTCGTGGTCGTCGGTGCAGCGCTCGACGAGGTCGAAGAAGTCCGCCTGAAGTTCCGCCGTAATCGGGCCGCGGGAGCCGTCACCGATGGTGACGTTGTCCACCTGTCTGATTGGCGTCACCTCGGCGGCAGTCCCGGTGAAGAACAGCTCGTCGGCGGTGTGGAGTTCGCCGCGACTGATGACAGCGTCGTCGTGAACGGTGTATCCCGCCTCGCGGGCGAGCGTGATGAGGGTGTTTCGGGTGATGCCGTCCAGGATGCTCTGTGAGAGTCCGGGCGTGAAGATCTCGCCGTCACGGACGAGGAAAAGGTTCTCGCCGGGACCCTCGGCGACGTTGCCCTCCTTGTTCAGGACGATTGCCTCGACGTAGCCGTTGCGTCGTGCCTCCTCGCCGGCCAGGAGACTGTTGACGTACAGCCCCGTCGTCTTCGCGTTAGTCGGAATCTGGCTGGAAGCGTGCTTCCTCCACGAGGAGACCATCACGTCGACACCACGTTCGAGCGCCTCCTCGCCGAGGTAGGCACCCCACGGCCACGCCGCGATGGCGACCTTGACCGGGCAGTCTCTCGGACTCACGCCGAGTGAGTCGTAGCCGAAGAAGGCGATGGGACGGATGTAACAGCTCTCCATGCCCTGTCGGCGGATGAGTTCGTGCGTCGCGTGCGTCAGTTCCTCTCGTTCGAACGGAATGTCGAGGTTGTACGGTTTGCCCGACGCGTAGAAGCGGTCGAGGTGTTCGTCCCACCTGAAGATGGCGGGACCTCTCTCGGTGTCGTAACAGCGGACGCCTTCGAAAATTCCGGTTCCGTAGTGCAGTCCGTGGGTGAGCACGTGGACTGTGGCGTCCTCCCAGTCGACGAATTCACCGTCCATCCAGATGGTGTCGACATCCATCTCGTCGAATCCCATACCATCGCCTTAACGGGCATCGGCATAAAAGCATGAGCATCGACTGTACGCGATGGACCACCGGTGCAGGTATCTACAGGCCGACCCCCAAACCGGAACGCACCAGGGCACTCGTGGACCACGCTCGTGGGGAGTGTACCTCTCCGTGCGTACTGTTTTAGAAATTACTCATCACCTACGGCAGTATCGGGACAAAAAACACAGCAGCAGCCGTGGGGGTGCCAGCCCCCGTCGTCCGATGTGTCTCCGAAAAGAACTAGATATGAGGCCGTGTATACGAAACGTCGTCAGGCCAACGCCTCGACGACCCGCCAGCCTTCGAGGAACGAGAATCCGTGGCGGTCGGCGTAATCGCGCGCCGCCGCCGTTGGGAGTGCCGCCCCACTCTCGTCGTCGAGCATCTCGCAGACGACGACCGCTGGTGGGAGGTCGGCCGCCGCTGCGAGCGCGAGACCGAGTTCGGTGTGGCCACGGCGGTCGGCGAGGAGGCCGGGCGCGCCCCGCAGGAGGTTGACGTGACCCGGCGTCCGGAATTCGTCGGCGAACTCCTCGACGCCGTAGCGACTCGACCCGTCGGCGACGAGGTGTGCGACCTCGCCCAGTCGAGAGATGGTGAGCGCGCGATCCGTGTCGGTGACTCCGGTGAACGTGTCGCGGTGGTTGACCGGCAGCGAGAACGAGGAGCGACTGTCGTAGGCGAGGTCGTGGCCCGCGGTACTCGGGTGTTCGATGGCGTCGTCGAGAAACGGGAGCGCCAGCGTCTCTGACACGGCGTCGGACAGCGCGACGCAGACCAGGCCACCGGCGTCGTTGCGGAGGCGCGAGACCGCGTCGTGAGTGACCACCGTCGCGGGGTAGATGAGGTCGGTCTCTCCCTCCCGGTCGTCGGCGTCGTGGACGAGCAAGGGGTCGCCGTCGGCGAAGGCCGAGACGGCTTCGGCCACCGCGTCGCTCCGTTGCTGGCTCATCTCAGACCTCCTCGACCCGAATTTCGAGTTCGTCGCCGTCTTCGAGGGCGAGAACGTCCCGCAGTTTGTCGGGCGCGATTATCTCCAGCTGTCTCTCGTCGTGGTGTGTCCGTTCGGGGACGATGATGTGGGCGGCGTCGTAGGAGTGGTCACCGGCCTCCAGCGTCGCGGCGTAGCAGGCCGCCGGGCCGAACGTGCGTTCCTCGTCCTCCCAGCCGTCGATTGGAACCGCGTCGAGTGAGGCCATCCCCGCCCGGGTTCGGACGCTCTCGGGCGAGAGTTCGACGTTGAGCGTGCCCGGAAACGGTTCGTAGCCAAGTCGGTCGACGAACTGCTCCATATAGCCCGACAGGGAGATGTAGTGACGACCCTCACCCATCCCGCTGGTGACGGTGCCGACGAGGCGAATCGTCGCCGTGGTCTCGAAGATACGGCGGTACTCGGCGTACTCTCGCCGAAGTGCAGACTCGCCGTCCGCAGTGATCGAGACCCACTGCCCGTCGCTGACGACTTCGCGGTCAACCAGTCCGACCTCCTCCAGTCGCTGGAGGCGACGAGAAGCGGTCTGGTTGGAGGCATCCAGAAGAGACGCGAGACCAGAACAGGAGACCTTCACGGGACCAGACAGTCCACCGTCGAGGGCGACGAACTTCAACGCCGCCAGTTCGTTGTGCCCGACAGCGACCGTCGTGACGGATTCTGACATACCGGACATTTCGATAGCACCCCCAATAAGCATACCGAATGTGATAAGCATCTCAAAAATGAGATGTGGTCGTCACCGTATACTCCTGAGTCCTATCGCACCGTACCCCTCCCGAG
>JBNJGG010000088.1:0-11399 GCA_051747545.1 Halobacteriota archaeon | reverse complement strand
CGAACCGCGAGCAGCTGGAGGCGGCCGCGACGGTCCACGAAGTCGCCGGGTTGGACCCGGCGTGCGACCCGGAGGCGCTTCGCGACGGCCTCGCCCGCGTCGACGACGACGGCGAACTCGTCGGCGACGACGAACTCGACCGACTGACCAGAGCCGTCGACGACCTCGATGCGGCGGCGGCGACGGCCGAGTCGGTCGCCAACGACCACCTCCGGGAGGCCATCCGCGAGCGCGACGTGACCATCGAGGGGACGGACTTCCTCTCGCTGGTCGAACAGGGGGCGCGAATCGACACGCTGCTGTCGCGCGAACTCGCCGACGAGTTCGACGCGGCCATCGACGCGGCGCGCGAGCAGTTGGCCGACAGCCTCGCGCTCGACGCGGGCGAGGCGGAGTTGGCGACGCGGGTCTTCGGCGGTGACCCCACCTTCCCGGTCGCGCGCAACGAGGCGGCCCTCTCGCGCTTGCGGACGGAACTCTCCGCCGGACGCGACCAGCGAGCGGCGCGGCTGAAGGCCGACCTCGCGGCGGATTTGGCCGCCCTGCGCGAGCCCGTCGAGGACCTCGTCAGCGACGCGCTCGAACTCGACGTCGAACTCGCCGTCGCGCGCTTTACGCGCGACTTCGACTGTGTGATGCCGGCGTTCGACGGCGAGGGATTCGACATCGGGGGCGGACGCTCGCCACTGCTCGACGTGGAGTTCGACGCAGTCGACCCCGTCGACTACGCCGTCTCGGGCGTGACGCTGCTGTCGGGCGTGAACAGCGGGGGGAAGACCTCGACGCTGGACCTCGTCGGACTGCTCGTCGTCCTCGCCCACATGGGGCTGCCGGTGCCCGCCGAGCGGATGCGACTCGAACGCGTCGAGGAGGTCCACTACTACGCGAAGAGCCAGGGGACGCTCGACGCCGGAGCCTTCGAGAGCACGCTTCGGGACTTCGCCACGCTAACCGCCGGCGCGAGCGGGCGACTCGTCCTCGTCGACGAACTGGAGAGCATCACCGAACCCGGAGCGAGCGCGAAAATCATCGCGGGCATCCTCGAAGAACTCGATGGGCAAGGAACGACGGCGGTGTTCGTCTCCCACCTCGCCGACGAGATTCGGGAGGCCGCCGACTTCGACGTCGCCGTCGACGGCATCGAAGCGGTCGGCCTCGTCGACGGCGAACTCAGCGTGAATCGGTCGCCGGTCAAAGACCACCTCGCGCGCTCGACGCCGGAACTCATCGTCGAGAAACTCGCAGACGAGCGCGGCGACGTCTTCTACGACCGGTTGCTGGAGAAGTTCTGACCGGTCGATTCACCGAGGCGGAGAGCGATTCGTCCTCCCGCTTCGACAGGTTCGAGCTGGGGAAAATTCGACGAGCGGACGCCATCTCGGTCACGTCCCCACGTTGCTGACGGTCGCGCGAGAACACGCCCAGAACAGACACGGCATGTCGATGGGCGACACGGACGTGCGAAAGGGGATGCACACCGCCTGAGGGGGTGACCTCACGCCGCGTCATCGAGGCCAAACACATCCGGAATCCGGACACTTTCGGCCAGCAGACGGTCAATTTCACTTTCACCGAGGGGCTGGCAAACCGTTAAGTACCAGCCGAAGCGTGGTGAAACTGATGAGGGACGACCCCGGAGAGGGGATGCTATCGTGGGACGAGACGGTGTTCCGCGACGAACACGTCTTCGAGATCGACTACGTCCCGGAGACGTTCAACCACAGAGAGAGCCAACTTCAGAGCCTGAAGTACGCGCTCCGTCCAGCGGTTCGAGGGTCACGTCCACTCAACACCATCGTTCGCGGCCCGCCCGGAACGGGCAAGACCACGGCGGTCCAGAAACTGTTCGGCGAACTCGGCGCGCAACCGGACGTGCGGACGGTCAGGGTGAACTGTCAGGTGGATTCGACCCGATACGCCGTCTTCTCGCGACTGTTCGAGAACATCTTCGAGTACGAACCCCCGTCGTCCGGCATCTCCTTCAAGAAGCTCTTCGGGCAGATCACCGACCGCCTGGTCGAAGACGACGAGGTGCTGGTGGTGGCCCTCGACGACGTGAACTACCTCTTTTACGAGAACGAGGCCTCGGACTCGCTGTACTCGCTCCTGCGGGCGCACGAGGCGCACAGCGGGGCGAAAATCGGGGTCATCATCGTCTCCTCTGACCTCTCGCTCGACGTCATCGACGAACTCGACAGCAGAGTCCAGAGCGTCTTCCGCCCGGAGGAGGTGTACTTCCCGGTGTACGGCGTCGACGAAATCGTCGACATCCTGCGCGAGCGGGGGCGACGCGGGTTCCACGACGGCGTTCTCGACGCGCCGGAACTCGACCGGGTGGCCGAACTCACCGCCGAGAGCGGTGATCTCAGAGTCGGCATCGACCTGCTCAGGCGGGCGGGATTGAACGCCGAGATGCGGGCCAGTCGAACCATCGACGTCGAGGACGTCGAGACGGCCTACGACAAGTCGAAGTACGTCCACCTCTCGCGGCGACTTCGCGGGCTGAGCGACTCCGAACGAAACCTGGTCGAGGTCATCGGCGAACACGACGGCGAACGGGCAGGCGTCGTCTACGAGGCGTTCAACGACCGAACCGGCCTCGGCTACACCCGTTACTCGGAGATAATCAACAAACTCGCCCAGCTCGGCATCATCGAAGCCGAGTACACCGAAGTCGACGGACGCGGGCGCTCGCGAGCGCTGTCGCTCGCGTACGACCCTCATGCGGTCCTCGACCGGTTGTGACGGTCGCAGAGAGTAGTCGTCGCGGTACGTCGGGCATCGACGGCGGAGAAATTGTCTGTCGACTGGATCGTCGAACTTATGATACCGGTCGGTGAAGGGTCGGCCTGCTTTTGGACATCGACACGATTCGAAGCGACTGGCGGTTCACCGCGGGCCTCATCAGCGGCGGCCACTTCTTCTCGCATCTCCTCTTTCTGGCGTTTCCACCGCTGTTTCCGTTGTTGGGGCCGGAGTTCGGACTCACCAACACGCAACTGGGCCTGTTGCTATCGGTGATGGGTATCGGGGGACTGCTGCAGGCACCTGTCGGCGAGTTAGTCGACCGAACCGGTGCCAAGCGAATTTTCGTCGCCGGCATCGCCCTTACGTCTGCTGGACTGATGCTTGCGAGTACGGCGTCGACGTACCTGATGCTCCTTGGATTCGCGGCGGTGTCGGGACTGGGGCAAGCGGCGTTTCACCCGGCCGGGTACGCGATGTTGAACGCGGTGACCAGCGAGGAGACCAAGGGAAAGAGTTTCAGTCTGCACATGTTCACCGGCTTCGCCGGCTTCGCGGCCGCACCCGTCGTGTTCGGCGTCGTCGGACTGCGATACAGTTGGCGCGTCGCGCTGTTGGCCGTCGGCGCGGCCGGACTCCTGTACGCCATCGCGACGGCGGTGACGCTCGAATCGCACTACCTCGCCTCCATCGGTGAGCGTGCCAGCACCGGGACGGGCGACTCACTCCGCGACAGCGTCTCCGAACTGGTGAGTCCGGCCATCTTGACGCTGTTTCTGTTCTTCGTCATGTTGCTCGTGGCCCAGTCGGGGATTCAGGCGTTCACCACCGTGCTGGCGACCGAGCACTTCGGAACGAGCGAGGTCGTCGGAAACACCGCCCTGACCGCGTACTTCACCCTCGCCGCATTCGGGGTACTCGTCGGCGGCGTACTCGCAGACCAGTACGCGCCGCGGCACATCATCGGCCTCAACCTCGCACTGGCGGCAGTGGTGGTGTGGGTCGGCGTGAGCGGCGTCGTGTCACTGGCCGGGGACGGCGTCGTCGGCCTGTTAGGAATCACCGGCGTGCTGACCGGTCTCGTGTTGCCCGCTCGGGACCGGCTGGTGAGTTCGTTCGCCACCGCGGGGTCGACCGGCAAGAGTTTCGGCTTCGTCTTCACCGGACTCACCATCGGTGGGATGGTCGGTCCAGCGCTCCTGGGCGCGGTCATCGACACGACGACGGTCGCCATCGCGTTCGTCGTCGTCGGTGCGGCCTACCTCGTCTCCGCCGGCATCGCCACCTCCTTCGGGACGACGTTCATTCCGACGACGGCGACGGGTACGGAAGCCGACGGAGATTGAGGAGGACACGCCAGACCGGGCGGTTTATCGGTCGCGGGGCGGATTACGTGGCTATGAAGTCGACCGAGGGAAGCGAGGAGGCCAAACGACTGGCAGGTGAGAGCGCCGCCGCCCTCGCCGAGGCGGGGACGACCATCGGTCTCGGCACCGGAAGCACCGCGGCCTACGCCATCCGCGCGCTCGGCCGAGCGGTCGAAGGCGGCCTCGACGTTCGCGGCGTGGCGACCTCGTTCGCCTCGCGCGAACTCGCACGCGAGGTAGGCCTCCCTCTCGTCGAACTGGACGACGTCGAGCGACTGTCCCTGGCTATCGACGGGGCCGACCAGGTGGTCGGGGACGTCCTCGTCAAGGGCGGCGGTGCGGCACACGCCCGCGAGAAAGTCGTCGACGCGGCCGCAGAGCGGTTCGTCGTCGTCGCTGACGAGTCGAAACTCACAGCCGAACTGGACCACCCGGTACCCGTGGAGGTACTCCCCGACGCCAGAACGACCGTGGCACGTCGAGTACGCGAGGCCGGCGGCGAACCGACGCTCAGGGAGGCGACGCGAAAGGACGGTCCCGTCGTGACCGACAACGGGAATCTGGTGCTCGACTGTGACTTCGGCCGCATCGGCGACCCCGCGTCGCTCGCGCGCGACCTCTCGGGGACGCCCGGCGTGGTCGAACACGGCCTGTTCGTCGACCTCGTGGACGAGGTGCACGTCGGCCGCGCCGACGGGGTCGACGTGCGAGTGCTGTAGTCGGCGACGGAGCCGGGACCGCCGTGCTCGACTCGCCATAGCGCCCCCAGAGAAAAGGGAGGAATTAGATGGGCGAAATCGATAGACTCGGCGCTAGTGACCGGAAAATATGGAGGAGGTCAGGACCGTGTTCAGAGGTCGCGAGGCTGGACCGTCTTTCGGTCGTTGGCCTCGGCGCGTCGGGCGGCATCATCGAGCAGTTCCTGGACTTGCTCATCAAGCGCGTCGTAGAAGTCCGAAGCGACGTTCTTGTCCACTAACGCTTCCTTGACGGCTGCTTTGACAATAAGGTCTGCCATACAGGGCAACGATACCGTGGCCTTATTAATAAGATTTCCCAAATCGACCCGTCTAACCCCTCGAAGACGGCGTTCTCGCGTCATTGAGCAGGTGGCTTTATATACTCCGTTCCGAGACGACCGCCTCGCAGGGGCGAAGCGACACCTACGAGTAGCGGAGCGCCCGAAACGAGCGTATGCGCGAAATTCTGGAGGCGGTCGCCGCGGGTGACCTCTCGCCGGCGGCCGCAGAAGCGCGCCTCGCTGGCTACGCGACGACAGAGGCGGGTCGCTTCGACGCCGCTCGTGAGACGCGCCGGGGGGTTCCCGAAGCGATTCTCGCAGAGGGAAAAACGCCCGGCGAGACGGCCGAACTCGCCCGGGCCGCCGTCGAGACGACCGGTCGCGCCGTCGTCACGCGCGTCAGCGACGACCACGTCGACGCCCTCGTCGACTGTCTCGATGACGCCGAAATCGACCGCGACGAGCGCGCTCGAACCCTCGTGGCGCACGACCCGTCGTTCGACCCACCCGCGCTCGATTCGACGGTGGTCATCGTGACGGCCGGCACGTCCGACGCCGCCGTCGCGGGCGAAGCGGCGGTCATCGTCCGCGAGATGGGGGCGACCGTCGAGCGAATCGACGATGTCGGCGTCGCCCATCTCGGCCGGATGCTCGACCAGGTAGAGCGCATCCGAAACGCCGACGTCGCCGTCGTCGTCGCTGGGCGCGAGGGAGCCCTCCCGACGGTCGTGGCGGGACTCGTAGACACGCCCGTCGTCGGCCTGCCGGTGTCGACCGGGTACGGATTCGGCGGCGACGGCGAGGCGGCTCTGGCGGGGATGCTCCAGTCGTGTACGGTACTGTCGGTCGTCAACGTCGACGCCGGATTCGTCGCCGGTGCACAGGCCGCGCTCATCGCCCGCGCCGTCGACGCCGCCCGAAAGGAACGATGGTGATGAAACTGGACGGACGACCGGTTGCGTCACACCGCGCGAACGGCTACGGACGAATCCCCGCTGGTCCAGACTGCTCGGCGAACGCCGATTTCGACGGCGCGTTCGACGGCGGTCCCGTGGCGTCTGACCACTGAAGCGCGAGCCGATCACCACGCGAACCCATTCTCGATGGGTACAAACCCCGAGGATCCCAACGGCCCACCGTGCATCACGTCTACATCGTCGAGTGCGCCGACGGCACCTTCTACACCGGCTACATGATCGATGTCGAGCGCCGCGTCTCCGAGCACAACGACGGGACTGGTGCGAAATACACCCGAGGACGGGCCCCGGTCGAACTGGTGTACACCGAAACCTACGAGACGAGGTCGGCGGCGATGAGCCGAGAGTACGAACTCAAGCAGTTGCGTCGACCCGAGAAGGAACGTCTCGTCGACGGGTAGACACGCGGTGGCGGCCCGGTAACTCGGTCGTTCGACGGTAATTCAGTCGTTCGTCGGTGACTCAGTCGTCCGCCGGGACGGGATGGAAGCGCTCGGCGTGTTCGGCGACGAGGCGGCCAAGTTTCTCGGTGCGCTGACGGAGTCCGTCGTGGACGAACTCGCCGCCTTCGAACTTGCTGGAGGCGCTGGCGATACCGACCTGATGCGGCAGTACCCACCCGTGGACGCCACGGACGGTGCTTCGCATGTGTTCGAGGGTACTCCCGTAGGACGCGCCGCCGGCCACCGTCAACAGACCGGCGACGGTGTTTTCGTACTCGTCGTAACTGCAGTAATCGTGGAAGTTTCGGAACGTCGAAGAGTACGAGTCGTGGTAGACCGGCGAGCCGAGGATGACGCCGTCGGCGAGTCGCATCCGACCCAGCAGGTCTACGGAGTCGCCCTGCTCGTCGATGTCAGGATGATACAGCGGCAAGTCCACTGCACCGAGGTCGATGAAGTCCGTCTCTGCACCAGCGTCTGCCGCGGCGTCGAGGGCGTAGCGGAGTGCGATACGCGTGTAGCTCCCGTCTCGCCGACTGCCAGACACGGCGACGACCCGAGTCATTGCCCACTGGTAGGGTCGAGTCATTAAAAGGGCTCCGAGCGTGTCGAAATTACCCGTTCGACGGTTACAATTTCCGCTGGAGGGCGCGCGGTGTGCGGGTAGTGCTCCCACAGTCTGCCGGAGTGTCGCGGCAAGACACCCACGACGCCGTAGCTTTTTCACCCGCGGGAAGGAGGGTCCGGTATGAACGCGATATCCTTCGGAACCGACGGCTGGCGCGCGACGCTGGACACGTTCACCGACGAGCGAGTCAGAGTCGTCGGACAGGCCGTCGCCGACTACCTCACAGACGGGGGTCACGACGACCCCGTGCTGGTCGGGTACGACGCCCGCGAGACGTCGCAGGGATTCGCGGAGTCGCTGGCGGAGGTGCTCGCCGGTAACGGGTTCGACGTGCTCTTGCCCGAGCGGGACTGCCCGACGCCGGTCGTCGCGTGGAACATCGTCGACAGAGACCTCTCGGGCGCGCTCATGGTGACGGCGTCGCACAACCCCCCCGAGTACAACGGGGTGAAGTTCATCCCGGACGACGGTGCGCCCGCCGTCCCCGAGGTGACCGACGCCATCGAGTCTCGACTGGCCGACCCGTCGGTACTGCCCGCGGCCGAACGGGGAACGATACGAACGGTCGACGCGGTCGCCACCCACGCCGACCACGCGCGGGGGCTCGTCGACGCCGACCTGTCGGGGATGACCGTCGTCTACGACGCTATCCACGGCAGCGGCCGCGGCGTGACCGACGCGCTGCTCGAACGTGCGGGCGCGACGGTGATTCGGCGGCGCTGCGACAGGGACCCGACGTTCGGCGGCGGGTCGCCGGAACCCAGCGCGAGCCAACTCGGAGGGCTCGTCGAGGCCGTCGAAGAGCAAGGGGCAGACCTCGGCGTCGCCAACGACGGGGACGCCGACCGCATCGCGGTGGTCACGCCGAACCGCGGCGTGCTGGACGCGAACCTGTTCTTCGCCGCCGTCTACGACTTCCTCCTCGAATCTGACGAGGGGCCGGCGATTCGAACCGTCTCGACGACGTTCCTCGTCGACCGTATCGCGGCCGCACACGACGAAGACGTGGTCGAGACGCCCGTCGGCTTCAAGTGGGTCGCGGCGGCGATGGCCGAGCACGACGCGCTGATGGGCGGCGAGGAGTCCGGCGGGTTCTCGATTCGGGGCCACGTCCGCGAGAAGGACGGCGTCCTGATGGCGCTGGTCGCGGCGGCCGCGGCGGTCGAGGAGGACTTCGACGACCGGGTCGACCGTCTCCTCGAAGCCCACGGCGACATCGTCGCGGGGAAAATCGGGATGGTCTGTCCAGATTCCCAAAAGGCCCGCGTCATCGACGACCTGGCCGAGGAGATACCCGACGAGGTGGCCGACCGCGAGGTTGCGGACGTCGTCACGCTGGACGGGTTCAAACTCCTGCTGGACGACGGGTCGTGGCTGCTGGTGCGCCCGAGCGGGACCGAACCCAAGATGCGCGTCTACGCGGAAGCAGGAAGCGAGGCGGGGGTGGAGGCGTTGCTGGCGGCGGGCCGCGAGTTAGTCGAGCCGTTACTCTGACCGGTATCTGACGTTGCGCTTCGGTGATTCGGCTCTACCGCCCCTGCGCTGATTCGGCTCTACCGCCCCTGCGCTGATTCATCCCGGACGCCGAAAAGGCGGGGCTCAGACTTCGTGGACAGGGGTTCGACGTCGAAGCCGAGCGACTCGTAGAACGGTCGCACCCGCGGGTCGAAGGCCGCGGTCAGTCGGCCGACGGTGGCCGTGGCCGCCTCGACGAGCGCCGTTCCGACGCCGCGACGACGCCACGACGGACGGACGGCGAGCGCCTCGACGTGACCGCCGTCGAGGACGATGGCCCCGACGGGCGCGTCCGCGACGGCGAGCAACACCTCGTCGGTCCCGAGTCGCTCCGACACCGTCTCGGCGTCGACTTCGAGGAGCGCTCCGTCGAGCAGTCGCATGACGGCGACGAGTTCGTCCGTCGAGGCCGGACGAACGGTCACGGCGGTCATACCCGTCGTAGGGGGTGAGCGCTGAAAAACGGGAGCACCGACGCGTGGAGTGCGGCGGGAGCGCCGCTAGAGAGAGCGCCCGACTGACGACGATTACCCGCCCTTGACTAACCTGAGGACGGTCACCTCGTCGGCGGCGACTGGTTGGTCCTCGGGCACGGGGGTGCCGTCGACGAGGACCGTCGCCTCGTGCGTGGTGAAGCCGACGGCCGCGAGCAGGTCGGCGTACGTTCCGTCGTCGAGCGACACTTCGTGGGTGTCCTCGCCGACGACCCTGACGGTCACGTCCATGGGTGACAGTACGCCGACGACGATTTCAGCCTTGCCGTCCGGCGACGCCGACCCGAACGGAATCGCGCCGAACTGGAGGCGGACTGTCATATGCGTCGAGACCGTACGACCACCATGGTAGCACGACTCCAGTGGGCGAGCGCCGCCGTCGTCGCGGGTGCCGCCCTCCTCGGAGGCGCGTTCGTCGCGGTTCGACGACGAAACGCCGCCGCAACCGAATCCCGTCGAGCGCGACTCCGCCGTGCCGCCGATTGCGGTGCGTTCCCAGAAAGTGCAGCGGGGACGCCCGAGCGGTTCGACCCCGAGTCGGTGGCCGACCTACCGGACCCGGCGCGGCGGTATCTCACCCACGCCATCGAACCGGACGCGCCGCTTTCGAGGCGGGTGGAACTGTCGATGACTGGCGAGTTCAGGACCGACCGCGGGTGGAAACCGTTCACCGCGACGGAGACGCTCGTCGCGGGCGTCGGGTTTCTCTGGTCGGTTCGGCTCCGAGCGGCACCGCTGGTCGAGATATCGGGGTCGGATTACTACGTCGACGAGGAGGGCGGGCAGAAACTCACGCTCTGGGGGGCGATTCCGTTCGTGTCGGCCTCGGGGCGCGGCGTCGACAGGTCGGCCCGCGGGCGACTCGTCGCCGAGTACGTCTGGCTTCCGACGGCGTTGCTCCCGCAGTTCGGCGCGGAGTGGGACGCAGTCGACGAGACGCACGCCGCGGTGACGTGCGTCGTCGACGACTACCAGACGACGGTGACGATCGCCGTCGACGACGAGGGGCGATTACGGGAGGCGACGCTCGACCGCTACCGCGGGGGAACGGGACCCGTCTCGTTCGGCGTCACGGTCGACGAGGAAGCGTCCTTCGGCGGGATGACCATCCCGAGCGAGATGGCCGTCGGCTGGGAGTTCGGAACGCCGGGCTACCGCGAGTTCTTCCGGGCGACCGTGGAGGAGGCGACGTTTTACTGAGTGCGACGATATCGAAGGGGAGGTTAGAGACGCCGATAACTTCGTCTCGGGGAGTTTATGAGGCGACGGGCCCCTCACTACGTCCATGAGCGAGGCCGAGGGCGTGCCGTCGGGCCGGGAAATCTGGATAGAGAAGTATCGACCCCAGACGCTCGACGACATCTACGGACAGGAGGACATCGTCGAGCGACTCCAGAGTTACGTCGAGCGCGACGACCTGCCGCATCTCCTCTTCTCGGGGCGGGCGGGCGTCGGCAAGACGACGGCGGCGACGGCAATCGCCCGTGCGGTCTACGGCGACGACTGGCGGGGGAACTTCCTCGAACTCAACGCCTCCGACGAGCGCGGCATCGACGTGGTGCGGGACCGAATCAAGAACTTCGCGCGCGCCAGTTTCGGCGGCTTCGACTACCGAATCATCTTTCTCGACGAGGCCGACTCGCTGACCTCGGACGCACAGTCCGCGCTCCGCCGAACCATGGAGCAGTTCTCCGACAACACGCGATTTATCCTCTCGTGTAACTACTCCAGTCAGATCATCGACCCCATCCAGTCGCGGTGTGCGGTGTTCCGCTTTTCGCCCCTGTCGGACGAGGCCGTCGCCGCGCAGGTCCGGGACATCGCTGCCGCCGAGGGCATCGAACTCACCGACGACGGACTCGACGCGCTGGTGTACGCCGCCGGCGGCGACATGCGCCGCGCCATCAACTCGCTGCAGGCCGCGGCGACGACGGGTGACGTGGTCGACGAGGAGGCCGTCTACACTATCACCAGCACGGCCCGGCCCGAGGAAGTCGCGTCGATGGTCGAAGCCGCCATCGACGGCGACTTCACGGCCGCGAGAGCGACGCTGGACACGTTGCTCACCGAGACGGGGATGGCCGGCGGCGACATCGTCGACCAGTTGCACCGGTCGGTGTGGGAGTTCGACCTGTCGGACCGCGACCGCGTTCGCCTGATGGAGCGCATCGGCGAGACCGACTACCGCATCACGGTGGGTGCGAACGAA
>JBNJGG010000087.1:0-11765 GCA_051747545.1 Halobacteriota archaeon | reverse complement strand
CCGTCGGCGAGAATCCCCTGCGTCTCGACCAGGAGAAGGCCGAGCAGCTCGTAGACGCGCTCAACACGGACCTCGCCGACGCGTACGTCCTCTATCACCAGCTCCACAAGCACCACTGGAACGTCGAGGGTGCCGAACACCTCGGCGTCCACGAGTTTCTCCAGGAGGCCTACGAGGAAGTCGAGGAGGCCGCAGACGAGATCGCCGAGCGCGTGCAGGCCATCGGGGGTGTCCCACACGCGAACATGTCGACGCTCGCGGAGGCCGCCACCGTCGAACCCGAGGACGAGGACGTCTACGACATCCGAACCTCGCTGAGCAACGACCTCGAGATGTACGGCGAAATCATCGAGAGCTACCGGGAACACATCGAACTCGCGGAGGGCCTCGGTGACTACGTTACCTCGGAGATGCTCCGTGAGCAGTTGGAGGACATCGAAGAGCACGCCCACGTAATCGACCACTACCTCGAAGACGACACGCTGGTCCAGTAATCGACGGGAACGGACTCAGGATTCGGTATTCCGAGGTTCGCCTCGCCGACCGACCGTTCGTTTTTCACCGCCAGTCCTTCGACGAATTCGGGTGGCCACCTAGGCTCTCAACTCGACCGTCAGGTCGCTCGCTATCCACCCGTCGGTGTTGCCAGATTCGATGAAAACAGCCTTCCCCGGGGAGGTTTCGCAGACCGAAATATCCGGTGGTGAGGACGTTGCAGGCTCGGTCTCGCCGTTTGAGCGAGACTGGCTTCCGATTGACATTGGAACCGTTTAGGCACACCTAAAATAAAAAGGTGTGGTTTTGCCGGTGCGGTTACCGCCACCGTGGTCCCGACGACCAGCGCCGCACTCGGTCGTCGTCCGTCCTTCTGCACTTGGTCGCCGCTCGTCCTTCTGTACTCAGTCGTCGTCTGTGTTCAACTCTGTATGCGTAGTGTCGATGAAGCCGAGCCAATGGGACTTTCGAACCACGACGCGGGGCATGGCGACAGACGACGAAAGAGTCGCCGCGCCAGTATTTAGAATAGTCTAAATTCACAGTTAGACCAAAACCTATTTGGCATTCTCTGACTCATGATTGAGTAACAATGAACGACGAATCTCGTTCGACTACGCGTCAAAGATTGTCGCGTAGGCGGCTCCTCGCCACCGGTTCTGGCCTCGTCACCGCGGGCCTCGCCGGGTGCCTCGGCGGCGAGGTAGCGAGTGGCGGTAACGAACAGATGGGCAGCTCACAGGGGGGGTCTGGCGAGTCTGTGGACGGCCCCGTCGCTGTGGCTTCGTTCTTCAGCTTCTACGACTTCGCGCGAAAGATTGCCGCGGACACGCCGGTACAGGTTCGGAATCTGATTCCTACCGGCCTTCACGGTCACGGGTGGGAACCGAACGCCAGCGTCACGAAAGACATCATCGAGGCGGACGCGTTCATTCACGTCGGCGAGGACTTCCAGCCGTGGGCCGACCGCGCGATTCAGACGCTCGAAGACGACGGCATCGACACCCAGCTCATCAACGTTCGAGAGGGCGTCGAACTGGTGGAACTCGCCGCCAGCCTCGACCGAGAGGAAGAGGGCGTCGGCGAGGGTCGGGGGAAGGACCCGCATTTCTGGCTCGACCCCCTGCGAGCGAAGACCTCGGTCGACAACATCACCGGGGGGTTGGTCGAACTGGCACCGGACTACGAAGAGACGTTTCGAGACAACGCGTCGGCGTACAAGACGGACGTACTCGACCGAATCGACCGCGATTACGAGCGGATATTCGAGACCGCGTCCCGTAACGTCGTCCAGTTGGCGGCACACAACGCGTTCCAGTACATCGGCGTCCGGTACGACGTCGAGATGCGTCCGCTCGTGGTCAACCTCGCTGCCAGTGGCGATGTCAAACCCTCGGACATCACGGAAGCCAAGCGGGTCATCGAAGAGCACGACATCAGGTACATCGGTGCCGGCGTGTTCGAGACGCGCAAACCGGCGAAACAGTTGGTCGCGGAGACACCGGTCGAGGCCTACTACCCGGTGACGCCGTACGCGGGCGTCCGCGAGGACTGGGTCGAAAACGAGTGGGGCTACGAAGAGATCGCCTACAACGTCAACATGCCGACGTTCAACGTCGTCCTCGGAAACGAGACGCCCGAAGAAGCCGGCCCCGACGGCTGGAATCAGGAGTGGAGAAACTTCGAATGAGCGCACTCGGCGACGGACAGGCGACGACCGAACCAGTCATCGAACTCTCGAACGTCGACTTCGGATACACCTCGACACCCGTCGTCGAAAACGTCTCCCTCCGAGTCGACCCCGGCGAGTACGTGGCCGTCGTCGGTCCCAATGGCTCGGGAAAGTCCACACTGATGAAGCTCATGCTGGGGTTGCTTCGACCGGACGAGGGGGTCGCCAGACTGTTCGGCAACCCCTCGCACAGGTTCGACGACGGCTCCCGAATCGGCTACGTCGCCCAGCACGCGAGCGCGTCGAAGGAGATGCCGATTACCGTCCGTGAAGTCGTGAAGATGGGTCGATTCCCACACGTCGGTGTGAGACGGCTCTCAGAGGAGGACTGGCGCATCGTGGACAGTGCCCTCGAAACGGTCGGGATGAGTGCGTTCGCCACCCGTCGCGTCACGCAACTGTCGGGTGGCCAGCGCCAGCGTGCATTCATCGCCCGCGCGCTCGCGAGCGAGGCCGAACTGCTCGTCCTCGACGAACCGACCGTCGGTGTCGACGTCGAGTCGGTCGAAGCGTTCTACGAGTTGCTCGACGCACTTCACGCGGACGGCATCACGATTCTGCTCATCGAACACGACCTGGGAGCCGTGACCGACCACGCCGACCGGGTCGTCTGTCTCAACCGCGACATCTACTTCGACGGGCCGACCGACGAGTTCGTCGAGAGCGACGCGCTCGCTCGTGCGTTCGGAACGGCGGCTAATTTCACGGGAGTTCGACGATGACTGGGCGGTTCTCGATCGTCTTCCAGGCGAGCCCCTTGGACTCGGTTCTCGGGCCGCTGTACTGGCTTCTCGACCTCTGGTCGTCGCTCATGTACGGGCTTGCCGGTGCAACCGGCCTCGAACTGCTGCAGTACCAGTTCATGCACCGGGCGATTCTGGTCGGTCTGTGCATCGGGGTGATGGCCCCGCTCATCGGGACGTTTCTCGTGCATCGACAACTCGCGCTCATCGGCGACGCGTTGGCCCACACCGCTTTTGCCGGCGTCGCAGTCGGCCTGTTCCTCAACGGGGTGTTCAGCCTCGGGGTCTCTCCGTACCTCAGTGCAGTCGTCGTCGCCGTCATCGCGGCGTTGCTCATCGAAGTCATCTCCGAGGCGACGGGCGCGTACAACGACGTGTCGATGGCCATCGTCCTCTCGACGGGGTTCGCCCTCGGGACGGTCCTCATCAGCATCAACGCCGGTGGCCTCGCGGTCGGCATCAATCAGTACCTGTTCGGGAACCTTTCGACCGTCTCCGCGGAGAACGCCGCGATTCTGCTCGTCCTGTTCGCCGTCATCGTCGCCACCGTCGCGCTCACGCGGAATCAACTGCTGTACGTCACCTTCGACGAAACCGCTGCACAGGTGTCTGGTCTCTCGGTTAGCTGGTACAACCGTGTGATGGTGATGCTCACCGCCCTCGTCGTCGTCGGGGCGATGCAGATAATGGGCGTCATCCTCGTCGCCGCGATGCTCGTCGTGCCCGTTGCTGGCGCGACACAGGTCTCTCGAAGCTTTACGCAGTCGCTCTGGGTGTCTATCGTACTGGCTGAACTGGCGGTGCTCGTCGGCATCGGCGTTGCCTACTACGGAGAGGCCACCGCCGGGGGCGTCATCGTCCTCGTCGCCGTCGGAATATACGTCGCCTCCGTGCTGCTCGGGAAGCTTCAATCGTCCGCCGGTGCCGAATCCACACCGGAGATCGGAAGCATCGACGCCGCGGATCGCGAGCCGAATACGGACTGACACGAGTGACCAACCCGACGGAAGTGCTCGACTCGACGAGCCCTCTCTACGGGCACTCATGTTCACAATCACATGACTGGTGTGTGAACAATCGTTACATACTGTGTCAAACACCTAAGGCTACAGTTATGTTCTCGGAAGTTACTCGTCCCTTACAGAGCTGCGTTCGACGCGGCTCGGAGTACACCAATGGATCTCGATACATTCGTCGACTCACACGCACCGCAGGACAACGAACAGACGTTCGACCTCGAAAACTCGAAACTCCTCGATGTCGCTTTGGAGGGGAGTGTCATGGCAAAAGCGGGTTCGATGGTCGGTTACACCGGCGACATCTCGTTCGAACGGAAGTCCGCTGGCGGACTGAAAGGCATGCTGAAAAAGAAGGTGACCGGAGAGGGGGCCACGATGATGGAGGCGGCCGGGACGGGTCACCTCTTTCTGGCCGACCAGGGAAAGGAGGTGCAGGTACTCGAACTCGACGCCGGCGAAGAGATCAGCGTCAACGGTAACGACCTGCTCGCCTTCGAAAACAGCGTCAACTGGGACATCAAGATGATGGACAGCATCGCCGGGACCTCCACGGGCGGCCTGTTCAACGTCTATCTGGAGGGCCCCGGCCACGTCGCCATCACGACGCACGGCAAGCCCCTCGTCGTTCCGACCCCCGTCAGCACCGACCCCAACGCGACTGTCGCGTGGAGTAGCAACGTCTCGCCGAGTGCGAAGCGAGACCTGAACATCAAGAGCATGATCGGTCGCTCGTCGGGCGAGACCTTCCAACTCCAATTCGGCGGCGAAGGCGGATTCGTCATCGTCCAACCGTACGAGGAGATGACTCCCGGCCAGTAGTCGCTTCTCCAGAACTCGACTGAATCGGTCTCGTGTTTTCACGAGGTTATTTCGAATGTACTCACTGCGAGTCTTCGTCACGCCCGTCGACGCGCTGGGGATACGCCCGAATACGATCGGTGTCGAGGTGGTAGAGGAGGCGGTCGTGAGCCCGGGCGATCCGGCCTTCGGTTTCCTCCGCCGATAGATTCGTGTCCGTCCGTCGGTCGATTTTCGCAGCCCGGAGCTCGGCGTCCGCCTCTCGGTCGCACTCGTCGTCTGGCCGGCTCGCGGGGACCCACTCGACCAACCGCTCACGGGTCATCCGCGGTTCACCCCCCCCGCGGGGCGAAGCCAACCCGTGGCGCTCGGCAATCACGTCTCCGAGGACGATTGGTGTTCGATTTATCCCTGATAGTCACCTTTCTGATATTACTTGCCCCCGTCGGTTCGTGATCGAATAACAACTTCTAATACCAGAGTGCGACTGAGTTAATATATGAGCGTCGTGAGCGTTTCGATGCCAGAAGAGTTGCTAGCACGAATCGACCAGTTCGCCGAGGACCACGGGTACACCGGTCGAAGCGAGGTCATTCGCGAGGCCAGCCGAAATCTCCTCGGCGAATTTCAGGACAAGAAACTCGAAGACCGGGAACTCATGGGCGTGGTCACGGTCGTCTTCGACTTCGAGACGACGACCGTCGAAGAGAAGATGATGCGCCTCCGGCACGAACACGAGGACATCGTCGCGTCGAACTTCCACAGCCACGTCGGAGAACACCGGTGCATGGAACTGTTCGTCCTGGAGGGTTCGCTCGAAGAGATTTCCGCCTTCGTCGGCAAGATTCGAGCCACCAAGGACACGCTCACCATCGACTACTCGGTGATGCCCGTCGACGACTTCGGACCGCTGGCGGACGTGAACTGAGTTCGGTCGACCTGCCACGGAGGACAGTCGCGCCCACCGGAACCACGGGGGCACGTCGACGTGTCGCTGTTCGACCGGCCGGTTTCGCCGTCTTCGCTTCGAGGACGTTTCTCCCCGGGCAATTCCGGAGGCGTTTCAGCCCTGAAATCCAGTCAACGACCACTCGTCGCGCTCGTCTTCCGCCTGAAGTTCTGGGGCGCTCACGAGCACGAACGCGCTCTCAGTGTCTCCATTTCGAATCTGACGGGTCGACTCCGGTGCAATCCAGACGGCGTCACCGCCGCCGACGGAGACGTCCTCGCCGTCGATTCGGATCACCGCTTCGCCGGATATCAGGACGTATATCTCTTCGTGTCCATCTGCGGTGTGGTCGTGCGGTTTACTGGTCCACCCGGGGCTACACCGGGAAATCGTCACCCCGATCTGTCGACTTTCCAGTGGTTTTCTCAGAAAGTGCATCGCGTCAGAGACTGGCTCGATGTCCGTGTAGTTCACCTTCCTGTAGGTCATAGGTGGACGTTCGGCCGACGGAATAGTAAATACTAGCACGCACGTCGTCCGTCTGGTGACAACCGTCTCGGTATGTCACCTCTCTAGTGACAATCGCCTCGGTACCCGTCACCTTTCAGGGATCTCGAACGCACGATTCAGAGCGCAGTCCCGCGACGGAGCCGCCGCTGCTACCAGTCGAGACTGCCGCCGGTTTGATACTCGGTGACCTGCGTCTCGAAGAAGTTCTTCTCTTTGTTGAGGTCGACCTGTTCGGACATCCACGGGAACGGGTTGTCGGTGCCGTACTGCTCGGGGAGGTCGAGTTGGCGGAGTCGGCGGTCGGCGACGTGTTCGACGTACTCGGCGAACTGCTCTGGACTCAGACCGAGGACGTCCCCCGGACACGCCTCGTAGGCGTAAATTTTCTCCAGTTCGACGGCTTCGGTGACGAGGTCGACAACTTCGGTTTCGAACGCCGGCGTCCACACACCGGGGTTCTCTGCCCGAATCTGGTCGATGAGGTCGACGCCGAAGCCGACGTGGAGCGATTCGTCACGCATGATGTACTCGAACTGCTGGCCGATTCCAACCATCTTGTGCTGGCGCTTGAGGCCGAGCATCATGGCGAAACCAGCGTAGAAGAAGATGCCCTCCATGATGACGTAGAAGCCGACCACGTCGCGGAGGAACGCCCGAACGTCCGCCTCGGTTTCGATGACGAACTCCGGGCGGTCGATGGCCCGAGTTAGGTCGACGACGAACTCGTCTTTCTCCGCAATCGACGGGACGCGGTCGTACATGCTGTAGAGGTGCTCTGGGTCGAAGCCGAGCGTGTCACAGCAGTAGATGAACGTGTCCGTGTGGATTGCCTCCTCGTAGGCTTGCCGGAGCAGGTACTGTCGGCACTCCGGAGCGGTGACGAACTCGTACAGTGCGAGAACGATGTTGTTCGCCGTCAGCGACTCGGCGGTGGAGAAGAAGCCGAGATTCCACTCGACGAGTTGACGCTCGGACTCCGAGAGCACGTCACCGTTCCACTGGGACACGTCGTCCTGCATCGGGACCTCTTCTGGTACCCAGTTGTTGGCGACGCCCGCGGTGTAGTACTCGCGGGCCCAGTCGTAGTCGATCGGCAGTATCTTGTTCGGGTCGTGTTCGGCGTCGTTGTTGATAATCGGCATCGGTATGAGCGAGTCTCGTTCGAATGTCGTTACTGGCAGGCGTCGCAGGTGGGGTCCTCGACTCGATGCAGTTCGCCGTTGTGACGGCCCCCATCGGCCTCGAAGTCGACCTCGGAGGCCGCTGTGTCGAACTGCTCCTCGGCGGACGCTCCACGGTGCTGGGTCATCCCGTACTCGGCCATGTCGAGGGTCGATTTCTCGATCTGGGAGGCACCAAGTGTCCGTAGATAGTAGGTCGTCTTCAGGCCCAGTCGCCAGGCGGTCTTGTACACATCGTCGAGTAGTGAACCGTCGGTCGACGGGAAGAACACGTTGTGCGACACCGCCTGGTCGATCCACGTCTGTCGGTGTGCGGTCAGGCGAAGTTGATGTCGCGGGTCTACCTCGAACGCGCCGCGATACAGTTCCCTGAGGTCCGTGGGAATCGCGTCTATGTCCTGAATCGACCCGTCGTGGTACTTGATTCGGTCGACCATCTCGTCGTCCCACAGGCCGCGCTCTCGCAAGTCCGAGACCAAGTGATCGTTGACGATGGTGAAGTCTCCGGACATGTTCGACTTCACGTAGAGATTCGAGTACATCGGCTCGATAGACGGGGTCGTTCCGTTGATGGTCGAAACCGTCGCCGTCGGGGCAATCGCCATCGTGTTCGAGTTCCGCATCCCGTGTTGGTCGACGTGTTCGCGGACGACGTACCAGTCGAGCGTCTCTGTTCTGTCGGTGGGGATCTCCACGCCGCGTTCGGCTTCGAGTCGGTCAACGGTATCCTGTGGGAGAAGTCCACGGTCCCACTTCGACCCCTCGAACGACGGGTACGCCCCCCGCTCGGCGGCGAATTTCGAACTGGCGAGGACGGCGTGATAGGAGACGAACTCCTGCCACAGATTCGCCTTTTCGACGGCTTCCTCGGACGCCATCGACACGCCCAGTCGCATGAGCGCGTCGTGAAAGCCCATCGTCCCCAGCCCGACCGGCCGGTGTCGCAGGTTCGCGGACTCGGCCTGTTCGGTCGGGTAAAAACAGATGTCGACGACGTTGTCGAGCATTCGCATCGCTGTCCCGATGGTATCTGCCAGACGCTCACGCTCGAGTTCGCCATCTTCGACGTGGGTTGCGAAGTTGACCGAGCCGAGGTTGCAAACTGCGTGTTCGTCCTCGCTGGTGTTGAGCGTAATCTCGGTGCAGAGGTTCGACGAGTGAACCGTTCCGACGTGGTCCTGGGGCGAGCGGACGTTGCAGGGGTCTTTGAACGTCAGCCACGGGTGGCCCGTCTCGAACAGTCGCGTGAGCAGCCGCCGCCACAGGTTCTCGGCGTCGACCTGCTCGAACTGACTAAGCTCACCGCACTCGGCCTGTCGTTCGTACGCCCTGTATCGCGCTTCGAACTCCTCGCCGTACAGCTCGTGCAGGTCGGGGACTTCGTCGGGGCTGAATAACGTCCACTGCTCGCCCGCTTCGACGCGTTTGAGAAACAGGTCCGGAATCCACGCCGCCGTGTTCATGTCGTGGGTTCGACGCCTGTCGTCGCCGGTGTTTCGCCGGAGGTCGATAAACGACTGAAAGTCGAGGTGCCAACACTCGAGATACGCACACGCCGCGCCTCGACGCTTTCCGGAGCGATTGATGGCGGCGGTCACGTCGTTCGATATTTTCAGGAAGGGAACCGTGCCGGTCGATTCGACGCCGGTGCTCTCGATTAGCGCGCCCGCCGCTCTGAGGTTCGTCCAGTCGTTTCCGAGGCCGCCGCTCCACTTCGAGAGTTGGGCGTGATGCTTGTACGATTCGAAGATGTGTTCGAGGTCGTCTCGCACCGTCGTCAGATAGCAGGACGACAGTTGCGGATGGGTCGTCCCGCTGTGGAACAGCGTCGGCGTCGACGGCGTGAATTCCAGTTTCGAGAGTACGTCGTAGAACTGTTTTGCTCGCTTTTGGGGGGCTTCCTCCTCGATTGACAGCCCCATGGCGACGCGCATCCAGAACGCCTGTGGGAGTTCGAGACGCTCGCCGTGTTGTTCGGTCTTGAGAAAGTACCGTCGGACGAGCGTCTCCATCGCCATGTACTCGAACAGGCCGTCGCGCTCGGGGACGAGATACGACGCGAGGTCGTCGAGGTCGAACTGAGCTCGCAACCGCTCGTCGAGCAGGCCCTCGTCGACGGCGCGTTCGAGGTTGTCGACGAAGGTCGCCCGGTAGGCGCAGTCGAGTTCGTAGCCGGTCAGGTCCTCACCGAGCAGTCGGCGGTAGTACCGCTGTCGAAAGACTGCCGCGGCAACCTGCTTGAACGCCGGTTCGCGCTCGACGCGCGCGGTGAGCGACTGAATAACGGCCTCGTACACCTCGTCATCGGAGGCTCTGGCGTAGAGATTACGCTCGATTTCGTCACTCAGGGTTTCGATAGCGTCGTCGGTGAGAGCGGTTTCGTGGTCGGTTCTGGCCCGGTCGAGGATCGACCGTACGTCGTCTGTTAGTTGTGTAGATTGTTGGCTCATGGATGTTCGGAGGTGTCGCTCCGGTCTGGCGGGGTCGATTCGTCCAGCTCGGTCGAGGACAGCGTCGAGTTCGTGACGGAACTCCTCGGGTTCGGAGAACGCCTCGTACACCGAGACGAACCGAATGTAGGCGACCTGGTCGAACTCGCGTAACTGCTCGGCGACCAAATCACCGACGAGGCTGGACGCGACGATTCTCGTCTCTCTGTCGGTGAGCGCGGTCTCGACGATGCGTGCGACCTCGTCGCGGACTATGGGTCGTTTCTCCACTGCTCGTTCGATTCCTGCGCGGAGTTTCCCTCGGTCGAACGACTCGATTCGACCGTCTCGTTTTTTCACCTGGAGGGAGTCCCACTCCGGTCGCTCGTAGGTAGTAAACCGAAACGAGCAGCGCTGGCATTCGCGCCGTCTCCGAACCGAGGTTCCGTCGTTGCTCGTCTCTGTGTCTACCACACGCGTTCGGCCGTTGCCGCAGTCTGGGCAGTTCATCGTTGTCACTGGTTGACCCTCCAGTCAACCCCATATGTAGGGTGTCACGGCTCGTGCCGCAACATGTGGTGTCTGAACATGCAGACATAAATGTTCCCCAATAGAATTGATGTAGTACAAATACACTTGATTTATGGCGAGGGTGCGTCGTCGATGGCGGCGGAAAAAACGGACGAAAACCGCCAGTAGAGTCCGTGAAACCACGGTCTCGTCTCTCAGCGTCCGTCGTCCGTGCGAAGCTTCATGGACGTGGACACTGAATCATCAATCGTCATGGACTGCAGAGTCGTCGTCGAGGCCGCTGTCCCGGTGTACGACGTTGAGACGGAGGAAGAAGCCATTCGGATCGCCATCTCGAAGACCGGCGATATGCTGAATCCGGACCTGAATTACGTCGAAATCACGATGAATCCCAGGTCGTCCCCCAGTGGAGACGAACTCCCCCCGGCGTTCATCGCGGCCGACGAGGCATTGGTCGCCCTCGAATTAGAGATGAAAGTGTTCAATGTCGAGCAGGAAGAACACGCCTCCCGTATCGCGCGAAAGGAGATCGGTCAGCGGTTAGAGAATATCCCGCTGAAGGTCCTCTCTGTCGAAGCACTCGAGGAGGGGAACGAGGAGGTCGACGATTCCGAATCGAGCGAGTCGGTTGCCGACGCCCCCGACGTGGAATCCGAGGACGACTTGCTCCCCGAGTTCGAGGACCTCGTGGACAAGTGAGGCGAACCGACTAGTACGACCCTCGACGAACCGACGCTCCCTTGCAGGAGTCCCTACAAAGCTGTAGTCCACCGTCGTAAATCACTCTGTTACTCCGTTCAGCTTCCCCGATATCGGTGCGTTTCGACGCCATCGAGAGCTCGGTTTCCGTGTGAGCCACGTCGCCGCCACCGCGGTGTCGGTTCGCTCTCGGTCGAGTAATTCGGTGAGCTGTCGCTCGGGGCGTAACTAGTCCGTAGGAATCGCCAACCAGTCGTTCAGTCAGCCTTGGCTACGATGCGGTCGGCTTCGGTGTGTTCCATCGTCGAAGTGATTCCTTTGGCGAGTTTGAAAACCGCAGCCTTGTGATCGGTTTTCGATTTGTGGATGGATGTGGGGCGTACTCCCAATTCTTTGTACGCTTCGAGGGAAACTTCCTCGTTTGTCCATGTCTCGTACTGTTGTTGTACCTCTGCAAGCAGGCCGTGAAGGTGGATAAGCTCCTGCTTTTTCATAAGCAACGCTGACTTAAGACTGGAAGGATATATTACTATCCTGAGTCTCGTTAACACGGGGCTGTCGAATCTTCGGGTAAAACGCCTCGAATCAGCCGAATCAGTGTCTTCAATGATGAAGGATTCCGCAGGGTTTGGAAGTCGAGACGGATCGGTTGTATTCGATTCGTTCGGTCTCCGCCGAT
>JBNJGG010000086.1:0-11769 GCA_051747545.1 Halobacteriota archaeon | reverse complement strand
ATCGTCAGGCTCTACTTCACGGTGTTCGCCGCGGCGACGATTCCGATCGACTTCCCCGGTCTCTCCGGAGACTCCGTGCTCGACTTCCTGGGGCCGGTGCTGTTCGTGATGGCCGCCGCGAGCATCGTCCTCGGCGGCGTCGCCGCCGTGGGCCGGGCGGACCTCGACGAACTGCTCGCGCACTCCAGCATCAGTCAGGTCGGGTTCATCGCCCTCCCGCTGGCCGTCGCGGCGACTGTCGACGACCCGTCGATTCGCGCGCTCGGCGTGACCGCCGCGCTCGTCTACGCGTTCAACCACGGACTCGCCAAGGGATTGCTGTTCCTCGCGAGCGCCACCGTTCAGGACGCCGTCGGAACGAGTCGACTCCGCGACCTCGGTGGCCTCGCCGGCCGCGCTCCCGTCCTCGCCGGTGCGTTTCTGGTCGGCGCGCTGGCGCTCATCGGCATCCCACCGTTTTCCGGCTTCTTCGGCAAACTGCTGGTCTTTCAGACCGCGGCGACTGCGGTGGCGACCAACGCCGTCGGCGGGTGGGCCGCCCTCGCAATCGCGCTGCTCGGGGCGGTGTTGACCGTCGCCTACTACACGCGGGCGTGGAACCTCGTATTCTGGGGGACGCCGAGTGACGCCGTTCGGATGAGGCTGCCGTCTCGATGGTCCGGCGTTCGACCCGACACGGACGCCGCTGTCGCCGACGGTGGCGACGTGGTCGGCGGCGACGACGCCGTCAGGAATCTCTCGTTGACCGGTGAGGTTGTCATCGTCGTCGCGCTCGCGGTGACCATCTTCGCGTTCGGTATCGGATTCGACGCGCTGTTCGTCGCCGCACAGACCGCCGCGCAGGCGGCGCTCGACACCGGCGCATACGTCGACGCTGTCGATCCCGCGGAGGTGCTCGGATGAGTAATCGCTGGCCCGTCACCGGGGTCATTCTCGCCGCCCTGTGGCTGTTCGTCCGCGGCGTTTCGTTGACGCCGACGCGCCTCGCCGAGGAGTTCGTCATCGGACTGGTCGTCGGGATGCCGGTCGCCTTCGCGGTCAGGAACTTCTATCCCGAGGGGACCAACCTCGCCCGCAGCGCCCGCGTGGCACCCTACGCGTCGTTGTACGTTCTCGCGTTCCTGAAGGAACTCATCACGGCTAACGTCGATGTCGCCTATCGCGTCCTCGCCCCCTCGATGCCCATCTCGCCGACGGTCATCGAGGTTCCGTTGCGAGTGCAGACGTCGCTCGCAATCACGACTATCGCCAACAGCATCAGCCTCACCCCCGGTACGCTCACCATGGATCACGACCAGCAGACGAACACGCTCTACGTACACAGCATCGACGGCAGCGACCCCGATTCCATCCTCGAACCGATTCGAACGTGGGAGGACTACGCGCTCGTCATCTTCGACGAGGAGTTGAAACCGGGCGACCCGGTCCCACAGGCTTCGGGTTCGACGCCCGAGGAGGACGGTCGTGGCGAGTGAACTGCCGGCGTTTTTGACGCTCGCCCTGCAGGTCGGACTCGTCGTCGCGGCGGGTGCGACCCTGTTTTCGAGCTATCGGGTGATTCGCGGGCCGACCACCCCGGATCGCGTGGTCGGACTCGACACCATCGCGACGAACGTCGTCGCAATCGCGGTGCTGTACGCGATGGTCACCGTGCAGGGCTTCTTCATCGACGTGAGTCTGGTGCTCGCCATCATCGGGTTCATCAGTACCATCACCGTCGCGCGCTACGTGACGGAGGGGGGCATCATCGAATGACCGCCGCTGTCGAGGCCGTCACCGTGGGCCCACTCCGTGCGGCGCTCGTCGTCTTGCTCGTCGCAGTCGGGTGTTTCTTCATCTTCGTCGGCACGGTCGGCCTGATTCGCCTCCCGACGGTGTACAACCGGATGCACGCCACCTCGAAGGCGACGACCCTCGGTGCGGCCTCCATCTCGCTGGCGGGGTTCGTCTTCTACGGCCCCGGCGGGGACGGCCTCGTCTCGCTCGTGACGGTGGTGTTTCTGTACCTGACGGCCCCGACCGGCGCGCACATGATTTCCCAGGCCGCTCACAGGATGGGGATTCCGTTCGTCGACGGGGTCGTCTGGCCCGGCGAGTCCCCACCTGACGGGTCGTCCGAGACTGACGACTGAACACTCGACTGCGAGAGGCCCTTTCGCGAAGTGGACCGCGGCGAAGGGTGCTGAAAATCTCGAAGGCGACCAGCGTGACCGAGGGAAACGGAATCTAGCGCCTGCCGACGACTTCGGTCGAATCCTCGCCCGTCGGCGGGTGAAGTTCGACTACGTGACCGGTGTGTCTGGCGTGCGTCTGCGCCCAGCGGCGGGCAGGTCGCTGTGTGAGGTAGCCATCGCCGTCCGGACACTGTCGGCAGTCGACGACCCAGGGTGTAACGTCGTCGGGGAAGTGTCCGGTGTGGCGTTCGTGGTCGAGTGCGAACTGTTCGACGGCCCGGTTCCCAGCGCGTAGTTCGTCGAGTTCGAAATCGAGTCTCCACTCGCTATTGCACCGCGAACACGTCACGGTCGGCACCCCGTCTATGGTGTCCACGTCGTCGGGCGCGTCCGTGGCTGATTCGTCGGCCATACCGCTGAGTCTCCCGCCAGACACTTCTACTCACCCCTTTCTCGGCCCCGATAGCCTGTGGTGGATGGACTCTCTGTCTCCAACCTGGTTGCTGTCAGCGGCGGATTCAATCCGAGGCGACTGCGAGGGCGAAACTCGCCCCCGGTTCTCAACCCAGCTCCTCCGCCAACTCGTCGGCGACGCGACCACCGAGTTCGAGTTTGTCGCCGAGGAGTTCGTCGACCCCGTCGTCTCGAACCACGAGCGCGCGCGTCTCCTCGCGGCCCATGACCGAGGCGTCGTTGGCGACGACGAACGCGAGGCCGACCCGGTCGAGCAACTCGCGAGCCCTCTCGACCATCGCCTCGTCGTCGCCGGAGGTTTCGGCCTTGAACCCGACGATGGGCAACTCGGGGTGAGCGGCGCGGACGCCGTCGATGAGCTTCGGCGTCGGTTCCAGTTCGAGGGTAATCGGCTCCCCGGAGCGTATCTTCTGGTCCGCCGCCTCGACGGTGAAGTCGCTCACGGCCGCCACCGACACGAGGGCGTCGGCGTCGACGACGGCCGACTCGACTGCGTCCTGCATCTCCGCGGCAGTCTCGACCTCGACTACGTCGGCGTAGTGGACCGGCGGCCCGTCGTGGACGAGAGTCACCTCGGCACCGCGGACGTGGCAGGCGCGGGCGACGGCGCGTCCCGTCCTCCCGGACGCGCGGTTCGAGAGCGTCCTGATGGGGTCGATGGACTCGGTCGTCGCGCCGCTGGTGACGACGACGTGTTCCCCGGCGAGCGTCTGCTCGGTCGTCGCGCGGGCCACCGCCGTCACGACGGCGTCCTCGGTGGCGATTTTGGCCTTCCCCTCTTCGAGCCGCGGTTCGACGAAGTCGACGCCCCACGACTCCAGGCGCTCGATGGCGTCCAGGACCCCCGGGTGGTCGTACATCGGTTCGTGCATCGCGGGCGCGACGACGACGGGCACGTCTGCTCCGAGCGCCGTCGTGGCACACGTCGTGACCGGCGTGTCGTCGACGGCGGCCGCGATTTTCCCGACCGTGTTGGCCGTCGCGGGGGCGACGAGCAACATGTCGGCCCACCCGTTCACGCCGCACAACTCCACGTGTTCGACCCTCCCCGTGAGTTCGGTTACGACCTCGCCTTCGGTGGCGAATTCGAGCGCCCACGGGTGGATGATGCCCTGCGCGCTCTCGGTCATCACGCCCCGAACCGTCGCGCCGCGTCTCCGCAACTCGTGTGCCAACTCGACCGTCTTCACCGCCGCGATGCTGCCGGAGACACCGAGCGCGACGTTCACTCCTTCGAGCATTCGTGAACCCATTCGAGTTCGACCCGTTAAATACTCACGCGTCGGTCGGCGGTGTTCGTCCCCGCAGGTGTGGCTTCACTCGTCGAGTCGACCCCGTTCGTCCTCGACGAGGCTCGGGTGGGTTCGCTGGGCCGACGAGTGACGTTCGGAGAAGTACTCGGTCATCGCCGCCATCGACTGCCGCTCGCGGCGCTCGCGCTCGTCGGCGTCGATTTCCTCACACCCCGGTGGCACCTCCCGGCCCCGGTCGGTGAAGTAACCCTCGGGGGCGACCCAGTCGTGGTAGAAGGGCACCTCGGCGTCGTGGACGAGCGTGATTCCGACCTGCGCGCCGTGGCCCGCGGAGACGACCGCCTGGTGGTAACGCTCTGCGAGTCGTCCGGTGGCGTAGACACCGTCGACGTTCGTCCGACCGAGGCCGTCGTCTTCGATGTACTGCTTGCTCCCGGCGTTTCGAAGTTCGACGCCGAGTCCGTCGAGGTACGACGCGTCGGACCACGAGGCGGCGACGACGCGGGTGGCCGAGCGCGTCGTCCCGCTTTCGAGGTCGGCGACGAACGCGTCATCGCGGTGAATGCCGGTTACCTTGCCCGTCTCGATGTCGACGCCGTTCTCCGTCGCCTGCGCTTCCAGCAGGTCAGAAAAGAGTCGCGAGTTGACGCCGGCCGGAAAGCCCGGTACGTTTTCGAGGTGCGCGTTTCGACGGAGAATCGACTCGCCGTCGTTGACGACCAGCGTATCGAGGCCGGCGCGGGCGGTGAACAGCGCCGCGGTGAGCCCGGCGACGCCCCCGCCGACGACGAGGACGTCCCGCGTCGACGACTCGGCCGCCGTCACTGGCTCTCGGGCCGGGTCACTCCTCGTCGATCCATCGTCAGTCGTCGCGTCCGTGTGCTCCATCTCGTGAATTACTCGGTGGCAGGGGTGATGTGTGTCTCGTTTTCGCTCGGGTGAGTCGAACACGCGTCGACGCTCTGGGGCCCGACCGGCCCCACAAGGCTTTGGCGCTCGCACCCTAACGACCGACGTGGACGAGATCTCAGTCAGCACCGTCGTGTATCTGCCACCCGAGGAGGTGTACGAGTTCCTCGTCGACTTCCCCCGCTACGCCGAGTACTCCGAGCACCTGACCGACGTCTACCAAGACGGCGACGGCTCCCCGGGGACGCGCTACGCGCTCCGATTCGCGTGGTGGAAGCTCTCGTACACCGCCCGTTCGGAGGTGACGGCGGTCGATCCGCCGCGACGCATCGACTGGACCATCATCAAGGACATCGAGGCCGACGGCTGCTGGCGAATCGAACCGCTCTCGGACCTCCCCGACGACGCGCCCCCCGACGCCGAAACCGCCTCTCTCGTCTGGTTCGACGTCCAGTGGCACCCCGGGTCTGCCCGCGAGAGCGCCGTCGACCTCCCGCGACTGGTTTCGCTCGACTGGGTCATCGAGCGCGTCAGACCGCTCGTCGAGCGAGAGGCCGAGCGCATCGTCGAGCGCATCGTCGCCGACCTCGAAGGACGAAAACGCCCGGTTCACCTCGAGGTCCGAAAGGGGTCGGCGGCGCGGTAGCACTTCCCTCTGTATCGGCCTCGTCGGTTCGTCTCGGGAGACGACACACCGGTGTGTGCGGTGCGGGTTTCGCAACACCAATATCGGTCGGACACACACGATACACTCGTAATGAACTGTGCGGTGGTCCCCTCGTGAGAGTACTCATCGTCGGTGCCGGCCAGGTCGGCGAGAGCATCGCCGCGGACCTCGATTACGCCCACGAGGTCGTCGTCGTCGAACGCGACCCCGAGCGGGCGTCGGAACTCACCTACTCGCTCGACGTGCTCGCGGTGGAGGGTGACGGCACGTCCGTCTCGACGCTCGAAGAGGCCGGCATCGAGGAGGCGGACATGGTCATCGCCAGCACCGACGACGACGAGACGAACATCGTCGTCTGCTCGACGGCCAAGGCGATCAGCGACGCGTTCACCATCGCCCGCATCAAGAACACCGAGTACCTCCGGACGTGGGAGCGCTCCGAGAAGGCCTTCGGCATCAACTTCATGGTGTGTACGAACCTGCTCACCGCCGAAGCCATCGTCCGCGTCGTCGGCCTCCCCGCCGCCCGCGACGTGGACCCGTTCGCCGACGGGCGCGTCCAGATGGCCGAGTTCGAGATACACGAGTCGAGCCCGGTAGCGAATCAGACCGTCCGGGAGGCCGACCGCTTCGCGTCGCTCACGTTCGCGGCCATTCTCCGCGGTGACGCGGTCGACATCCCCCGCGGTGAGACGGTCATCACCTCCGGCGACCGCGTCGTCGTCATCGGGAGCCCCGAGAGCGTTCGAGAGTTCGCCCGCGCCGTCGAACCCGACGAACCACCGGGGGGCGCAGAGGAAGTCGTCGTCGTCGGCGGGAGCGAAGTCGGATACCACGTCGCCCGTCTCCTCGAAGAGCGGGGGTTCAATCCTCGGTTCATCGAACAGGACCACGAACGGGCGAGAGAACTCGCCGAGAACCTCCCGGACACCGTCGTCATGGAGAGCGACGCGACTGACATCGACTTCCTCGAACGCGAGTACGTCGGCGAGGCCGACCTGCTGGTGGCGACGCTCGACTCCGACGAGAAGAACCTGTTGGTCACCCTGCTCGCAAAGCGTCTCGGCGTCGAGCGAACCGTCGCCGTCATCGACACGACCGACTACGTCGAACTGTTCGAGGCTGTCGGCGTCGACGTGGGCGTGAGCCCCAGAGAGGTCGTCGCCGAGGAGATAACGCGCTTCACCCACGCGGGCGGTGCCGAGAACGTGGCGCTCATCGAGAGCGACAAGGCCGAAGTCCTCGAAATCGAGGTCGACGAGGAGAGCGTCCTGGTGGGCAAGCCGATACGACGGTCCATTCAGCAACTGCCGGAGGGCATCGTCATCGGCGCAATAACTCGGGCGGGCGAACTCATCACGCCACGTGGTGACACCGTCGTCGAACCGGGCGACCACGTCGTCGTCTTCCTCGACGCTCGTATCGTCGACGACGTGACGGGACGGCTCTAATTCGTCCGCGACTGGCTCTCGGGACTGCACAGCGGACCCGCCGAGACTGCGTTCTCGATTCCCGCGGTGTGACGTGAACCGTGTTGCCACGGAACGTGATTTATCAGTAGTTTAATACCCTGCACGGGACTGCATCCAACAGCGATTGGAGCGTCGTCTCTGAATGAAACTCCGCGTCGACTACCGTGCCAGTTTGAGCCTCGTCGGGAGCGTCCTGAAGTACCTCTCGGTTCCGCTGTTGTTCCCGCTGGCGGTCGCTATCGCCTACGGGGAGACGGTCGTTCCCTTCGTCGTGACGATCGTCGTGACGTTCGCGCTCGGGACGGCGCTCGAACGGCTCCAACCGGACCCCGACCTCGGTGCGCGCGAAGGATTTCTCATGGTCGGCGTGACGTGGTTCGCGGTTGCCCTCGTCGGCGCGATTCCGTACCTCATCGAAGCTCACGGTCTGGGCCCGTTCGTCCCGGCGGCGGCCCCGTCGTCCACGCTCGGACGGCCCACGACCGCCCTGTTCGAGAGATTGAGTGGGTTCACGACGACGGGAGCGACCGTCGTCGGCGACATCTCGTTCCAGACGCACACGCGCGGCATCATGATGTGGCGACAACTCACCCAGTGGCTCGGCGGGATGGGTATCGTCGTCCTCGCCGTCGCAATCCTCCCCGAACTGTCGGTCGGCGGCGCACAGCTGATGGACGCAGAGGCACCCGGTCCGGGTATCGAAAAGCTCACCCCGAGAATCGCCCAGACCGCTCGTGCACTCTGGGCGATTTACCTCGGGTTCACCGCGCTCGAAATCGTTCTTCTCTACGGATTGCACCTCGCGGGGGCGGCCCCCAACATGGACGTGTACAACGCAGTCGCGCACGGGTTGACCACGATGCCGACCGGTGGATTCTCACCCGAGGCCAGGAGCATCGAGGCGTTCTCGGCGGCCGTCCAGTGGGTCATCGTGCCGTTCATGGTCGTCGCCGGGACGAACTTCGCACTGTTCTGGCGTACCCTCACGGGCGACCCCGACTCGCTCGCCCGCGACACCGAGTACACGTTCTACCTCGGCACGCTCGCCGTGCTCACGGCCATCACGACGGCCGTCCTCTTCTCGGGCTACGGACTCCTCACACAGGTGCCGACAGGTTCGACGTTCGACGGCCCCTACCTCGAAGCGATTCGCGATGCCATTGTCTTCCAGTTCGAACCTGCACTGCGACACGCCGTGTTCCAGATCGTCGCAATCGTGACCACCACCGGCTACGCGAGCATCGACTTCAACGCGTGGAGTCCGATCGCCCAGTACGTCCTCCTGTTCGCGATGTTCATCGGCGGGTCTGCGGGATCGACCGGTGGTGGCATCAAGATCGTTCGGTGGTACGTCATTCTGAAGTCGATTCGGCGGGAGCTGTTCACCACTGCACATCCCGAGGCAGTTCGCCCAGTCCGACTGGGTGGCCGCACACTCGATGAGCGCGCTATTCGAGGTATCTACGGCTTCACGCTGCTGTATATCGTGCTCTTTTTCGTCGCGAGCGGTCTCCTCATGCTCGACTCTGCCCGTTTTGGGCCGTCGCTGTCGGTTCTCGAGTCGATGAGTGCCGCCGCCTCGACGCTGGGCAACGTCGGACCGGGATTCGGTATCATCGGCCCGATGGGTAGCTACGGGGAGTTTTCCAGTCTGTCGAAACTCTTCATGGTCGTCCTCATGTGGGTCGGTCGACTCGAAATCATCCCCGTGCTGGTGCTGTTGACGCCCGAGTACTGGCGTCGATGACGGCGTCTCCCGAATCTCCTCGATGCTCTGCTTTCGAATTCGCCTCGGTGTGTCCGGAGCTGCGCTCTCGAATCCCGACGGAGGGCCGAAGTCGCCTTGGGGTGGCCAAAGCCGTGTGAAAAGTAGAACCGCGAACTCGACGTTAGTGTACCCAGAGGCCGTGCATGTCGCGTGCGTGTGCGACCAGCTCTTCCGTGGTGTCGAATGTTTCACCGCAACTGCACCGGTGGTATGTGGTTGCTGGTTTGGCGGCCATACATACTACTGTGCGCCGGCAACCTTAATATTTTATTGTGTAATATGTGGTAACAGCCCTCACGCCCCACGGTGAAACGTACCAACGTTGGCTACTGTGCCGTCGCTCACTGTGAATCACGTCGTCACCCGACCATGAACCTCGTCGTCGCCCACCGTCATCCATTCGCTGCTCACCACGTCTGCATCACTTCATGATGGGTGCCACGGCGTGTCATCAGCGGATTCTGGGCCCGAGTCCGTAGAGGAGCGACCGGAAAAACACGAGGACAGGGATTATCTCCAGTCGACCAATCCACATGTTGAATAGAAACATCGTCTCGGCGAGGGGGGACATCGTCGGGCCGGTGATTCCGGTTGAGAGGCCCACGTTCCCTTGTGCGCTCGCCACCTCGAACAACACGTCGGCGTAATCGAACTGGGGTCCCACGAGGTTGATAAGCAGCAGGCTGCTTGCGACGAGAAAGAGCACCCAGAGGAGGCTCACGATAGCCGCCTCGCTGAACTCTCGTTCCATCGCTTCTCGGTTCAGGCGACGGCCGTCCATCTCGATGCTCACGACGGCCTTGGAAGGCAAGAAGACCCGTGAGAATTGCCACTTGATCCCCCGCGAGATAGTGTAGCCACGGATGATTTTGATGCCGCCAACGGTGCTCCCTGCCGCGCCACCGAGCACCATCGCACCAGAGAGAATGAGTTTGCCGCCCGCACTCCATCGTCCTATCGGTGACGACTGAAACCCGGTACAGGTGAGCGCGCTGACGAACTGAAAGGTCGAGTCGCGGAGGGCGTCAGCCTGTGCGGCCGAGGCCACGCCGAGCGAGGGGAGTGCGAGCCAGTTTGCGTTCCCGGTGAACGCGTCGGGCGTCGACGGCAGTCCCCAGAGGTTCTGGACTGCGAGTGCGACGATGCCGACGCCGAAGAGGACGAACAACCACCGAGTCTGCAGGTCTCGGCGTAACACCGAGGGGTCTCGGTCGCGGAGGACGGCGTAGTGGACGGTGAACGCGATTGCCCCGAGAGTCATTATCGGGAGCAACACCCCCTCGATGAGTGGTGAGTCGTAGGTCCCGATGGAGTTGTCCGTGACACTGAATCCACCGGTCGAGAGTGCCGTCATGGCGTGGTTGAGCGCCTGCCACCCGGCCTCCCAGACCGATATCGTCGCCCCGTAGTCGCTGACGCGGATGGCAACGAAGAGGACGAGTACCGACAGGAGGGTGTAGCCGAGGAATATCTTCCAGACGGTTCGCACCGTCGAGACGACGCTCGGGTGAATCTTCTCCTCGCGGGCCTCGCTCCGGTAGAGGGCATAACTCCCGCTGCCCGGTCGAGAGAGAATCGAGACCGTGAGGACGATGACGCCCACGCCGCCGACCCACTGGATGAGCGAGCGCCACCACTGTATCGTTCGCGGGAGTGACGGTTCGTGTACCGCCATCGTCAGGCCGCTTCCGGTCCACCCACTCATACTCTCGAAGACGGCGTGCAGCGGATTGCGGAACGCGGCGAGACTCGACGTGTAGGTTGCCCCGGCGGGGACGTACGAGGCCATCACGTCTGGCGGCGTCAGCGTGGCCGTGAGGACGAACGGAAGCGCGCCGAAGAGGGCAGTCGCGAACCACCCGCTCGCCGCGATTATCATGCCGTGTTTCATCCGGGGGGGTGGGGCCTCGGCGTACGCTCGTCTCGCGCCGAGACCGACGGTCGCGGTCATCACGGCGGCGGCGAGGAACGCCAGCGCCGCGTACCACTCGCCGAAGATCACCGCCACGACGACGCTCACAGCCATGAGCGCCGCCTCCATGGCGAGCAGCGACCCCACGTCGCGCCCGATCGTCGCGAAGTCGGCGGGCCAGCCAGCGACGGACCGTCGGCGCGCCATCAGTCGTGGTCCTCGAAGTGGCCGAAGACGTCGGTGACCTCCGGCGTCGCTCCACTCGCCGAGTAGACGGTCACGAGGTCTTCGGCTTCGATTCGGGTCGTCCCGCGCGGGGTGATGGGTTTGCACTCTCCGTTCCGCTCGATGGCCACGATGAGCATGTCGTCGCGGATGAGTCCAGCATCGGCCGCCTCCTGCAGTGTCTTCTCGGCGATTGGGGCGTCGTTGCCGACGGTGATTTCGAACACCTCCGCCTCCTCACCGATGCGCATGTAATCGACGATGGAGGGGCGCTTGACCGCCCGGTAGAGGTACTCCGCGATGAGTCGCTGTGGGTTCTCGATGGTGTTCACGCCGATGCGACGGAACAGACTCATGTGCTCGGGGTTGTGGACGACCGAGACGATAGTGGGGACTTCGAGTTCCTTGCCCAGCAGGCAGAGCATGACGTTGGTCGCGTCCTGGTCGGTCGTCGAAATCAGCGAATCCGCTCGGTCGGCACCGGCGTCGACGAGGTGCTCTTTCACGGTCGCGTCGTCGTTGATGACGAGACAGTCGAAGTCGGCGGCCGCCCGCTCGGCCTTCTCGGGATCCCGCTCGATGACGACCACCTCGTTGCCGCCTCTGGTGGCGATTTCGATGAGCGGTCGCCCGATGTTGCCCGCACCAACGATGATGATGTACATCGTGACGACGCTCTGAGCGCTCGGGTCGAAAAACTATCGCTCCGGGGGGTACGACTCTGGGTCAGTTTTCGACGGCGCTCGCGGCGCGGATGATCGCCCGCTCGCCGAACTTCGGGCCGACGAGTTGCAGGCCGACCGGCAGTCCGTCTGCGTCGCCGGCGGGGACCGAGATGGCGGGGAGGTTGGCGAGGTTCACGGGGACGGTGTTCGCGTCGGCGAGGTACATCTGGAGCGGGTCGTCGAGGCTCTC
>JBNJGG010000085.1:0-11876 GCA_051747545.1 Halobacteriota archaeon | reverse complement strand
GTCACCGGCGTCGAAGCGGAGATGTTCGTCACGGCGCGGTTGACCCTCCGGACGGACCTGTCCATCGAACAGCCACAGCTGGAGACGCGCGGGCCGTTCACCCCGACGGGAGTGGACGAACCCATGTACGGAACCACCGGTATCGACCCGGACCTGGTGACCGCCACCAAGGGGGCCGTCCGCCACATGATAATCCAACTTCACGACGAACACGGCCTGTCGAGAGGGGACGCGTACATCCTCTGTTCCGCCGCCGTTAACCTGAAAATAAGCGAAGTGGTAGACGCGCCAAACTGGGTCGTCACCGCCTACCTCCCAGACGGTATCTTCTCCGAATGAGCCGGAAGGCGCTCTTTCACGCGCTGTACGACTGCGTCCACCGTGGTCGCGCTCAGTCCGTGCGCACCGGGTCGACCCGCCGGCCGACGTAGAGTAGGCTGCCGACGAGCAGGAGCGCGGCGACCGGAACCATCGCCTCGAACGTCGCGAGCAGAATCCCGCTCGCCTGCACGCCGAGCGCGATGAGGACGACGGGTCCGCAACAGGCCGCACCGGACAGCAGTGCCGGAAGTCCGGCCAGTACACCGGCACCGCCCCCGATGCCGCACCCGGCGGGCTGTCGCCAGGCGAGATACGAGACCGCGAGGTTGACACCGACGAGCAGCGACAGGACTGACCCGATGGCCACGTTCACCGGCGCGACGAGCAGTGTCGCCACGCCGACACTGACGCGAGCGACGGGCTCGAAGGAGAGAAACCCGGTCGGCTGGACGGCGCGTCCGAGCGGGTCAGAGACGACGAGCAGACCGACGCCCCCGTCACCGCCGCCGAGGTGACCGATAGCGTAGAGGTACGCGGCGAGGTACAGGCCCGACGAGACGAGGGCAATCCATCGGCTGTCGCGTCGGCGAAGGGTCGACTCGATAGCACGTCGAGTCCGGCCGACCGTCCCGAAATTCATCGAGCGTCGATGCGTCTCAGCCATAGACCACGCTCTCTGGGTAAAATCCGGCCCACGCGAACCACATCGCGTCGTAGGCGACGACCCTGTCGTTGGGTGGGACTTCGGAGTCGGTGGTCGGCTCCGGTGTCTCGCCTCCGGCCACGGTCCCGTTCCGGATTACCGTTCCGTTCTCGGTCACGGTCCATTCGTCGGGATCGAAACGCCGGCCACTTGCGGAACGGGAGACCGAGACCGCGTCGAGGTCGGCGTCGTACGTGGCGACGAACTGGGCGCCTCCAACGGTGGCCGTTACGAGTTCCTCGTCCCGCACCGATTGCTTGCGGAAGGCGACAGGGCCCTCCGGTAGTCGCGCGCCGACGAAGACGTCTTTCGGGAAGTGGCTGTCGTCCCGTTCGAGTGGGAAGAACAGGGTGTTGGCGTTAGTGTAGTATCCGCTGCGAGGATTGTACGTGCCGTAGGGGTCCTCGTCGTAGTTTCGAATGTACCCCGTGTCTGTCGAGAGAACTCGCGTGTCCGGGTGACGTCTCGACCAGCGCGCCCACGTCGTCCACGTGACGGGGATGCCTCTCAGGGACTGTCCCTCGTACGCGCCCTCGATTGCGGTTCCGAGCATCTGCGGCCACCGACTGTCCGTCTCGCGGTCGTACATGACCAGGTTACTGTTGACGAGCCGTCCCGAGACGCCGAACGTGGTCTCCCCGCGCAAGAACCCGAGCGCGGTGCCAGTCAGCGGACAGTACGTGACGCTCACCGGCGTCCCGTCGACGACGTCGTTGGTTATCTCGTGCCAGACGAGAATGCGCTGTGGGTACGCTCTCGCGGTGTCTCCCACCACGACGCCGAAGACGACGTCACCCTCGTCTAACCATTCGTCCGCCTCGCTCGGGGACTCGAACGCCGGGTCGTCGATAGCGGGGATTCCGTCCTTCGGCGGCCCACCCGACACAGTCTCTTTACGCAGACGGTCGAACTCGTACTGGACTGGAAGCCTCGTGTCGGCGACCGGAACGGCTTCCGGGAGGGACGGGTCTCCCGGCGTGGTCGCTCTTCGTTCCCCCGTTTTCCCCGACTCGGTATCCGTGGTATCGCCCGACGTTCGACCGCCCGAACGGCTCCCCCTCGACCCATCGGTCCCCAGACACCCCGCGAGTGAGGCGGCCCCGACAGCAACGAGCAAGGCCCGTCGGGTGGGTCGTGGATGCATACTCCACGATTGGTTCCAACGGGGTTAACCGTGTAGCGGCGATGCGCGGCGACTACACAGTGGGGAATTAATTATACCGGGTGTCTCGACTACGGCATTCGAGTCTCGGCCGGAGACGAACAATCGGATCGGCGGAGCCCTTCAATCAGGACCTGCCCGGGGGTCGATTAGTACCCGAGCTGTTCGCGAATGAGAACAACTGTCGTCCGCCCCTCCTCGAGTTCCTGGCGGAAGATGAGTTGCTTGGCGATGGCAGAATCGACGCCGTATGCCTCTCTGGCGCGCTCGTTCTCGAGCGGGTAAGCGACGGATTCGAGTCGGTCGAGCGCATCGTCTAGCGTCGGGACGATTTTGTTGACGCCGCTGACGATAACGACGTTTTCGGCTGCGAACGGATAGGCACCGATGCGACTGCCCGAGCGGTCGGCCGCGACGAGTTCGCCGGTCTGAGCGATAGCGTTGATTCCTCCGAGGAAGTAGTCTGCGGTCTGTGACCTCCGTCGAGCGCCCTGTCGTCGCTCGTCGTCGTCGATGCTCCAGATCTCGTCCGGTAGACTCTCCCACTCGTGGTCTCCCTCGGCCAGATAGTCGACGAATCCGACCTCTTCGAGGGTCGTCGAGTGACCGTTCATGACCGAGGCACCCGCGGAGATTCGAGACCGCAGCACTTCGAGCGCTTCGTCGGCCGAGTCGACGACGACGACGTCGAACCCGTTTTCCTCCAGGTTGGCGACGGTCTCGTCGACGGTCTCGGCGTCGGGCTTGTCGTCTAGGGTCGCGTCGATTTCCGCGTCGTCTACGTAATCGGATTTTCGCTGGGACATGTGAGTTAGTGAGTAGTTGCTACCGACACCCGTCAGTAGTGACAGGACCTCCTTAACTACTCGCGGACACCGGTGTCAGGTGGTTACACCCGTGTAACCCGCACATACCCGCACCTACATGTCCCGCGACTGAATCGTGGCAAAACGAAGCATTCACGTCTTCCTCGTGAACGGCGATTCAAGAAGACGACACTGAATAGGTCGTTACCGTTTCCCACCGAGTACCTTTGCCGCCGTCAACACGGGGTCCCAGGTCGTGTTGAACGGTGGCGCGTACGCGAGGTCGTAGTTAGCGAGTTCGTCGATGGTGACGCCTTCGGCCACCGCACCGACCAGGGCGTGACTCCGGTGGACGGCACCCTCGCCGTATTCGGAGACGAGGCTCCCACCCAGCACACGCCCGGACGGACGGTCGACGGTGAGGGTTACCCGCACAGTGCCCCCTTCGGGGTAGTAGCCCGCGCGAGACTTCGCGTCGATGGTCTCCGTCACTGGCTCGAAACCGGCCTCGCGGGCCTCGTGACCGAGCAGACCAACCCGCGCCGCTTCGACGCTGAACGCTTTGACCGCCGCGGTCCCCGCGACGCCGCCGCCCTCGGTTCGGTCGCCGGCGACTGTCTGACCGATCGTTCGCCCGTGGCGGTTGGCGGTCAACGCGAGCGGTACGTACGTCCGTTCGCCGGTCACGACGTGCTCTGCCTCCGCGCAGTCGCCCGCCGCGTACACGTCCGGGAGGTTCGTCTCTCGATACCGGTTCGTCGCGATCGCCCCGGTCTCGCCGAGTTCGATGCCGGCCGCCGTCGCCAGTTCCGTCCGGAGACGGACGCCCGTTCCGACGAGCACCATGTCGACGGGGATTCGGTGGGTTGCCGTCACGACTGCCTCGACCCGCTCACCACCGGCGAGTTCTCGCACGTCTGCGTCGAGATAGACTGCCACGTCCTGTTCGTCGAGGTGGTCGAGGACCGTCTCGCTCGTCGCCGCGCTGAACTGCTTGAGGATACGGTCGCCACGCTGGAAGAGGTGTACCTCGAACTCGTTGGCCGCGAGGGCTTCGGCCATCTCGACGCCGATGTAGCCACCGCCGACGATTCCGATCGGTCCCTTACAGGTCTCGAGGAACTGGCACGCTGGGCCACGGTCAGGCTGTTGGAGGTTGCCATCACTGCGGGCACGGCCGACGTACTCGCGGAGTTCCTTCCCGTCAGACATCGACCCGAGCGTGAAGACGCCCGTGCGGTCGATGCCGTCGATGCGAGGCCTGACCGCGGCCGACCCAGTCGCGACGAGCAAGTGGTCGTACGCTTGTACGACGTCTCCGTCGTCGGCGCGAGCCGTCACTGTTCTGGCCTCCGGGTCGATGTCGACGACGTTGTGGCCGATTCTGAGGTCGATGTCTCGCTCCTCTCGGAACTGGTCGGGGGTGATCGACACGAGGTCTTCGAGCGACTGTATCTCGCCTTTCACGTAGTACGGGAGGCCACACGCCCCGTAGGAAACCCACTGTCCCCGTTCGAAAACGACGACATCGAGGTCCGGATTCTCACGCTTTGCTTTGCTTGCTGCCGACATCCCGGCGGCGTCGCCACCGACGACCACGAACGTGCTCACAGGTCGAACTCGGTGGGACCAACTATAAACGCGGCTCGGGTGTGCGCTTCGGTCCCAGAGTCGCCCCACGTCCGTGCGCGCGATGTGAACTCCTCGATAGTTTCTCGCTGTCTGTGCTCCATAGTTCCTCGCTGTCTGTGTCCTTGCGTTCGCCCATCTGCCGAAAATCGACGACGTGATCTGATTCGCTCACGACGCGTCTTTTTGACGTCGATAGAGCGAGACGCGATGGAGGGCCACGGCTCACCCTCCGATAGGTTCTGAACCCTGGAGATACTGAGAGTTTCCGGCGTAATTCGCTGGGACCCGAGCGGTTGCTATCGGTCGTACAGGTATCGTTCAGCGGCGTGCTATTCTTCGGTCGGTTCGACCGCGTCGCCAACGTGGATTGGTCCCGGAAGCACGACGTCCGCGCAGATACCCGAACGGCCCTCGGTGAGCGACTTCGTCGTCCCCTCGATGCCGACGACGCGCTCGAGGTACTCGCACGGAGGCCGTGGGTGCGTCCCCTCGAGGACGGCCCGCCCGACAGTGAACTCGACGCCGAGCAGGTCCTCCAACTGCACGCCTCTGGTGACGAGGTTACGTCGGTGGCTCCCGTCCGAGAGGTCGATGTCGAACTCATCGCGGATTTCGTCGAGCGCCTCGCCCGCAATCAGCGTCACTTCGCAAACGTCGTCTGGCGAGTAGTATCCTGTTCCTGTTTGGTACCGGTCCCCGTCGAGGCCGCCGTCGACGGCTTCGACGGTGTCGACTCGTTCCATCGGTTCGGAGCCTACGGGGGTAGTGAAAATCGCTTCGACGCGGCTCATACCGTCGATAGGAACGGTCGGTAGAAAGTCCTTTACGTCTCCTAGCAGACCGACTTCGGATTCACCCCCATCGACTCGAGCGCGTCAGCGTAGTCGTCGTACGCGACCTGAATGACGTACTCGGCGACCATCTGCGCTCGCTCCCAGTCTTCCCCGGGTTCACAGCGGTCCTCCAGAAGCGCCAGGCCGTCGTCGATGACGCCAGCGGTCTCGGTCTTCAAGTCTCGAAAGAGGTCTGCACGGGATTCCTCGGCCGCGTTCACGAAGAAGCTGATGAGCTGAGTGTGCGTGCGGAGGCTCACGAGCGGTCGCCCGACCATCCCGCCCGCGACGCGTTCGACCGTGTCGGTTCGCCCCTGGAGATACGAGTGCATCGGCCCGCCGCCTTCGGGTTCGAACGAGCCGTCGTCGATGGCGTCGAGTACCCGCCTTCGGTGGTCGGTCTCCTGTGCCGCGACGGCCTCGAAGGCGGCCCGCACCTCGTCGTCGGATTCCGAGTCGGCCCACGCTTCGAACGTTTCCACGGCGGCGTGTTCGCTGTGGGCGGCCACTTCGAGCACGTGATTCGCGTCGAGTTCGGCCCCCGTCAGTGCGACGAGCAGTTTGCTCGACCCGAGTCGGTCGAGTTGCGTCGCCTTCGCCGATTCGACCGCGTCTCGGAAGGTAGGTCCGTCCATACGGTGCATCACGTGGGCGTTACGCTTCAACGTTCCCGCACGGCCACTCCGATTCAGCGCGTCCGCACGGCCACGCACGTTTTCATCGACGGCGACGTACTATCGGATATGACCGTACACGCCGAATCAGGTCCGTCCGCGTCGCTGTCACCGTCGGCACTGAACGACAAACTCCGCTCGAACGAGCCGTTTACCGTCCTCGACCTGCGAGACCGCGACGAGTTCGAACAGTGGCACGTCGACGGCCCGGCCGTCGAGGCGGTGCAGGTCTCGAACATGGAGTTCGTCCAGGCGAAGGTGACCGGTTCGGTGGCGGAACTCGTCGATGGACTGGTCGAACCAATCGTCGCTATCTGCGCCCGCGGTGAGTCGAGTGCGGAGGCCGCCGAAGAGTTGACCGCCGTCGGATTCGAGGCGTACAACCTCGAGGGAGGCATGTCGGCCTGGGCCGAGTTGTACGAAGCCTACCGAGTCGATGTCGACGACGCGACTGTCATCCAGTATCACCGACCGTCGAGTGGCTGTCTGGCGTACCTCGTCGAGAGCGGCGGCGAGGCCGCGGTTATCGACCCACTCCAGGCGTTCACCGACCGGTACGTCGCCGCCGTCGACGACCTCGGGGCGACCCTCAGATACGCCATCGACACGCACGTCCACGCGGACCACGTGAGCGGTATTCGAGACGTGGCCGAGACGACGGCCGCAGAGTCGGTGCTTCCAGCCGGTGCCCGTGAGAGGGGTCTCGCGTTCGACACCCGCCTCGTCGAGGATGGTGACGCCCTCGGTATTGGGGACGCCGACATCGTCGCTGTCGCCGCACCGGGACACACCACCGAGATGACTGCCTACAGCCTCGGCGACGTGGTGTTTACGGGTGACTCACTCTTTCTCGAAAGCGTCGCTCGTCTGGACCTCGAAGCCGGTGCCGAGGGCGCACCGGAGGCGGCACGGGAACTCTACCGGACGCTCAACCGGCGTTTCGGGCGTCTCTCCCCCGAGGTTCGCATCGCACCGGGCCACGTCAGCGAGCGCGCGGCTCCCGCCACAGACGGCACCTACACCCGCCGAGTGGACACCCTGCGCCACGAACTCGTCGCACTGTCGCTTGGCGAGACTGCGTTTCTCGAGTACGTCTTGGGCGATATGCCGCCGCGCCCGTCGAATTTCGAGAAAATCATCGACGTGAACCTCGGACGAGACACGGTGACTCCCGACGAGGCGTTCGACCTCGAACTCGGTCCCAACAACTGCGCGGCGACGACGAGCGACGGGTCGGCGGCGGGACCGACGTGAGGGGTCTGTCGCTGGAGTCACCTCACTCGTTCTCGGCGACCCTTCCGGACGCTCAGTCGAGTGATTCGAATCACTTAATGTCGAGTGATTTGAGTTTCGCTGGATGGCCGGTCGTCTCTCCACCGTTCTCCTCGTCATCGTATTGAGTATCGCTTCGGTCCCCGCACCGGTGATTGCCGCGGCCTCGACACCGACGCCTGACGGAGACGCCGTCCCTCCGTCCGGTGGTGCGTCCACCACCACACCGGTCGACGGGACGTCTCACGGCGACTCCCTGTGTACCGGTCGCTATCCCGCGCCGCTGACGTACGGACCAGACACGCTTCCGGGGTCGACGACTGCGGAGGGAATCGTTCGATTCGGTGAATCGACACACGACCGACTCGTCGTCACACATCGCGTCAAGACGCCGGACGGACGCGACGTGACGTTTCGACCCGGCGGGCACGAGATACTCGACTCCGAGAACCTCACGCGCGTCAGCGGTGGGGACGATCCCGTCTACGAACTCAACGACAGCGCGACGACCGGGAGCCTCACCGTCGGCATCGACGTCTCCAAAGACGGTCACTTCACCGTCGTCACCGACGACTGGGCGGTGTTCTCGGCGGGTATGTTCGACGTGACGGTCGAAATCGAGAAGGGTGGCGGGTCGTCCTACGTTCCGTGGGGCCGAGACGACGTTCCGGGACTGACCCGCCGCGTCACGGGTGGGCCCGTTACCTACACCGGGCAGGACTACCTCGTCGGCAACTGGACGACGGCCACCCGGAACGTCGGCGACGACGAGCTGACGGTCGCCGCGGCACCGGGGGCGTCGCCGGCGAGTTCGCCCGACGAGGTGGCGGCAACGCTGACGCGGCAGTTCGCGGGACTCGACCTACGCGGTTCCGCCGCCAACGGTCCAGTTACAATGATTGTAAAACCCGCTTACCGCTCCTGTTCATCGGGAATTGCGAGAAATAACTTCGCGGGCAGACGCATCGCCGCCGTCGACCCGCGCATCTCCGCCGACGGCTTCTCCACGTGGACCCACGAGTTCGCCCACCTCCAACAGCCGGTCTCCATGTACAATCGGGCCGGATGGCTGACGGAGGCCAGCGCAACGTACCTCCAACACCGCTTGCCCGTCCGCGCCGGCGACGAGCCGGAGGCGGCACTCCGAACGAGCCTCCTGAACAGCCCCACGTACCCGGATGCCACGCTCGCCGACTGGTCGACGTGGGATGGAGAACTGGTCAACTACTACAAAGGCGCGCGAGTCCTGTACGCTCTCGACGCTCGCATTCGCGTCGCCACGAACGGCAACGCGACGTTCTTCACCGTCTTTAGAGCCATTAATAGTCACGAGACACTCGGCTATCCCGAACTACGGGCGGCGGTCGTCGATGCCGCGAACGAGTCCACGGCGACGTGGTTCGACGAACAGGTGACGACCACCGGGCCGACATACCACCTCGTTCGGGATACCGACACCGCGGCGTTCTCGCTCGGGACTGGCGTCGGGGCACTGCCAGGAGTCGGTTCGGTGCCGACAGACCCGGACGACGACGGACGCTACGAGGATATCGACGGGGACGGGACCGCAACCTTCGACGACGCCATCGCGCTCGCGTTCGCAGACTTCGAGGCGTTCACGCCGGCACAGCGTGACGCGACGGACTTCGACGGCGACGGCGACGCGGACTTCGACGACGCTATCGAGTTAGCATTCGCGGCCTGAGTCGACCCGCGGGGAGAACAGCAGTCGCGTCAGTCGTCGTCGGCAGCGGCGTGTTCCGCAGTCGCGTGTGCGTCGTTCTCGATGCTCGGCGGGTACTTCCCCCGGTCGAGTTTCAGGTCGCTCTGCGGGCGGGCCATGCACGTGAGCGCGTAGGATTCTCTCTCCGTTTCGGTCAACCCCCGGGCGGCGGGTTGGGCGACCTCCCCCTCGACGATCTCCGCAGAGCAAGCCAGGCACATACCGACGCGACAGGAGTACTCCTGGGCGATGCCCTCCTCCAGGCAGGCTTTGAGGATGGTCTGCTTGTCCGAACAGGTGATCGTCTCGCCCGTGCCGACGAACTCGACGGTGTACTCGGTCATGTGCGACCGTATGAAGGACCCGAGCAAAACTCTTTATGCCGTATCCTGTCCCTTCCTGGAGGACGTGTTCCCGCTACGCGTCTTCTTCTTCGTCTGATTCTCGAACCGTCAGCACCGGGACGGGTGCGGTTCTGACCACTTTCTCGGTGACGCTTCCCAGCAAGTATCGCTGGATGCCGCGTCGACCGTGCGTGCCCATGACCACGAGGTCGATGTCGTTGTCGCCCACGTAGTCGACGATGCCCCGGTACGGCGTCGAAGTGAGCACCTCGGTCACGACTTCGACGCCCTCCGCTTCGGCCGCCTCGGCCACCTCTTCGACGGCGGCCCGACCCTGCGTTCGGAGGTTTTCGAGAACGACCTCTTCTCCCGCTTCCAGCGTCGAGTACACGTTTACGTCGACGACGTACAGCACGTGAAGTCGTGCGTCGAACGCCGTGGCCAATTCGAGAGCGTGTTCGACGGCGGCGAACGCCGACGGACTGCCGTCGGTCGGAACGAGTATGTTGTCGTACATGTCACCTATCCATTTGCTTGCGAGTAATTAGTATGTTCGCCCGCTCGCGCCACGGTTCGACTGACGGTGCGGTCGCTGTTGGGTGACCGCCCAATCGACTCGGTACTGTCTCTTCGGTAGACGGGTTAGTCGGACTGCGCGCCGTGGAACGCTGTCACGGCGTCTTCTGCCGCTTGGAGCGCTTCGAACCTCGTCGTCTCGTCGGGGTCGACTCGCGTGACCACCTGCCACTCGTCCTCGAAGGCGAGTGCCGTCACCTGTGTTTCGGTAGCGACGAGCAAGCTGGTCGTCCGGTCAGCCGGGGTCCCGTCGTCGACGGGTACGACCAACTCCACCGAGTCGGCACTGTTGAGTTGGTCCACGTCCTCCCACGAGAGCGGTCGGCCCGGGAGCGCGTCGAGTCCGGTCATACAGTCGGTCGGACGACGAAATGCTTGGTTCTTCCGGAGGGGCGAGCAGAACGGTCACCGCACGCGAAGCGAGAGAGCGAAAGGCTTCTACCCACCCGCGGTGCATGGGCGCACATGCCTCCCACGGGCGACCCCGATGCGGGCGAGTCCTCGGCCGCTGGCGACGGAAACGGCCTCAAACGTGCGTGGGGAGACCGACTCGCGCTCGTCGTGGTCGCGGTGACGGTCCTCTCGCTCTCGGTTCGGCTCGTCGGCCTCGGAGACCGACCGTTCCACTGGGACGAAGGAAGGGTCGGCTACTGGACGCTCCGGTATCTGTCCACCGGCGTCTTCGAGTACAGACCCGTTTCCGGCGGCCCGTTCCTCCCGCTGGTCAATCGCCACGTCTTCGCGCTCCTCGGCGTCTCCGACGCTACTGCCCGCCTCGTCGTCGCTCTCGTCGGCGGCTTGCTCCCGCTGTCTGCGCTCCTCTTCCGTCACCGTCTTCGGTGGACTGAGACGGCTGCCCTCGCCGTAGTCCTCGGATTCAATCCACTCTTGCTGTACTACTCGCGGTTCCTCCGGGGCGACGTGTTACTTGCGGCCTTCGTGTTCGTCGCCGTCGGCTTCGCCGTCCGCGTGCTCGACACTCGTGACGCCCGATTCGTCTACGCCGCCACCGCCGCGTTCGCGCTCTCGCTCACGACGTCTGGCTTCGTGGTGGGCACTGTCTTCTGCCTGCTCGTCGCGTCGGCTCTCACGCTGTATCTCGTCGGGGTTCGTGGCACGTCCTTCTCCGCCGAAGACGCGGTCGTCCACCTCCGCAGGAGCGACGGCTGGTCGACGACCGTCGCTCGGGCCTTCCTGCTGTTCTTCGGCGTCCTCATCTACTTTTACGCCCCTCGCGCCGGGGGTAGCGACGCCCCCGGCCTGTGGAACCTCTCGACGTTTCCGACCGTGCTCGACGAGGCACTCTTCGGATCGGTACGTAAGTTCTACGGCGTGTGGATCGCCTCGCGAGCCTCCCAGAACGTCGGCCACGAACTCGTCTCGTATCTCTCCGGGACGGTCGACGCGCTGCTCGTCGGCGCGCTGGTGGTCGTCGGATTCGCCCTTCTCGGTGTCGTCATCGACCGCTACGGGCCGGGAGGCCCCCGACCACTGGTCGCACTCTTCACGTACTGGGGTGGAGTGTCCCTGCTGGTCTTCTCCATCGTCACCGAGACGCTGGCCCCGTGGCTGGCCGTTCACGTCGTCGTTCCGCTCGCCGTGCCGGCGGCCGTGGGGGCCGCCTGGGTGATTGGATTGGCCCGACGCTCGGTCGAGCGTGACGACGCGGTCAGCGTCGGTGTCACAGTACTCGTCCTGCTCGCCGTGGGAACCCAGGTTGCTGCCGTGGCCGCCGAGGAGGTGTACGCCCCGAGTGGCCCGGAGACCCGCCTCGCCCAGTACAGTCAACCGTCGTCGGACCTCGAACCGCTGGTCGAGGAGGTTCGCGTC
>JBNJGG010000084.1:0-12040 GCA_051747545.1 Halobacteriota archaeon | reverse complement strand
ACCTGGTCGTGGACGCGTTCGACCGCAGTGAGCGCAAAGCCGGCGTCCGTCAACGCGTCTGCGAGGAATCCGACCGTCGCGGGGTCGTCGTTCTCCGGGTTGAAGTAGGGCGTCTCGACCGCCGAGAAGAGCATCACGTCGCCGAGAACGAACCGGCGGGGACCCAGTGACGCGATCACGTCGATGGCCTCACGCTTCTCCTCGTCGTCGAGGTGGTGCATCGCGTAGTTCGAGACGACGACGTCGACGTGGGCGTCTTCTCGGGGCGTTTTCGAGGACTCGGTGTCCACGTACTCCTCGACGTTCGGCTCTCGAAACCGTCCGGTGCCGAACTCGACGTTGTCGATGCCGTCGACCTCGGCTTTCTGTCTTGCCTCGGTAAGCATCCCCTCGCTGATGTCGCGGCCGAGAACTCGACGTGCGTCCGGGGCGACCCCCAGCGCGATGGCACCGGTTCCCGTACCCAGGTCGAGCACCACGTCGTCGGGCGTCGGCGCGGCGTGCTCGACGACGAGCGCCGCACAGGCGTGGTACTCGTCGCTCTTGCTCTCGTCGTAGTCGCCGGCCTTCTCGGAGAAGCGAGCGGCGGTCTCTTCAACCGTCTTCTTCATACGGGCCACGTTCGACCCCCGGGCCTATGAACGACTCGGAGGCTCGCCGGTGGTTGCGTTCGGCGAGGCGACCCCACTCGCGGAGTCCCGACTCGATTTGGTCGGCCTCGAAGCCGACCACCTCGCCGACGGCGACGAGCTCTCGTGGGGCCCGCAACTGGAGGTGCGAGACGGGCGTCGCGCTGACGACGTACGGAACGTCGTATTTCTCGACGAGTTTTCGGAGGGCACTGAGTCCCTTGAGCGCCTGCACGCGCGGGCCACCGTCCGACCGGAGGACCGGCCCGAAGTCGAACTCGACGCGTACACCGTTGTCGCTGGCGGCCTTGGCGAGAACGTGATTGAAATCGCCGTCGCCGGAAAGCGGTTCCGTCAACACGTCGACGCGAGATTGCTCGACTGCAAATCGGTTGAGCGCGTTCGTCCCGCCGCGGACCATGAGAAGCGTGTACTGTCGACGGAAGTTGCCGACTGCCCCGCTCGCACGTTCTGGCGTCGGCGCGACAATCTCCCGCCCGTCGACGATGTCGAGGCCGGTCGCCCGTCGAATCGCCTCGTAGTCGGGTGCCGTCCCGCGCTCGCGAACGACGACGCCGTCGTACCCGTACCGTCGGGCGGTCAGTGCGACGCGAGCGACGGTACTGTCCCCGTCCGGGTGGACGAGAGCCGCCTCGTACATAGTTCGGGAGAGTGGGGGAGTCGCCATGGGGTTTACGCTTCGCCCGACGAGGCGGCGGCCACGTTCCACCTACCAGTCAGTCGCCCGCAAACCCGAGCCAGACGAGGAGCGACCCCAGGAGAACGGCGATGAGACCCACTGCGACGCCGAAACCGCGGGCCGACGTGACTGTATCCGTCTGGGTCGCTCCGGGCGTCGGTGTCGGTCCAGCGCTGGCAGTTTGGCCGTCGCTGGTCGGACTCGACTCGCCGGCCGACGACGCGGTCTGTTGGCCTGATTCGTTCGACGCTTCCTCGGTGGCCGTCTCGCTCTGGTCGGATTCCGGGGCCACGAGCAGCCCGTCGACGGCGGTGAGCGTCTCGTTGCCCCGAGAGACAGAGACGGTGACGCGACTTCCAGCGACGTAGCCACGCTCTTCACTCAGGTTGAACGTCGATCTAAAACGGCCGTCCTCCTCGACGGCCGTCGTGTTAGTCGTCAGGAAACTCGGGTCGATACCCACCCCCGACTCGATAGTCACGACGACCTCCGTCCCCGGTCTGAGGTCAGAGCGACCGACGACCGATTGATTCGGGGCGGACCTGAGGACGAGCCGCGACCCCTCGTATTCGAGGGAAACGTTCGTCCCATCGAGTTGCGGACTCGGCGTCGAACCATTGGTCTGCAGCGAGCGGTTCGACGCCCCGCGTTCGAACGAGACGTTGAATCCACCAGTACTCGGTGTAAGGTTGAATCCACCAGTACGCGGAGGAGTGTCCGAACCGTTGGTGTCCGGTGTGGTGGTGAGACCACCGGTTCCCGGCGTCGTGTTGGACCCGCCGCTCGCGGGGGTGGTGGCGGGACCACCGGCCTGTGCAGCGACGATACCGTCGTGCCCGACGGGGGGTGCGACGAATCCGAGCGTGAGGGTCCCGAGGGCGAGGGCGACGATGAGCGCCCTCCGGGGCCCGCTGGGGGTCGTAAGTACCATGAGCTAGCTGTGGGGAAACGGCAGCCGGGATACCCCCAATCGGGACTGTACGTCTAGGTGCCACGAAACCGAGGAAATAGCTTACGCGGCGTGTCGGCAACTGCAACGGAGTCGACGCGCGTGCGGTGGCTATCACCGACCACCGGTCGAATGGTACGTGTCGAACGGCTCCGGGTCGATGTCGCAGGCGTGTCGAGACCCCTGGTATCGACGCCCTACGCGTCTTTCCCAACGAGCGCGTCGAGGGTGTCGTGGACTGCCGATGCGGCTGCTCGAACGTCCGCGGTTCGGACGTACTCGCGGTCTGCGTGGGCCACAGCACCGTCCTCGTCGGCGAGGACGCCCGGGCCGAAGACGACGGTCGGTGCCGGTGCGAAATACGACGCCTCCGTCGCGGCGGTAAATGGCCGAACCGCCCCAGCCTCGTCCCCGCCGGCGCGACGAGCGGCCTCCGAGAGGGTGCATACGAGAGGGTCCTCGGCCGGCGTCTCGAAGGCCTCCAGAAACGGTGTTTCGCGCTCGGTGAGTTCGAAGTCGACGCCGACGTCGTCGGGGACGGCCGCCCGGACGTGGGCTTCGAGCGCCTCGCGGAACCCGTCGGCCGTCTCGGGCGGGACGCTGCGGCGGTCGACGACGATTCGACACTCGGCGGCGACCTGGTTGGTCGCGTCGCCGCCCTCTATGACCGTCGGCGTCAGCGTCGCGGGACCGAGTGCTGGGTGAGGTCGGCTGTCGGCCTCGAACGTCTCCAGGGCCGTCAACGCGGCCGCCGCCGCGGCGACGGCGTTCGTCCCCGACTCGGGTTCTGCGGCGTGGGCGCTGACGCCGGACAGGGTAATCGTCCCCTGAAAGCGTCCCTTCGCGGCGTTACACACGTCGAGGCCCGTCGGTTCGCCGACGATGTGAGTGTCGCCCGCGAGGTCCAGCGCGGCCGCCCCCGTCGAGAGCACCTCCTCGTCGGGCGTCACCGCGAGTGTCACCCGACCGGCGGACGGGTCGACCGACAAGAACGCGTCCAGCATGGCCGCCAACGGACCTTTCGCGTCGCAAGATCCGCGACCGCGAACGACTCCGTCGTCGCGCTCGTAGGGGACGTGCGGCGGGACGGTGTCGATGTGCGTGTTCAGGACGACGTGTGGGTCGCCTGACCCGCGGGTTGCGAGCGTGTTCCCGGCGTCGTCGACGGCGACGTCGACGGCGTTCGAGGAGAGCGTCTGGACGAGGAACTCCCGCATCTCGGCGACCGACTCCGTCGAGTCGAGTGCGACGGCGCGTTCGAGGAAGGTGACTGGGTCGAAGCTCACAACTTCAGTGACGGCTTTCGCGGGAGGTCACCCGAGAACTCGTGGACGACCGGTCCCGAGAGGGTTGCAGGCCCGTCGTCGGGGACGGTAATCGTCAGGTCGCCGCCCGGCGGACTGACGGTCAAGGGGTCGTTGCCCCCGACCATGCCGAGACGCTTTGCGGCCGCGACGACGGCGACTGCACCGGTCCCACACGACTGCGTTTCGCCCTCGACGCCGCGCTCGAAGGTTCGCTGGGCGAATCCGCCGTCTTTCTGAGACGCGATTGTGACGTTCGTCCCCCGCGGGAAGACATCTGCGTGCCGAATCGGCGGGGCCACCGACTCGAGGTCGACAGCGTCGACGTCGTCGACGAACGCGACGGCGTGAGGGACGCCGGTGTTGACGGCCGTCACCGACAGCCCCTCGACCGGTTCGTCGATCAGCGGTTCGTCTCTGGCGAGTGGAACGTAGTCGGGGTCGAAAGACGGGTTCCCCATCTCGATTGTGACGGTGTCGCCGTCGATGGCTGCGTGCCGAGTCCCCGCCTGCGTGTCTATCATCGTCTCGTTTTCGCCCGTTCGGTCGGCGACCCACGCGGCGGCGACGCGCGCGCCGTTGCCGCACATCGCGGCGGTGGAGCCGTCGGGTTGGACGAGGGTCATAATCACGCGCGGTGGCGAGTACTGGTCTTCGAGGGCGAGAAAGAGGACGCCGTCTGCGCCGAGCGAATCGTCCTGCGGGCTCGAGACGCCCTCCGTGCGATCACAGTACACCGACGCGAACGCCGCTCTGTCGGGGACGTACTCGTCTGCGTCGACGACGATGAAGTCGTTACTCGTTCCGTGGTACTTCTCGAACGGCACTGAGGAGTTTTGGGTGCTCATGGTTCCAGCTCGGTCAGGTCTGAGAGCCGCTCACGGCGACGGGCAATAGTCGTTTCGCCGCCCGCCAGCGCGACTTCGGCCGGTCTCGGTCGTGAGTTGTAGGTGCTCGCCATCTCGTAGCCGTACGCGCCAGCGTTGCCGATGGCGAGTACGTCACCGCGGACCGGCCGCGAGAGCGGCCGTTCTGTACAGAAGACATCGGAGCTCTCACAGATAGGTCCTGCGACAGTAACAGATACTGTTTCCCGGTCAGCGCCACCGAGCGTTCGGATGGCGTGGTAGGACCCGTACATCGCGGGTCGAACGAGCGTCGTCATCCCGGCGTCGACGCCCACGACGGTTGCGTCTCGCGCTTCCTTGACGGTGTTCACCCGCGTCAGGAGAACGCTGGCGTCGGCGACGAGATAACGGCCGGGTTCGACCGCGAGACGGGCGTCGACCTCGCCGAGCGCCTCTCGCGTCGCCGCCGCGACGGCATCGAGGTCCAGCGGCGGTTCGTCTTCTCGGTACGGGACGCCGAACCCGCCGCCGACGTCGACGAATTCGAGCGGGGCGAGTCGCCGCGCGAGGTCGCCCATCCGCCGGACGAGTTCGCGGTGGGCCGCGAGGTCCTCGCCGGAGATGCCGCTTCCGGCGTGGGCGTGGACGCCGACCAGGTCGAACTCCCCGCGGAGGTCCTCGACGAGTTCGGGGACGCGCTCGTGAGGGACGCCGAACTTCGCGTTCGCGCCCGTCGAAACCTTCTCGTGGTGGCCCGCCCCGACGCCGGGGTTGACGCGCACGCAGAGGCGACCGTCGAAGCCGCGCTCGCGCAGGCGGTCGACGGTGTCGACTGCACCGGCCGTCACGGTCAACGCCGGATGCTCGGTCCAGCGTTCGACCACGTAGTCGAGGTCTGCGGCGGGCGGGTTGACCGCCGTGTACTGTATCCGGTCGGCTGAGAACCCGGCACCGAAGGCGCGGTCGACCTCGCCGGCCGAGGCGCACTCGATGTCGATGCCCGTCTCGCGAATGGTTTCGAGGACCGCGCGCCCGGCGTGGGCCTTCGCGGCGTACTGCACGTGTGCGTCGGGGAACGCCGCGAGCATGCGCTCGCAGTTCTGTCGAACCCGGTCGAGGTCCACGACGTACAGCGGCGTGCCGTAGTCGTCGGCGAGGGCAGTCATCTCCTCTTCGTCCCACTCGTCGAGCCGCCGGACTGGCGGGTTGTCGTCAGCGGACCCACTCACGGGTCGTGACACCCCGGATCCGTCAGCTGGGTGCGTCCGTGGTCAGTCATGGCGCGTTTCCGTTGTCATTCATTGCGTGCTTCCGCGGTCATTCTCTGAGCGCTTCCTCGCGCCGGGTCGCATCGAGCGTGTCCTCCTCGATGTCGAGGGCGACGACCGCCGGCTTGTAGGCCCCGCCCGCGAAGAGGTCGTGGTCGCCCAGCGACGACTCGACGTAGCGCGTGAAGGCGCGGCGGTTCGCCGGCAGGTGGCCGTAGTAGACCGCCTCGTCGACGAGGTCGTAGACCGGAATACGCGGAGTGAGCAGGGTGTTCTCGCCGACGATGGTGTTCTCGCCGACGCGGAAGCCGGAGGTGACCCGGCAGCCAGCACCGAGGGAGACGCCGTCCTCGACGATGACGGGCGCGTCTTCGACCGGTTCGAGCACCCCGCCGATGAGCGTGTTCGCGCCGAGTTTGACGTTCGCGCCGAGTTGCGCGCAGGAGCCGACGGTGTCACAGGAGTCGACGAGCGTGCCGTCGCCGACGTACGCGCCGACGTTGACGAAGGAGGGGCTCATCATGATGCAGTCCGAACCGAGATGCGCCCCGCGACGCAGAACGGTCCCGTCGGGGGTGTTTCGCGTGCCGCGCGTGGCGAGGTCCGCCGTCTCTCGGAGGGGGAGCACGTCGTGGTAGGTGACGTCACCGTACTCTCGGGGGCGCGTCTCCCGGAGCCCGAAGTTCAGGAGAATTCCGCGCTTGACCCACTCGTTGGCCGCCCACGTAGTCACGTCGTCGCCGGTCTTCTCGGCGGCGCGCACCTCGCCCGCTTCGAGCGCGTCGAGGAAGTCGTCGAGCGCGTCTAGCTCGTCGGTCCCCGCGTCGGATGCGTCGATGTCACCGGCGTCGTATCGCTGCCACAGGTCTTCGATGTCTGCTTGGAGCGTCATCGGTCGTCGGTGTTACGTTCAACTGCCATCAGTTATCACGTCTGCGAAGTCGTACCAGCCCGGTCCCCGGCCGTCGAGCCACGTCGCCGCGTCCAGCGCGCCCGCCGCGAACACGCCGCGAGAACCGGCCCGGTGGGTCAACGAGACCTCCTCGTGGTTGCCTGCGAGCAGCACTTCGTGTTCACCGGTCACGTCGCCCGCGCGTCGAGCGTGGACACCGATTTCGCCCGGCTCTCGCGGTTGCTCGCCGAACCGTCCGTGCGTCCGCGGGGCCTCGCCGCGAACGTCGTCGATGTCGTCCAGCAGCGTGTTGGCGGTGCCGCTCGGGGCGTCCAACTTGCCGTTGTGATGGGTCTCGGTCACCTCGATGTCGTAGCCGGGGAGCGAGGCGACGGCCTCCCGAACCGCTCGGCGGAGTCCGGCGATACCGCGAGAGAAGTTCGACGCCTTCAGGACGGCGACGTGCTCGCTCGCGGTTCGGAGTGCGTCCGCCTCGTCGTCGTCGAAGCCGGTGGTTCCGACGACGACGGGCACCCCCGCCTCGGCGCACGCCTCGGCGTACCGGACGCTCGGTTCCGGGACGGTGAAGTCCACCAGCACGGTGGGTTCGCGCTCAATCAGCAGGTCGGAGACCGCCGCCTCGTCTTCGATTGGGACGCCCGCAATCTCGCCACCGGGCCGTCGGGAGACGGCGAGGACGGTCTCGATGTCGTCGCGTACCGCCGCGGCGTCGAGTATCTCTCGACCCATGCGACCGGTCGCGCCAGTGACTGCGAGTCGCGTCACCTCGTGACCCCCTCAGCGTCGCGGGCTGCACCGGACGCCACGTCGAGTTCGTCGAGCAGTTCCTGCAGACGGGAGCGGTGCTCCTCGGAGAGTCGGGTCAGCGGGAGACGCAAGTCGGCGGGACCGTACCCGCGCGCCTCCATCGCCTCCTTCACCGGGATGGGGTTCGTCTCCACGAAGAGGTGTCGCGTCAGCGGGGCGAGTTCGTGGTGGCGTTCGCGGGCGCGGTCGTAGTCGCCGTCCAGCGCCGCGTGGACGAGTTCGCACGTGCGTTCGGGTTCGACGTTGGCGACGACGCTGATCGTGCCGCGAGCGCCGACCGAAATCATCGGGAGGGTGAGCGGGTCGTCGCCGGAGAGGACGTCGAACTCCTCGTCGCGGGTTCGCTCGATGACCTCTGAGATCTGCCCGAGGTCACCGCTGGCGGCCTTGTAACCCGCGATATTCGGGTGAGATGCGAGTTCGACCGCCGTGTCGGGTTCGATGTTTCGCCCCGTCCGACTCGGGACGTTGTAGACGATTTGTGGGAGGTCGACCGCGTCCGCGATGGTGCGGTAGTGGGCTAGCATCCCCGCGGGTTCGGGCTTGTTGTAGTACGGCGAGATGAGTAACAGTCCGTCCGCGCCCGCGTCCGCAGAGCGCTGGGAGAGTTCGAGCGCCTCGGCGGTGTTGTTCGACCCCGACCCCGCGATGACGGGGACGTCCACGGCGGCGACGACGGCCTCTACCACCTCGACGTGTTCGTCGTGTGAGAGGGTGGCGCTCTCGCCGGTGGAACCGACGGGGACGAGGCCGTCGACGCCCGCCGCTTCGAGTCGCCGGGCGTCGGTCTGCAGTTGGTCGAAGTCGATACGTCCGTCGTCGTCGAAGGGGGTCGTCATCGCCGGATAGACCCCGCGGAACGGTCCGTTTGTCATTGTGTGTAGGTGTGCGCGTGGGAGTAGGTAGTCTCGTCGGTTCCTGACCAGCAATCACCCGGGACGGGGTCGCTACGCCCGCAACGAGCGAAGAACTTACGCGCGTTTTTTCGGGGAAAACGGAACCTCACCAGTCGCTGCCGAAGAAGGCGTCCCAGCGCGAGTGGTGAGGGACATCACGACTAGACGAGGTTCGTGACTGAACTTATAATTTACGTCGGCGGCCGCAGAAACGGCCTCGTCGAGCGTCGTGAAACACCTGCCTACAGTTCCGAACAGGTCGAGCAAACCACCAAAGCCCAGCAGTACACCAAAGCCCAGCAGTGCCACGAGACGCAGGGGACAACACCTTAGGCACTCCCCCTTTCAGAGGAACCAATGAACGTGATTCACCAGAATCAGCGCGTCGCGATGCTCGCCGACGCGCAAAACCTCTATCACACCGCCCAGAGCCTCTACTCGCGAAACATCGACTACACCTCCCTGCTCGAAGAGGGAGTCGGCGGGAGAGAACTCGTCCGGGCCATCGCCTACGTCATCCGGGCGGATTCGCCGGACGAAGAGCGCTTCTTCGAGGCGCTCGAGGAGATAGGCTTCGAGGCGAAGATTAAGGACATAAAGACGTTCGGCGACGGGTCGAAGAAGGCCGACTGGGACGTCGGGATGAGCCTGGACGCCGTCACGCTCGCCAACCACGTCGATACGGTGATTCTCTGCACGGGCGACGGCGACTTCACGCGGTTGTGCTCGCACCTCCGTCACGAGGGCGTCCGCGCCGAAGTGATGTCGTTCAGAGAGTCCACCGCCGACGAACTCGTCGCCGAAGCCGACAACTTCCGCAACCTCTCTGAAGACACAGACACGTTCCTGTTGTAGGCGACGTACCGACGCGTTCCAGGTAGGGGCGACGTACCGACGCGTTCGGACGCGTATCACGAACGCTGTCTCCGGAGGTTCAGACCATCGGTTCCGACGGCGAGTCGGGGCTGACGGACTGCTCTCTCGTCGTCGCGTCGACGCGGTCCCAGAACGCCACGGCGTACGTGAGCTGGAACGTCGAGAGAATCATCGTCATCGCGAGGGAGATGAGCGAGATGGCCACGACTTCCGGCGTCGAGAAGAGACTGAGTGCACCGAACTGTCCAGCACCGGGTGCCGCCGGGCCGCCAGGCATCTGGCTCATGTTCTGAGCGTTCTGGATGGTTCGAAAGAGGATGAACCCCGTAAACGGCAGACTCACGAGAACGCCGACGGCGAATTGGATAATCGAGTAGACGAAAGTACTCAGGAGGTTCGCGCGAACCGTGCGGTAACTCGTGGTGAATCCCTCGACGACGTCGGTCTCGTCGACGACGATGGCGACGGGGAAGAACTGGATGAAGAACACCACGACGAGGTAGGCCAGGACCAGCAGGAGGAACACACCGCCGACGAGGGCGATGGTTCCGAGACCGATAGCGCCGGCGTCGAATCCCCCGCCAGCAGTCGCTCCGAGGCCGACGGCGAACAGCGCGAACACCGCCACGATGACGGCGACGATGCCGAAGGCGACGTTGATGGCGAACTCGATGAACTTACCGAACAGCAACGGAAGGTAGCGGTCGCGGCCCGTCGACGTGAGTGTTCCGAACGTCGTCTCGCCGTCGAGCGACTCGTCAGCCATGCCGACGATACCCGCGATGACGAACGGCGTGACGAAGAACGTGAGAACCTGCAACAGCGTGGGCACGAGCGGGACACCTGCCAGTTGGAGCGCACTCTGTGGTACCAACACCACCCCGAGGAGGAGTCCCCCGAGAAACAGGACGGGGTTTCGACGTAACGAAGACAGTGCTAGCTGGAGGGCTTCGATGGCGGCCATGACCAGATGTTACGGGTGGCCCCATATAAATCCAACATGTCAATCCCCCGTTGAGACGTGAGAACGAACCGCTTTCAATGGAGGGAGGCGACAACTCGACCATGGGCGACACCGAGGACATCGCAGACCTGCGGACGATTGCGGACTACCAGTTCGGTGCTGGGGCGGGGACCGCGCTGTTTCCCGCCGACGCGAGCATCGAACTCACTCGGTCGTCGAGCGGGCGGCCGCGACAGGTTTCAGTGGGCGGCGCTCGGGTAGTCTCCTACGCCACAGACGGGCGGTTCACGCTCGCACTCGACGGGGGCCGACGCCTGGTCGCCGCGCTGTCGGCACCCGCCTATCGGGTCGTCGTCGGCGACGAGAGCGACCCGTTCGTCAGAGAGGGCAAGAACGCCTTCGCGAAGTTCGTCCGCGACGTGGACCCGGCGGTCAGGCCGGGTGACGAAGTCGTCGTCGTCGACGACGACGACCGGTTGCTCGGCGTGGGTCGGGCCGAACTCGCAGCCGAGGCCATGCTCGACTTCGACAGCGGGATGGCGGTGAAAGTGCGCGAGGGCGCCGGCGAGCCACGGGACTGACTCGACTGGGGAAGCTCCAGAGGAGTCACAGAGACGATTCGGCGTCGGTCACGGAGACGGTCCCGGAGGAGTCACAGATACGACCCGAGGCCCAGCGCGTTCACCAGCGAGACGCCGGCGATGGCGGACCCGAGCAGATAGCCACCGATAGCGCCCCCGTTCAACAGCGGCAATCCGGCGTGGGGCCGACCTTTCATCACAGCCCACAGCAACACCGCCAGTCCGAGGAACGTGCCGACCATCGCCAGCAGGGCGGGCAGGTTGAGCGCCGGGAGGAAGGCGATGCCGAGGGAGGCCGCCGGCGAGAAGAAGGCGGCGCTGGCGACCATCACCGTCGGCATGACGGCGTCGCCGAGACCGATGAAGAACGCCTCGCGCTCGCCGGGTTCGGGTGACGAACTCTCGTCAGAGTTCTCGGTTCCGTCGCCGCCTTCTCCGCCGTCGGTCGTCTCTGCCGAGGAATCGGCGGCGGCCTCCGAGGATGGTCCGTCGGGTTCGCGGAGCAGGGAGTACGAGAGCGTGAGCGGGACGACGAGGATGACCGGAATGTGGAGGTCCATCACGCCCTCGGCGAGACTGAGCATGTGCCGCGTGCCGTAGACGCTAATCGCGTCGTAGACGGCGAGCACGACCAGCAGGACGATTGCAGGCAGCAGGCCGAAACTGATACCGAACAGGCCGCCAGCGGCCGCGCCCATCACGACGCCGGTCAGGTCGATGACGTACCACTCCGGGTGGACGAACAGCGCCACCGCGAGCAGGATGGAGGCAGTCACCGCGAGGAGGTTGACTCCGCCGAGAGCGGTCTCGACCACCAGCACCGGCGGCACGAGGACGGAGAAGACGTACCACGACAGCATCGCCGTGGTGAGGATGATGAGCCCGCGGATGAACTGGTCGAGTCCGAACCTGAACGCGGCGAGCATCACTGCGGTGGCGACGAGGATGGCACCGATGTAGAGGAGGCTGTTCACCGGGTCCGAGGGGTCCTCGACGGTCTGATACCCCGCCGCTTCGAACGGCGTCACGAGGGCGAGCGCCCCGAGTTGGACGAGAAGAAAGAGGGCGGCGGCGAACGCGCCGCCCCAGTACGCTCGAGAGTGCATGTCTGGTGTTGGTGGGGTGGGTGTATGGGGATTGTGTTCGCTCTCTCTCGACGACATCTGGTTTCCTGTGCCTCGACACCGGCGTTATCGCGCGTAGAGTTTCTGACCCAGGAGGTCCGTCGGTCGGACGGAACCGCTGGTCGTAATCGAGACGTACGGCGCGTCGATCTTCCCGACCCAGAACGAGAACGTCTGCGCG
>JBNJGG010000083.1:0-12142 GCA_051747545.1 Halobacteriota archaeon | reverse complement strand
GTTGGCCCCACCCCGGAGCGATGGTGCCGTCGACGGCCCACACCCTGTGGGGCCAACTCCCGTCGTCCAGTTGGCACGCACAGTACAACCGCGCGCTGTCGGCCAGTTCCTCTCGAACGTCGATGTCGAGCACCTCCTGTGCGTCGAGCAGGTGTCTGGTCGTCTCCGCGTCGTCGCGGAACCACGTGTAGCCGTAGCCGCCAGAGTGTGCGTAGAACGGGTCGAACTCCGGGCCCGCGATGCGGGCACCGGTCGGTGCCGTGAGCAACGACAGCGCCCGGAGGTCCGCCCGGACGAGACGCGACCGGGGGGTCCCGCTCGGGACAGAGACCGCCGCCCGCGCTCTCGCCGCGTCGCGCAGGTCGTCGGCCGTTCGGTGACGACTCGCGCAGTGCCGCAGGTCCGCGAGCGCCGCCTCACGAGACACCTCGCCCTGACTCGATAGCTGGGTGACGAGCGTCGTTCGAAGGGCCCGGCCGTCCCGTTCGAGGGGAGCGCTCACGACCACGTCGCCGCTGAGGTGGGTGTCCTCGTAGCGTTCGAGAACCGCCTCGCGGGGGAACTCGAAGGCCTCCTCGGAGAGGATTTCCTCGAACCGTTCCGGTATCTGGCCGCGAACGTCGTCGAGACCGGTCGACGCCGTCACGAAGTCGTGTTCGATTCGGTGAAAAACCTCGACTGCCGAGGCCCCATCGGGTCCCGCGGTCTGGTGGATGAGCCGTCCGACGCGCGTCTCGCGGCCTTCGGGTGCGAAGGTGAGAAACGCCGTGAGGTGGGCGTCTCTCGGGACTGCACCGCGGAGTTCGACGTGCGTGACGTGGGCCCGCCCCAGCGTGAGGTCGTGCTGGTGGACGGTGAAATCGCCCGCGTCGTACTCGGTTTCGACGAGATTCGTCTCGTGGTAGTAGTGCTGGCGGACGGCGTCGAGCTCGTCGAACCAGCGGGTTCCGCGTTCCGTTTCGATGCCGAACCGCGAGCGGTCGATTCCGTAGAGTCCGGACAGCGGCGCGGAGTAATCGCGGAGGGACCCGTTCGGGGCGACGTGAACCAGACGGTCGCCGTGGCCCGAGAAGGCCCCCGCGACGGTCGGACACTCCTCGGGAAAGCGACCCTCCCGGTCGCGCTTGTACTCGTTCAGCGCGGTTCGTAATCGCATGGGTCGAAACCACCCGCTCGAAACATAAGTATTGGCGGATGCGTTGCCATCGGGAGGGTGGACGCGCTCGCCTTCGAGGTGTCGACCCGTCCGTCGAGGGCGATCTCCGGCACCGACTCACGAACGATAACGCCAAAGCCCCCTCGAACACAGGTGAGAAACGATGCACCATCCCGGTCCCCCCCGGTTCGTCACCGTCGGGGACGCCGTGGAGCTTGCGCCTCGGAACCCCGTCCCGGAGGCGTCCTACGAGTGGCACGTCGCGCGCGCGCCGCCCGCCAGCGACGCGAGACTCGGCGACGCGCCGGTCGAACACGTGGTCGTCGACGCGCCGGGTCGGTACGTCTTCGCCCTCGACGCCCCCGACGGACGCCACGAACTCACCGTCAGGGCGTTCTCGGAGAGCGGTCGGCTCGGCACGGTCGACTCCGACGCGCTCGATTCTCCCACCATGACCGGGTTCGCGAGCGGGTCCGCGCTCCCGCCCGCCCGCGGGGACGACGCTAGCGTGTACGGCGGTCTCCACGAGTCGACAGCGCGCCGGAGTGGGCGTCCCCGAATCCGTCTCGACGGGGATGTCGACGGGCCGGAGGTCGTCGTCCGCGCCGACCCCCGGTTGCCACCGACGACCGCAGACGCCGGCCACGCTCGCGGCCACCGACGCCGAGAAGGGCTCTCTGTGGAGTTCCTCCTCGACGACCGGGACGACCTCGACGCCGCCGACGCCTCGGTCGAGGGTTCGACGCTCCGGATTCCGGTCGCTCGCCTCCCCACCGTGACCCGAGTACACGCCGTCGCCGTCGCCGACGCGACCGGTGACGCCGACGGTCACAGCGTGGCCGACACCGTCCGTATCGAGTGTGACGGCGGCGACGTTCGCGTGACTCGCCCGAACGACCCGCCCGCGTGGACGACCGATGCGACCCTGTACGAGGTGTACGTCCGGGGGTTCGCAACCGATGTCACGGCCGACTCGACGTTCGAGGCGCTCGAAACTCGACTGGATCACCTCGACGCCCTCGGCGTCGACTGCCTGTGGCTCACGCCCGTCCTGCAGAACGACGACGCCCCACACGGATACAACATCACCGACTTCTTCGCCATCGCCGAGGACCTCGGCACTCGCCGGGAGTACGAGGCGTTCGTCGAGGCGGCCCACGACCGGGGGATGCGCGTGCTGTTCGACCTCGTCCTCAACCACTCCGCGCGCGACCACCCGTTCTTCCGCGACGCCTACCGAAATCCGGAGTCGGCCTACCGGGACTGGTACGAGTGGCAGGATAGCGGCGAGCCGGGCACGTACTTCGACTGGGAGAAGATCGCGAACTTCGACTTCGACGCGCTCGACGTTCGTCGGTACCTCCTCGACGTGGTCGACGAGTGGGCCGGTCTCGTCGACGGCTTTCGGTGCGACATGGCGTGGGCGGTCCCGCGGACGTTCTGGCAGGAGCTCAGAGACCGAGTGAAAGACCGCGACGGGGACTTCCTGCTCCTCGACGAGACGATTCCCTACGTCGCGGACTTCCACGAGGGGATGTTCGACGTTCACTTCGACACGACGCTCTACTTCGTCCTCCGGCAGGTGGGGAGGGGCGACGAACCCGCCGACGCGATTCTCGACGCCATCGACCAGCGCGCGACCGTCGGCTTCCCCGACCACGCCGCGTTCATGCTGTATCAGGAGAACCACGACGAAACGAGGTACCTCGTCGAGTGCGGCGTCGACGCCGCGATGGCCTCGGCGGGTGCGCTCTTCACCCTTCCCGGCGTACCCATGCTCTACGGCGGACAAGAACTCGGCCAGCGGGGGCGACGCGACGCGCTCGCGTGGGACCACGCCCGCGAGGAGTTCTGCGACCACTACGAGGCGCTCTCGGCGCTCCGAAGGCGGATACCTGCGCTCGGCTTCGACGGGGCGTTTCGACGGGTCGACTACGAGAGCGACACGGATCGCGCCGTCGCGTTCGCGCGCGAGGCCCACGGGCAGGAGTTCGTCGTCCTCCTCAACTTCGGGACCGACGTGGCACGAGTCGTCGTCGGCGATGTCGCGCCGACGAACCTGCTCACGGGGCGATCCGTCGCCGACGACGGCGCGGTGGCCGTCGATCACGTCGCCGTCCTCGAACGGCCGGGCCGGCCCGGTACTGCTGGTCGGCGGTAGTGGGTCGCTACGTCGTCAACGCCGTCAGTTCGTCTCACCGACGGCCCGCGCGTCCACCTCGACGGAGACGCCCGGCAGATACGTCCCGTCCTCTCCGACCCACGTCCCCTCGGTGCCGCACTCGGTCGTCAACCGACAGATTCGTGTCTCGGGTGGCCACACCGCTCGGAGCGACCCCCCGGAGGAGTCGACTGTCAGTTCCTGTCGGTACGTGACGCTCGCGCCCGCGTCGTCGACGAACGTCACCACGAGGTCGACTTCCGTCTGGTCGGCGGGCAAACTCACCCGCTCCGAACCGGCGGCCTGCTCGAGGTTCGTCACCGCGACCCCCTCGGAATAGACTGCCCACTCGGCGGTCACCGTCCGGTCGAACCCCTCGACGACGTATCTGGCGTAACCGTCTTCGGTCTCGATTCGAACCGACGCGGTCTGCATCCCCTCGGGAACCCCCACAGTGGTCGTCGCCTCGATCCGGTCTCCCGCGAGCACCTCGAGCGGTTGGAGGACGGGCGTCACCGGTCGGACGGCCCCCGTCCACGCCCCGCGGTAGGTGAATCGGTACGGCGTTCGGTTCGCCGTCGCATCGAGGACGCGCACGTCCCGCTCGGGACCGCCGTCGACCGCGAACACGACCGGGCCGTCGAAGCCGGGGTCGTTCCGGAGGTACTGAAACGGGTGCTGTTGCCAGTCGCCGTAGGTGTCCGGCGTGAACACCACGGCGTCGTCGAACGACTGCCGTTCGAACGGGGCGTACGCCGCCGCGAGACTCTCGGTTCGGAGCCGATTCTCCGAGACCGGTTCTTCGACGGCGTCCAGTTCCGCGGCGGCGACCACCGGCGTCGAGACGACGAGCGCCGCGAGGAGTAGGAGGCGGGCGGTCGGCGCGTCGAACCGACCCCTCACCGTCCAGCGTAGTCGACGCCAGAGACCGACGATTCCCGCCGCCGCGAACGCCGAGAGCGGCAGCACCAGGTCGAAGTGGTAGTACGGTCCCAGCAGGTCGAACAGGCCGTTCTCCAGTCCGTTGAGGTTCCCCCAGAAGTAGGCGTTGCCGAGGCTGACCGAGAGGACCACTCCCGCGAGCAGGAGACGAACTTCTCGGGGAGAGGCTCGACCGGCGGTGGCTCGGCTACGCGCCCCTCGATTCCGTGGAGCCTCGGCCTTCCACCCGGCGGCGCGCCGCTTCCGCTGTTCGTGGCTCCGGCGTGGTGTCCCCTCGTCACGGCTCCACCGGGATGCCCGCCCGAGCGAGTCGTCGCCGGCGAGTGCGAGCGCCGCGCCGATGGCGGCGAGCACGGTTCCGAGGGGGCCGGCGACGGTCCACTCGGTCGCCAGCATCGCGAGGACTGCGACGGTGGTCTCGGCGGCCACCTGCGGAGTGTACTCCTGTTCGTAGCCGAGTAACGCTCGCTCTCCGAATCCGATGCCGTCTCGCGGGCCGAACGCCTCGTACGGGAACACCGTCGGGTCGCCCGTGACCACGGCGTTGTAACCGAGTGCTAGGCCGACGAACGCGAGGCCGGAGAGGCCGACTGCGAGCGTCCGGACGGCCGTCTCTCGCCACCGCTGGGTCTGCCACGCCCGCGCGAGCGACCAGAGCGCGTGGACGACGAACGGTACTGCGAAGAGCACGGCCGTGTACGGCCGCGAGAAGAAGGCCAGACCGGCGAACGAGCCCGCGGCAATCGCCGCTGGCACCGACTGCCGACGCGCCGCACGCACGTAGCAGGCGGCGAACGCGAGGTTCAACAGCGTCGTCGGCGCGTACGAGAGAAACACCGACGACGACAGGAGGAACAGCGGTGCGCCCGCGAGGGTGACCATCGCGACGACGCCGACCCGCCGGTCGAACGCGGCGGCGCTCAGGACGTACACCAGCGCTGCGGTTCCAGCCGCGACGACGCCCAGCACCAGGCGGGGCACTCCGAAGGCAGACCCGAGGGCGAACAGCGCCGGGGCGACCGGCGAGTACTTCGAGTACATCCTCACGCCGCCCGGTGCAGTGGGTGGTTCCGAGACCACGAAGAACCACGGCCTGACCGCGTCGGCCAGGGCTCCCGGGTAGAGGAACAACTGTCCGTCGAGGAGCATCGACGCCTGCAGGAGGTAGACGCCCTCGTCGTCGTTGACGGAGTGATACGGAAAGAGGTCGACGGAGACGACGTACACGAGGAGTCCGACGACAGCGGCCAACGAGAGCGTCGCGAGGAGACCGACGCGAGACGACCGACTGTGAGACCGACGCATGAACGGGCGGCTAGTCGTCCGCCGAACGACTGGGTCGTTGTCCATCCGGGTAGTCTGGCCGCTGCTCGACCGGGAACCACGACAGCTCGTGGCTAGCCTGGAGGGTCAGCGACACCGACTGCTCGAGCGGAACGTGTTCGTCGTGGTTGTGCATGCATCCCAGAACCGTCGTCCCGTCCTGCAGTTTGACGTCGTACAGGATTGTCGGTCCGAGGTACCTTCGTGTCGCGATGTGCCCGTCCCCGACCCCGTCGACGGCCTCGGCGGCGAGGTCGTCGGGGCGGACGAGGATGTCGATGTGTGTCTGGTCGTACTCGGATGCGAGTCCGTGAATCTGGTCCCGCGAGACGGACCCGATGCCCGTCTCGACGACGTCGCCGTCGACGAAGCCCGGGAGGAAACTCGCGTGACCGAGAAAGCCGGCGACGAACCTCGATTCGGGGTGCTGGAACACCTGTTCGGGAGGCCCGACCTGCTCGATGTCGCCGTCGTTCATCACGGCGACGCGATCGGAGATAGACAGTGCCTCCTCCTGGTCGTGAGTGACCGAGATGGCCGTCACGCCGGCCTGCTTGATGATGCGACGGACCTCCTCGCGCATCTGCACCCTGAGGTCCACGTCGAGGTTGGAAAACGGCTCGTCGAGCAGGAGAATCGCCGGCTCCGGTGCGAGCGAACGAGCGAGCGCGACGCGCTGTTGCTGGCCGCCCGACAGTTCGTCCGGGTAACTGTCGCCCTGCGACCGGAGTCCGACGAGGTCGAGCAGTTCTCGGACGCGCGCTTCTCTCTCGGCCTCGCTCCACTCGTTGAGGCCGAACCCGATGTTCTCCGCGGCGGTCATGTGCGGGAAGAGGGCGAACTCCTGGAAGACGACGCCGACGCCGCGGTCCTCCGGCGCGACGAAGGTTCCACCGCCGGTGACGACGTCGCCGTTCAGTCGGACGGACCCCCCGTTGGCTCGTTCCAGCCCCGCGATGAGGCGAAGCGTCGTGGTCTTCCCGCATCCGGACGGACCGAGCAAGGTGAGGATTTCTCCCTCCCTCACCGAGAGCGAGAGGTCCTCGATGACGACTTCCGTCGCGTACTGCTTCGAGACGCCATCGAGTTCCAACACGTGCGCCGTCGCGCTGTGCTGCGCGGACGATTGTGACGATAGTGTGCTATTTGACATTGTAACCCTCCTGTGAGATGATGACGAGCATCGACAGCCCCGAGACGAACAGCAGGATGAGCGCCGGAACGGCGGCGTATCCGAAGTAACCAGACTCGAAGGCCGACCAGATGTGGGTGACGAGCGTCTTGAACCCCGCCGGCCGCAGCAACAGCGTCACCGGCAGTTCCTTCATCGTCGTCAAGAAGACGAGCGCCGCGCCGCCGAGGAGTCCCGGCGCGACGAGCGGGAGCGTCACCGTGCGGAACGCGCCCAGCGAGGTTCGACCCAGCGTTCGCGCGGCCTCCGGGAGCGCCGGATTCACCCGCAGGAACGACGCCCGCATCGACCCGACCGACTGCGGCAGGAAGCGGACGACGTAGGCGAACACCAGCAGGTACAGCGTCTGGTAGATGGGTGTCGCGTAGGTGGTGCCGAAGTAGACCAGTGCCAGTCCCAGCACCACGCCCGGAACCGCGTATCCGACGTACGTCGCTCGCTCGAAGAACTGGGTGAGCGGTCCCCGACGTCGGGCCGCGAGATACGCGACTGGGAGTCCGGCGACCGTCGCTGCGAGCGCGGCGGCGGCGGCGACGCCCACCGAGTTGTACACGTACTCGGGCTCGAAGGCGAGCGAGCGCCCCACGTCGTTCGTTCCCTGAACGAACCACGTCGCCAAGATTCCGAGCGGAACCGCCAGCGCGAGTCCGGCGACTGCCGCACAGAAGGCCAGCGCGACCCACCGCCATCGACCGAGTCGGACGGTGTCCCGAGAGCGTCCGCCGCCACCGAATCGGGTGTCGTTGCCGCTGACGCGCGACTCCAGGGCGAGGATGACGAACGTGACCGCGACCAGCTGGAGTGACAGGAGCGTCGCCGTGTCGCGCCCGAAGGAGTTGAACTCGACGTAGATGACCCGCGTGAAGGCATCGAACCGCATGATAGCGGGCGTTCCGAAGTCCGACAGGGCGTACAGTGCGACCAGGAGCGCTCCCGCGGCGACCGCGGGTCGGATTTGCGGGACGGTCACGCGCTTGAACGCCTCCCAGCGGGTGTGCTGGAGGGTGCGCGCGGCGTCGACGAGATTCGTATCGAAGGACTTCAACGCCGCTCGCGTCGTGATATATACGTACGGGTACGTGTACAGCGTCAGAACCAGCGCCGCGCCGGGAAATCCGTAAATCTCGGGGAGCGATTCCACGCCGAACGGTTCGAGCAGTCGGAGAAACGCCCCGCGGGGACCGAACGCGGAGACGAACGCGAACGCCCCGATGTAGCTGGGGATGACCAGCGGGAGCGACACGGCCACCGTCCAGAAGCGTCGGAAGGGGAGGTCGGTTCGAACCGTCAAATACGCCAGCGGCACCCCGAGCAGGACGGACGCTGTCGTGACCGCAGCGACCAGCATCGCGCTGTTGACGAACACCTCGACCGTGGTCGGTCGGAACATCAGCGAGAGTGCCTGGTCGACACCGACCGAGAACGCCGTCTTGACGAGCCACAGCACCGGCAACAGAACCGCGGCGGCGACGGCGGCGCTCGCAACCGTCGGCGCGAGCGGTAGCCGAGACTGTGCGGAGTCGCTCGCTCGCGTTGCGGTTTTGGTTTCGGTTGTCATCAGGGGGTTCGACAGTGCTGTCGTCCGTTGGTATCGGTGTTCAGAGGACGCCCACCTCCCGCATGAGCGTCACCGTGCCTTCGAGGTCGGATAGCTGCGTCAAATCGAGGTCCTGCGGGGGGGTCAGTTCGTCGATACTCGGTAGCCGACCTATCGGGTCGACGCCCTCGACGAGCGGGTACTCGAACGTCGTTCGGGCGAAGTAGTCCTGTGCCTCTGCCGACAGCAGGTGACGGACGAAGTTCGATGCCAACGCTGCGTCGTCGGCGGTGTCGAGAACGCAGGCCCCCGCGACGTTGAATATCGACCCGGCGTCGCCCTCGGTGAACGCCGTCCCGAGGGGTGCGTCCGGTCGGCCGGCGAGGATTCGTTGGATGTAGTAGTGGTTGGCGAAACCGACGCCGATTTCGCCGTCTGCGACCGCCTGCGAGACGAGGAACTCGTTGTTGTACTGTTCGACGCCGAGGTCCAGCATGTCGCGGAGCCACTGCCTCGTCGTCTCGTCGCTGTTGAGCACGCGCATCGCCGTCACGAACGCCTGAAACGACGAGTACGTCGGAGCCCAGCCGACGTTGTCTGCGAACGCCTCCGTCTCCGGGATCGCGAAGATGTCGGTGGGGATGTCGGATTCCTCGAACTGGTCGGTGTTGTACGGCAGGGTCCGGGCGCGCCCGGACGTACCGACCCACTGGCCATCCGGGTCGCGGAACTCCTCGCGGACGAAGTCGAGCACGTCGTCCGGGAGCGACTGGGTTCGTCCGCCGTCCTTCAGCGAGCCGAGTGCGCCGGCGTTGACGGAGAAGAACACGTCCGCAGGACTGCTTCCGCCCTCGGTCTGAATCTGGTTGACCAGTTCGGCCGCAGCGTTGTATCGGGGCACTACGTCGAGGTCGGGGTACAACTCCTCGATGTAGTCGACGAGTTCGCCGACCAGCGCCTCACCACGGCCGGAGTACAGCGTCAGTTCGCCGCTCATCGACGGCATCTCGGTCATCGACGTACCGCCGGAAACGTTCCGGTCACCGAACGGCGAGCGCCCGGACCCGATCTGGCCGGACCCGCCGTCGCCACCGTCGCCGCCGGTTCCGCCGTCGCCACCCTCTGCTGACGGCGTCGGCGTCCCAGAGGAGTCGAACGCGTTGCACCCCGCGAGGCCGGCGAGCCCCGCCGCTCCCGCGGCGCGCAAAAAGTCGCGCCGCCTTCGGCCGTGCGACTCACCGTCCCCGTGCATAGTTGATTTAGGCTCCCCTAAATCATTTATATCTGCCGATTCGTCTCTCTCGCGTCGGTCAGTCATCGGCGACCACCTCCGTGCGCGGCGCGGCGAGTGCATCCAGACAGTCCAGCCAGTCTCGCATGTGGTCGCCGACGTAGTTCAGGAAGTCGCCGTTCGTGTACGCCGACCAGTCCCTCTCGGCGAGTTCCTCTGCCATCGCGTCGTAGACGGCGGCGAAGGCCGCGGCGTCGCCTTCCGTCTCACCCCGCGCGCCTCGTCGACTCGTCGGTTCCACGTCGTCGACGAGTTCCCAGAGGTACTCGTTGAGCTCGAGTGCCGGCACCTCGTTGTTCAGGTCGTCGAACGTCGGTCGCGGCGCTTTGTTGTGCTCGCAGAGCGGGTCCCCGGTGAGAATCTCCTTGTCCAGCAGGTCGGTCGCACGCTTGAGGAAGACGCCGCTCCAGATGTCGTCGAACCGACCGACGCTCCACTCGTTGTCGTCCATGGGTAACTGGTAGAACGCGGGGATGACCTCCCTGCGAAACGTGAGGTTCATCGAGCAGACGGTCAGGTAATTTCCCCGGGCGGCGACGAAGTCGCCGGTGAAGTCCTCGGCGGTCGTCCGGGTCTGTGCCTGCCCTTCGAGGTCGCCGTCCATCAGGATTCGCACCGCATCCAGGTCGGGGACGTTCGTCCACAACCCCTGTGAGGCGACCACGTCCGAGACGTGTCGGGTCTCGGTCGTGACGGTCTCGTCCATCGCCGAGTACGGGTAGCCACGCGGATAGAGTTCGTGCTCGGCGGCGTTCTGGTAGAGCACGTTCACCCACTGCTCGTCGGAGGCCACTGATTCGACCTCGCCCTCGAAGTCGAGGTTCGACAGGTGGCGACCGAAGAAGTCGTACTCGTCGTGCGGCAGGGTGTCGTCGTCGACGAAGAAGCCGTACTCGAAGCGGTCCTCGGCCCACATGTAGAGCAGCCCGAAACTCGTCTGGGCGTGACTCGCCGCGGGCACGAGGTGGTCGTACTCCGAGATACCCTGACTGGCGAACCACTCACGCCGGCGCGTCTCGTCGAAGACGGCACCCTCGACGCCCTCCTCCTCCAGCATTCGGTCCATCGAATGCGTGTCGCAGAAGTCCTCGGTCACGAGGAGGACGAACAGCCGATCCGTGTCGAACCCGTGGGTCCGGGCGTTCGAGAGGTACGAGCGGACACACTCGTACTCTCGAATAGTGGGAACGATTACGCAGATGTCCTCTGTCATCGCAGTACGATTTTTAGGGTGGCCTAAAATATCTTGTCTTTTCACGCTCGACACTGCTGGCACCACCGTGCGGTTCTGTGAAGCGAACAGTCAGGGCGGGTCGCTCGACGTTCGAATCCCGACGAGACGCTCGAGTAACACCACAGCGGGTTCCTTCGCCAGCGGTTCGTTGGCGTTCCCGCAGTGCGGCGACTGGACGCACGCCGGACACCCCGACTCGCACGCACAGCCATCGACGAGCCGGGCGGTCTGTTCCATCAACTCCTCGACGATGTCGTAGCCGCTTCGAACGAGTCCGACGCCACCGGGATAGCCGTCGTAGATGAAGATGGTGCTCCGTCCGGTGTGGGGATGCCGCGGCGTCGACACGCCGCCGATGTCGGCGCGGTCACACAGCACCGACAGCGGGAACAGCGAAATCATGCCGTGTTCGGCGGCGTGGATGCCGCCGTTGAAGTCGCCGATGGCTCGCATTTCCGTGGCCACGTCCTCGGGAACGGTGAAGTAGAGCGCGCTCGTTTCGAGCGTCGTCTCCGGCAGGGCCAACGACTGTCGGCCGATAGCCTCAGCGCGACGAGGGTCGCGTCGCTCGAAGCCAACTATTTGCTCGCGAACCGTCACGTTCGCGAAGTGGACCGCGGTCTCCGGACGGGCCGACAGCGGTTTCTGCTCGACGTCCTCGTCGACTTTGATCTCTTTCTCGGTCAGCACTCGGGTGTAGTAATCGGCCCACGTAGGCTGTAATTCGGCGACGCCCCGGGCAAGGTCCAGCGATTTGACCTCGTACGACTGGCCCTGGTGGTGGTAGATTGCACCGGGGTGAGCGTCGCGGAGGCCGTCGGCGAACGACAGCGACGCGATGACCTCGTTCGTGCGTCGGTCCAGCAGGTCGATGGTGCTGTCGTCGATGGTCCGGAGGCTCATCCGGTGCTGGGGGCTCCCGTCGCCTGCGTGAATCCATCGCGGCCCGCGGTCGGTGTCTCGCCTTTCCAGGCGGTCGGCACCCGCGAGGTCGGCGACGACGCCGGGGAACTGCCCGCCGAAGTGAGCGTCGTCGGCCGTCGAGAGCCAGTTCTCTGCGGCGGCGCACTCGACGTGGAGGGGCAGGAGGTGGGCGTTCTCGGGGTCACAGACTGCCCGTTCTGGGTCACCTTCGAAGAAGTCACCGGGGGACTGCATCAGGTACTGGTCGAGTTGGTCCTCGCCGCCGACGAGGACGACCAGGGCGGGGTCGTCACCCCGGCCCGCCCGCCCCGCCTGCTGGTAGGTCGACATCCGAGTCCCCGGATAGCCGTCGATGACGACGGCATCGAGCGTTCCGATATCG
>JBNJGG010000082.1:0-12213 GCA_051747545.1 Halobacteriota archaeon | reverse complement strand
GGTTGGTGCCTCCCAGAACGTCGACAACCTCGCGACGTACCTCGACGGTGAACACCTGGTCTACGGCACGCAAGACGCGAACAACAGTTCGTGGATTGCCTTCGAAGTGGACCACTTCTCGACGCGCTACGTGAGCTTCACGCAGGTCCAACCCCTGTTCACGGCGTCCATCTCGGGCAGCAGCGGGTCGGTTCCGACCGACACCGACGGTGATGGCCTCTACGAGGACGTCGACGGCGACGGACAGTCCACGTTCACGGACGCCATCGCACTCGCCTTCGCCGACACCAGCAGTCTGTCGGCGGAACAGCGTGCCGCGCTCGACTTCGACGACGACGGCGACGTCGACTTCTCGGACGCTATCTCTCTGGCCTTCGCGGCCTGACCCCCGATAGTACCCGCCTTCAGACCGACTGCAGAACGCCGTTCGAGTGCGTCGAAAGTGACCGGCACCAGTAGCCAGTTCCGTCACGAAATCCGAGGATTCGACCCGGTTCGAACGGGCTTCTTGCGCTTTTTGAGGAACTCCCCGGAATCCTTATTTGCTTCGTTCGCATCTGTTAAACCGCAATGGCGACTGGCACTGTGGTGTTCTTCAACGACACCGGCGGCTACGGTTTTATCGAAACTGAGGAATCCGACGACGACGTGTTCTTCCACATGGAGGACATCGGCGGTCCGGACCTCGAAGAGGGGCAGGAAGTCGAGTTCGACATCGAGAAGGCCGATAAAGGTCCGCGGGCGAAGAACCTCCAGCGACTGTAGGTCGAACCTCCGCATATCGCGTCGCGGAACACGCACCGAGAGCGTTGCGTTCGGGTCGCTTCTGGCTCGCTTCCCCGTCGGGAAACGGTGACTCCATGAGCCGATAGCCCGTCGAGGCGGTCCCGTGGTCAGGACGCCGGTGAGCCCTCTCGGGGTCGCTCGTCGGACTCTCCAGTCTTTCGGTCACCGCCGCCGGTGTGTCGCTCGCGCAAGGCCAGCGTGAACGCGCCGAGTCCGATGGCGAGGATGAAAAATTGGACGACGCTACCGAACGGAACGACCGCAAGTACCGCGAGCAAAACGACTCCGAGCACGAGCGCTCCCCAGAGATTCTCCGTACCGGCCAGCGACAGTAGCCACGTGCCTACGACGAGCGCGCCGTAGACCTGCGTTATCCACAGTAGCAGGGCGAAGAGTACGAACCCCGCCAGCGACAGCGGAATACCGACGATGGTGACAAAGAGCAGCAGTAATCCAATCGGTATGCCGACGACTTCGAGGACGCCGACGATTCCACTTTTCACGGTGTCGGTTCGTCCGAGCGTGGATACGCGATCACCGAACGTGGGGGCGACCACCAGCAGAATCACTCCGAGGACGAGGTTCACCAGTAAGCCGTAGGCCGCGAAGATACCCGACGGGAACGTCGGTACCGTCGGGCCTTCGAAGTCACCGGGAACGGTGAACGCCGGGGCGACGTCGATAGAGAGGTCCTCCGTTTGCGTCACCGTCCCACCGACGGTGGCGTCTGGGCTGGCGGTGAAGGTTTCGGCGTCGTACTCGACGTTGCCGTCGACGACGGCCGTCTCTGCGATGACGACTTCCTCACCTGCGAGGCGTGCGTCGCCACCGACGGTTCCTTCCAGCCGTGTGCTTCCAGCGGCGGCTTCGAGCGTGCCACCGATTTCGGCCTGCTCGCGGACGAGGACGCTCCCACCTGCAGCACCCACGTCGCCGTCGACGGTCCCTTCGATGACGATCGATCCGGCGACGGCTTCGAGGTCACCGCCGATGGTCCCTTCGACGACCACCGTACCCGCGGTCGCCTCGACGTTCCCGTCGACGGTACCACGGACGACGACCGTCCCCCCGACGGCGTTCAGGTCGCCCGGAACCGTCTCGTCAGCTTCGACCACGACGACCCCACCGGTTCGCTCTGTGCTCTGTGCGCTCGCGATGGCCGGGAGGCTTCCAAACAGGACCACCGCGACCAGGAGGAGCACGAGCGTGCGTCGAATTGCCAGTCGTTGCATGTCTAACACCTCACGAGAGGGACCACTCCTCTCTCTCTCTCGAGAGGTACGTCACCCACCCTGATAAACGCTGAGCGTGCCGCTCACTCGGTGGTGATGGCCCCCGTGTGTCGACCGTCCTTGCTTTTTATCACATCCGGGACTGTGCTCCGTCCATGGAGTACACCACCCTGGGTGACACTGGCATGCGGGTCTCGCGCATCTGTCTGGGCTGTATGAGCTGGGGGCGAACCGACTGGCGGCCGTGGGTTCTCGACGAGGAGGGTGGCCTGGAACTCATCGAGCGCGCCCTCGACCTCGGCATCAACTTCTTCGATACCTCGAACATGTACTCGTGGGGCGAATCCGAGCGCATCCTCGGGAGGGGACTCGAAGGCCACCACGACGAGACGGTCGTCGCCACCAAGTGCTACTTCCAGGTCGACGAGGACAACCCAAACTCGGGCGGCCTCTCGCGCAAGGCCATCGAGCAGGAACTCGACAAGAGTCTGGAGCGACTCCGGATGGACACGGTGGACCTCTACCAGATCCACCGGTGGGACTATCAGACGCCCATCGAGCAGACGATGCGTGCACTGGACGACGCAGTCAGGCGCGGGAAGGTGCGCTACCTCGGGGCGACGACGACCTGGGCCCACCTCTTCGCGGAGGCACTCCACACGAGCGACAGGCTCGGACTCGACCGATTTCTGACACTGCAGGACCACTACAACCTCGTCTACCGCGAGGAGGAACGCGAGATGCTCCCGCTTTGCGACCGAAAGAACGTCGCCACCATGTCGTGGTCGCCGCTGGCCCGGGGGTATCTCACCCGTCCTCACGACGAGACGGACGCCACTCACCGGGGGTCGGTTGACAAGTACATGTTCGACTGGCCGTACCGGGAGGGCGGTGGCCCCGAAATCAACGCTAGAGTCGAAGAACTCGCCGCAGAGAAGGGCGTCACGATGGCTCAGATTGCGCTCGCGTGGCTCTTTCAGAACGACTGGGTGACTGTCCCCATCCTCGGGACGACCAGCGTCGACCACCTCGAAGAGGCAGTCGAGGCGCTCGACGTGAAGTTGTCGTCGAGCGACGTCGAGTACCTCGAAGAACCCTATCAGCCGGTCCCCATCACCGGCCACGAGTGAGACGGCGACTCGCGGGGATCTCGACGAGTTCGTCACCCACCCAGCGAGGCGGTCGATTTCTCGGGGCTCGGCGCGATACGCCGCACCGCCCTGAGGGCGAGGATGGCGATACCGACCTCTATGAGTCCGACGGCGACGAACGCGGGGAGGTATCCCAGTCCGTCTGCCACACTCCCGCCGAGAAGAAAGCCGGTGAGGAAGCCGAGACTTCCGAAGACGTTGAAACCACCCATGGCCGCGCCACGCTCGCCTGGGTCGGCGATGTCGGTTACGAGTGCCATCGTCGCCGGTGCGACGAGCGCTCCGAAGACGCCGACCAGCACCATCAGGGCCGCCGACAGCGTCAGGGTCGGTGCGACCCCGACAGCGACGATTGCGACACCGTACAGCATCGACCCGACCACGACCGGGGCGAAGCGACCGATTCGGTCCGAGAGCGTCCCCAGCGGATACTGCAGGAGTGCGAACGGGCCGAAAAACAGCGCGAGCACCATCCCCGCACCGGCGGCGTCGAGACCGAACACGTCCCGGAAGTAGTAGATGCCAACGAGTGCGAAGAACCCGGCGGTCAACCGGTCGATGAAGCCGAAGGCGTAGGGGACGCTCAGCTCGGGACGCTCGCGGAGGCCAGTCAGTATCCTGCCGACTGCCATGCGTCGCTTTCGGGGTGATCGGTCGGTGACGGTCCAGGCGGCGGCGGCGACGACGACGAGAAGCGCGGCGGCGGCGTACAGTGGCCACAGCGGGTCGACCGTGGTGAGTCGGCCGCCGATGACCGACCCGACGGCGGCCCCGAGGCCGATGGCGATTCCGCCCGCGCCCATGTTCCGACCGTGTCCCCCCGAGAGGTCCATCAGCATCGTCAGCGACAGCGAGAACGCGCCGATGGTCATCGCACCGCCGAAGGTCCGGAGAGCGAGAACGACAGGAAACGACAGCCCCCACGTCGGGACTGCCGCGAGGAGGAGGTACCCCGCGGCCCCGCCGAGTGCGCCCAGTGAAATCAACGGGACGCGTCGGCCGGTCGAATCGCTGAGCGCACCCCACAGTCCGGCGAAGACGACGAAGGCGGCGAACTCGGCGACGAGAAACCACATGGCAGCGCCGATGTCGGACGGGGCACCGAGTGCGGTGATGAGGTCGGCCACGCCGGGGTAGAGTAGTACCTGCGAGACCAACACCGCCCACACGACCAGCGCAAGGGTCGCGCGCTCACGACTCATCGGACCCATACCACCCGTAGGGAACGGCCCGACAAATGGCTGTCTCCACGCGCCCGTGGACACGGCCGGGTTCGTCTGTTCACGACGCGGGAGGTCTGGAAGAGTCGTACCTCGGCCGTCCGTCGCAACCGGGCCACCCTTCGTCTAACTACTCCGACAACGCCACAGTTCCCATTTCCAGAAACGCCGTCTCGTATCCCTCGTGGCGGGCGACGAGCGGTGGCGTGTCGACGACGAGTTCGACGCCGTCTTCGGCGCTCAAGTCATCGACCGGAGCCCCGTAGTGAAACCCGATTTCCGGGTCGAGTCCGGGCGTCAGCCGCCCGTCGAAGGCGGTGTCTCCGTCGCGGGCCACGGTCGCCGAGACCGCCATCCCGGGGAGAACGAGGCCGTTGTGCGGCGTTCGGGGAGAGACAGCGAGATAGGGCGTTTCGCCGAATCGCTCCTCAGAGATTGCCGCAGCGACGAACTGCGCGCCTCCCGCCGTTCCGGCACCGAGCGACTCACCCGGAAGCGACGACGGCGCGGTGCCGACGGGGACGCCTTCCATCGCCATGGGCGGAAGTGACCCCGTCTGCCCCTGTCTGTCTTCGAGCAGTTCGTACGCCAGTTCGTTTCGCTCGCTCTCGCTGTAGTCGAAGCTGATTTCGACGCTGCCAGGGTCGCCGAGCCTGTCCCGGTAAGAACCGAACCGAGAGACGTTGTCGCCGAGGCCGCCGACGCTGACGGCCACGTCGTAAACGCCGTCGCCGTCGAGTGGGAAGTTTGCCCCGTAGTGAAAGCCCATTCGCTGAGAGAGCATCGGGTAGATGACCTCCTGACTCACGAGGGTCCCATCGCGGGTGATTTCGAGTGAGAGACCGGTGTCGGGGACGACGGTGTTCGTTTCGGGGTCGAACGGCGTCGCCATGAGGTGGACCGCGTCGTCGCCGTCGATGGGTACCACCTCGGCGACGTACTCGCCGTCCTCGTTCTCGATTACCCAGAACCGATGTGCGTAGCTGTAGAAGAGGACGACGGCGATGTCGCCTGCCTTCCCCATTCCGACCATCGACATGCCTTCTCGGTGGGTCGGAATGTAGGGCGAACTCGGGCGGTTTTCGACCAGCGGGGGCTCTCGACTCGTCGTGGTCTCGAACAGGCCCGAGCACCCGGCTATCGCTCCCGTGAGACCGACTCCGGCGGTCGCGAGGAATTGCCGACGTTTCATTGGCTCGACTAGGTGGGTTGGATAATTACGGGTTGTGGTACACCCGTCGAAGCCTGACTCGCCACTCGGGGTCACTGCAGTTTCGGTGCGACACCCCGCTCGGGCGACGACTCACGTGCGGCGTTCACCGACGGCACGGACGTGCGGCGTTCGCCTCAGCGAACTTTCTTCAGGTCGGTGATGAGCTGCTCGGCGTCGGGATTCTGTTCGGTGTACGCTCGCTCGACGTAGCCCTCGCTGTTGACGAGCAGTATCAGCGCGAGGTGGCCGAACATGTAGTTGTCCGAGTCCTCCATCGGTTGCTTCTCGAAGCCGACGCCGAACTCGTCGTTTATCTTCTCCTTTGCGGTGGCTTCGTCGGCGGGACGGAGGAACGCCCAGTTGTTCGCCTCGAGGGAGACGTGCATTTGCTCGGCGTACTCGCGGAACCGCGGACCGTCGTCGCGCGCGGGGTCGAACGAGACCGGGAAGAAGCGGACTTCGTCGGCGTAGCCGTTCTCGATGCTGTCGACCTGCACCTTCTGGAGTGCGGAGGTGAGCAGTGGGCACACCGTCTGGCAGTTGGTGAAGATGAACGTGATGAATCGAGTCTCGTCCACCTCGCGGAGATTCACCGACTCGCCACCGAGCGGGTCCTGAAAGGAGACGTCCGGGAGGCGTTCACCCCACGCCGGGTAGGCGAGCGCTTCGCTCTCTACCTCTGGATGCTGGTCTTCCAGCGTGACGTTCGGATTGCCCCCACCGAGACAGCCTGCAGCGCCAACGGCGACCGCGGTTCCGGTGAGCCGAAGGTAACGTCGCCGGTTCATTGTCGACCCTTGTAACCGCGAGGACATAGGCAGATTGGTGTGTGCGTCGAACGTCCATTCGCTCATCTATCCTGGCTGGTCACGGCGGTGCGTCGGTGTCGACTCGTGGCGCACTTCGACCCGCCGGGGCGGGCGTCTGCTGGCGTCCGGGTTTCTGGGAGTGTACCAGAACTCATAATCCGGCGACCCACCTAGCACCGGTATGTTCGACGGGGAGGGATTCACGCGACGAGAGGTACTGAAAGCGGCCGTCGCCGTCGGCGGTGCGAGTGCGCTCTCGGCGTGCCTGGACGCGTTCGAGGACCCGATTCCGCCGGGGACCGACGACCGGGGGAGTCTTCCTCGCCGCCAGCACGCGTGGAACGACGTGGTTCGAACCGACGACTACGGAAACATCGCCCTCCCCCGGCACCAACTGCTCCTCTACCTGACTCTCGACGGTGGCGGGCCACCGAGTGAGAACGACCGGAAGACCGTCGAGCAGGCCCTCCGAACCCTCGACCGGGCCTACGAGCGCAGTCACCGAGGTCTCGTCTACTCGATTGCCTACTCCCCGGCGTACTTCGACCGGTTCGACGATTCACTTCCGTCCGACCTGGATCTGCCCGAACCTCGCCCCCTCTCGTCGTTCGAAGAGCCAGTGCTCGACAGGCAGGACGCACTGGTCCACCTCGCGTCGGACCGCCCCGATGCTCTCCTCGGCGCGGAGGAAGCACTCCTCGGTGAACGATCCGATGCCAACGGCGTCGCCGTCGATGCCACCCTCGCGGAGGTGTTCTCCGTCGATTCGAGACGGACGGGCTTCGTCGGACCCGGGATGCCCGCCGAGCGACAGGACGTTTCGGGCGTCCCCGAGGGAAATCACGTCCCGAAGGAGTCCCCGCTGTTCATGGGTTTCACCGCCGGCTTCGCCAAGAATCAAGCGACTGAGGACTACGTCACGCTCGGCTCGGGACCGTTCGCCGGTGGGACGACCAAGCACGTCGCCAACCTCAGGCAGCGACTCGAGGACTGGTACGTCGAGCAGGACTTCGACGACCGGGTCGCCGAGATGTTCAGCCCGCTCCACGCCGAGCGAGGCATGGTCGACGGGGTGGGCACGAATCTCGGCGACGACAACGGCCTGACGCCCGAAATCATCGACACCATCCGCGAGCAGGCCGAAGAGTACGGTCGGGTCGGCCACGCACAGAAGGCGGCGCGAGCCAACCGAGACGAGAACGGCGACGTGCGCCTGCTCCGGCGACACTTCGAATCGACCGACGACGACGTTGCCAGTCTCCACTTCCCGTCGTTACAACGGGGTATCTCGGAGTTCGAGGCAGTCAGAGAGGCGATGAACGGCGCGGACCTCACCGACGTTCCGGCCATCAGACAGCGAGTGAACAACGGCATCCTCGAGTACATCTTCGTCCGACGACGCGGGAACTTCCTCGTCCCACCTCGAAACCTTCGCACGCTCCCGACGCCGACGGGTGACGTGCCGGGCCTGTAGTCTCCGTTCGGTCAGTGGTCACGGGAGTCCGAGCCGTTCGGTCAGTGGTCACGAGAGTCCGAGTCACGTTCGTGGAGAACACCGCCTCGATTTGGGCCAGGACTCACCCGCTCTCGTACTCCAGCGCGACGACTCGACCGTCGGCGTACACGACCATCGCTTCCGGGTCGTCGTCGCCGTCAACGTCGGCCAGCGTCGCGTGCGTGAAAATCGGGACGTCGCGGTTGTAGTCGGCCAGCACGTCGCCCGTCTCGGGGTCCACGACGGACACCGTGCCGTCGTTGCCCGGCGCGACGATTTCGAGGTCTCCGTCGCCGTCGAGGTCTGCGAGACTCGGCGGCGGCATCATCTGCACGCGTTCGGTGGTGACCGTCGTCGTCCACTCGACGGTCCCCGTCGTCGCGTCCACGCTTCGTAGTCGACCGTCTTTCGTGACGACGTACACTTCAGGGGTCCCGTCGGCGTCGCCGTCACCGAATCCACCGACTGCGGCGAAGTCACCGACCGACGCGGTCCACTCCAAGTCACCGGTAGCGCCGTCGACGGCCGTGACGCTCCCTCCGACGGTAGCGACGAACACTTCCCGTGCGAGGTCCTCGTCAGCCTGTCCGGTCGTGAGCCACGAGACCGACCCGCCCTGACCGACTTTCGAGCGCCACGTCGTGGTTCCGTCGCCCGCAAAGAGCGTGACGTTGCCGTCGCGTCCCCCGACGAGCAGGTCCGGCGCGCCGTCGGCGTCGAAGTCGTCGACGACCGGTTGGGCCCACACGTAATTTTCGAGGTCCCGCTGCCACAGCACGTCGCCCTCGGCCGAGCGAACGGACACCGTCCCCGTCACGTCGACGACCGAGATTTCGGTCCCCGACTCGGGTGCGAGGTCCGCGACGACCGGTTGGGTGTAGCCGTAGTCTGCAAGCGGGTGAGCGAACTCCTTCGTCCCCGTCTCCGGGTCGAATCCTGCTACTTCCCGCTCGGTCGTGGCGACGATGACCTCTCGGACGCCGTCGTCGTCGTAGTCGGCGACGGCCGGGTCGGCGACCGAGTGGACGGTGCAGTTTGCCGGCGGGATGGGGTAATCCCACAGCGTACCCCCGTCGGAGGCGTCGAGGGCGACGAGCGCACACGTCCCGGTTCGGTCGGCACCGCTTATCGGTGCAAACACCCTCCCGTCGGCGACGGCGGCGGCGTGGTGATTCGCCGAGATGTCGCGCCCGGTATCGCTTATCCAGACCGGTGAGAGTGAATCGCCCGTCGCGATGTCACCGACCCCGAGTGCGGCGACACCGCCGAGAAAGACGATGACGACGACGACGGCGACGACGGTGACAGGTCGCATCGTCCTCAGTAGTTACCCAAACGGTATAACGGCGTCTCTCTGCGTTCGGGGTTCGACACACGAACCCTCGACTCACCGCGATGCGTCCTCGTCGGAGAGAATCGGAGTCTGCGCCGCCGACGGGTTCCAGCGAATCGCCTTCACGCAACCGGGAGGGAAACGACCCACAGCGAGAGTACCGTGTACCCGACCATCAGGGCGACCATGGGGGCGTGTGCGAGTGCAGCTCGTCGCGAGTCGTCGCCGTCGAATTCGGCGACGTGACGATCGCCGAGACGCCGCTCGACCACGCCGTGTGTGGCGACGACGGCGACGACGTGCCCGAGGACCACGAGCGCGACTTGCGACCACCAGAAGACGGGGATCGACAGCCACGCCAGAGGGTCGACGGCGGACGCGCCCACGACCGTCGGCAGTCGTCCCAGGAACGTCAGGACGTAGCCGTAGTTGTGAGCGACCTCGTACCCGGCAGCGATGGGAACGAGCGTCGCCGCGAGCGCCAGTTCGGGTCTCTCGATGGCTGCGAGACTGCCGACCAGACGCGCGATGACGACGTAGGCGACGACGAACCCGGCGAGCCCCCCCAGGTAGAGCAGGACGCTCACGCTCGGGCCGAGTTCGAGCAGGTCGCGCGTGCGGAACCAGAGCGTCTGATACATCGGCGACGCGGCGAATCCGTCGAACGTGACCGTGTAGACGGCGGCCACGGCGAACCACGCGAGTGCGCGTGAGGAGACCGAGGCTCGGCAGGCCGCCCACGGGCGGCGCGCGCCGAGCGTCCACCCGCCGTCGGCCGTCCGTTCGACGCCGAGTGGGGCCGCCCGCCCGAGCAGGCGGTACAGCACCGCGAGCGGGTCGACGCGCTCGAACCACTCGGTTCCGAAGACGACCCCGCCGACGACCATCGTCAGCGCGTACGTCGCCACGAGCGCCGCCGTCTGCACGGGGTCCTGTGGGATTCGAGTCAGGTTCGCCACGATACCGAGGAGAACGACGAATCCACCGAGTGCGGGCCAGTAGTCGAGCCACGCCGGGTACGGCCGTAGCCGGACGGATTCTCCCTCGACCCACGAGAGCGCGTCGTGAATCGTCCGCCAGGGCGCGAGTGCTCGCCACGGCGTTCCGACGGTGATGGCGACGAGTGCGAGCCCTTTCAGCCAGACCGGCCAGACGAAGAGCGTGGCGAAGTTGCTCCCGGGGGTCTGCGGCCCGGCAACGCCGTCATACAGTGCAGCCACCACCAGGACGAGAAAGAGGACGCGACCGAACGGCCGAACAACGTCGACGACGGCAGGCGGGACGGTCAGGAGCGTCCCCCCGGCGACTCCGTCACCGTCTGCGGCGCTCGCACCCCCGTTTGCCGCGGTTCCATCGTCGCCGTCGAACCAGTCGTCTCCAACTACGAGAACGAGCGCCGTGAGCGCGACGGTCCCCCCAGCGCCGACGAACAACAGCGAGAGCGGAATCGGGACCTCGAACCGCGTCGTCGGCCCGTGAGCGGCGACGGGTGTCGTTAGGAGGGGTATCGCCGCGAGCAGGCACAGCGTCCCCGTGAGGAGGGCGCGAACGCGCCGACCAAGACACATACCTGCGACTAGAGATGCGTCGGGAAAACGTGGTCGGTTCGTCGGTACCGGGTTTCGTCCACCTTACCCCGTCGGCGACTGCGTTTCATCCCGTCAGTGATCGCGCTCCGTTCCATCGGTGATCGCGCTCCATTCAGTGACTGCGCTTCGTTCAGTGACCTCGATCTCTTCGGTCTGTGACTTCGTGACGGTGGTTCAGTCCCGTGCCGACGGTCACTCAGTAGACACCGAGATACGACAGCGAGAGGTGAATCTGCCAGACCCCCGCGAGAATCATGATTGCGGCGGCGACGCGCTGGATCGATCCGAGGTGTCGATTCAGTCCGCGCAGCGCGTCGGACCCGGCCGCCGAAAGCAGCGTCACGCCCGCCAGGGGGAGCGACACCGACCCCGCGTACGCGGCGAGTGCGACCGCCGCTTGACCGGTCGGGAGCGTCAGCGATTGCGTGACTACCGCCAGAAAGACGGGGACGACGCACCCCGCGGCCGCGAGGGCGTACACCGCCCCGAACAGGACGAACCCCCAGACCGACGCACGTCGCTCGGGGAGGACGACGCGGAGTTCGGGCCCTCGCCCGACGAACAGGAGCCCCCCGAGGACGACGAGCGCGACGCCGACCAGCGGTTCTAACACCACCAGTCGAGAGACCAGCGCGTGTCCCACAGTCAGGAGGCCAGCGCCGACGATGCCGAGGGTCCCGAGTGCGCCACCCGTCGCCGCAACCCCGCGGACGAGCGCGCCCCGAAAGTCCGCCTCCTCTCGACTGAGGTAGTAGCCGACGTACCCCGGGAGGAGGGGATACGCACAGGGGGCAAAGAAGGTCGCAACGCCGGCACTCACGGCGAAGGTGAGCGTCCCGACGAGGGCCGCATCAACCATCCGTCGGCCTCCGACTCAGGTGTCGCATCCATCGACCCCCGACTCAGGTGTCGCCCTTGAGTGCGCGTTCGACGTTCGCCCGCAACTGTGCCTCGCCAGCGACTCCCGAGTGCGTCCAGACGACGTCGCCGCGGGCGTCCAACACCGCCAGGAACGGGAGGCTATTTCCGCCGAGGGCGGCCATCACCCGACCCTCTGGGTCGTGTCCAACCGTCCAGTTGCCCCCGTGTTCGGACCACCACGAACGAATGTCGTCGAGCGTCAGGCCGTTTGCCAGTGGCTCGTCCGTGACCGAGATGAACGCCACGTCGTCCCGGAAGGCTTCGTGGACCGCCGTGAGCGCCTCCATCTGTCTGATGCAGGGCGAACACCACGTGGCGAACAGGTCGACGAGTATCACCGTCCCCGGTGTCGGGATTCGCTGGAGACCTCGGTCGAACCGCGCGCCTCGATGGTGTCGACCGTGACCGCCCGGGGGCCGGTCGTGAGGCCGTTCTGTGCGACCCACCCCGCGCCACCGAGTACT
>JBNJGG010000081.1:0-12329 GCA_051747545.1 Halobacteriota archaeon | reverse complement strand
GAGCACGGCGCACTTGATTCGCATCGGGCTGATGTCGACCCCGAGCATCTCGACGACGTCGTCGCGGTCCATCTCGTCCAGTTCGTCGAGCGTCGTCCCCGGCAGTTTCTGCGAGAGCAGGCTCGCGCTGGCCTGACTGATGGCACACCCGTCGCCCGCGAACGTGACGTACTCGATGGTCTCGCCGTCGTCTTCCAGACGAACGTCCATCTGAATGGTGTCGCCACAGGACGGATTCTCGCCCACGTGCGAGAACGTCGGGTCCTGCATCTCGCCGAAGTTTCGCGGGTTCTTGTAGTGGTCGAGAATCTGCTGCCGATACATGTCGGAGCCCATGCCCATAGCTACTGCCGGATAGGCGTCTGTGCCCCAAAAGGATTCCGAGTGCGCCGGTTTCGCGCCGCCGACTCGCTCTCACACGTGCTCGAGTTCCACCTCGCCCGACAGCACCGTCTCCAGCGTGTCGAGTGTCACCACCGGCACGTTCACTGGTTTCGACGACGCGGCTCGTTCTTTGAATCCGCTCCCGGTCGCGACCAGCACCACGTCGTCGTCCGCGTCGAGTTTCCCCGCTTCGGCTAGCCTCCTCGCGCCCGCCAGCGTCGTCGCCGACGCCGTCTCGACGCTGAAGCCCGCCCGTCGTGCGAACGCCGATTGCGCGGCGAGGATTTCGTCGTCGGTCACCGCGACGACGCCGCCACCGGTGTCGCGGGCCGCCGCCAGCGCTCGCGTCCCACTCGGAGGGCCTGCGTTGGCAATCGAGTACGCGACGGTGTCGGCACCGTCGACGGGCGTCACTCTCTCGTCGCCGCGTTCGAACGCCGCTGCGATGGGGGCGCAGGCGGCCGCCTGCACGAGGTACAGTCGCGGGAGTCGGTCGATGGCACCGGCCTCGACGAGCTCGCGGAGCGCCTTCCAGATACCGCTGGCGTGACCGCCGCTACTCACCGGGACGACGAGGCCGTCGGGAACTCCGGGTGCGAACGACTCACACACTTCGAGTGCCGTCGTCTTCTGCCCCTCGACCCGGAGCGGCACGTCGGAGTTGAGAAATCGTGTCCCCGAGTTCGCCCCGAGTTCGAGCGACTGCTCGTACAGCCGACCGTAGTCGCCGTCGACGCGGAGTAGCGTCGGGTCGTACTGGACGATGTGGGCGAGTCGCTCCGGCGGCACGTCGCTCGGGACGAGGACGACGCAGTCGAGTCCGACCCCCGCGGCGACCGACGCGGTACTCATCGCCATGTTCCCGTGAGAGACGGTGCCGACTCGCTCGCGTCCGTCGGCCAGCGCGGCGGCTACGCCGAGGGCACTCCCGCGGTCCTTGAAGCTCCCGGTCGGGTTCTCTCCCTCGTCTTTCACGTACACCGTCACTCCCGTGAAGTCGTCGAGCCGGGGTGTCCGAACCAGCGGCGTTCCACCCGCGGCGTCGGCAACGCCACCGGGCGAATCGAACGGCAGGAGTGCCCCGTAGCGCCACATCCCGGGCGCATCGGTCACGTCGTTCCAGTCGAAACCACGGGGGTCGGTGACGAGCCACAGCGGTTCGCCGCACTCACAGCGGGCGCGTGGGTCGTGGGTGCGCCGTCCGCAGGCGTCGCAGACGCGTTCGAGAGCCATTCGCCAGAGAATCCGAGTTCGAGAACGAAGTATCCCGTGGGGACTGCCCGGTGACGAATCGAATCTAGAGGTTCAGGCGAACAGTTCCCGAGCGCCGTCGACGGCCTCGACGAGCGTGTCTATCTCCTCGAGGGTGTTGTACAGGTAGAACGAGGCGCGGGCGGAGGCGGCGACGCCCAGTTTGTCGTGCAGCGGTTGCGTGCAGTGGTCGCCGGCGCGGATGGCGACGCCGTACTCGTTGAGGATGCTCGACAGGTCGTGGGCGTGGACGCCGTCGAGATTGAAGGAGACCAGACCACCGCGCTCGTCTCCCGGCGGGCCGTAGATTTCCACGTCGTCGTGCTCGGAGAGACGGTCGTAGGCGTACTCGGTGAGCAACTCCTCGTGGCGGCGTACCTCGTCCAGTCCGACGTCTTCGAGGTAGTCGACGGCCGCGGCCAGGGCGATGCCCTGTGCGATCGGCGGCGTTCCCGCCTCGAACTTCCACGGCAGGTCCTCCCACGTCGAATCCTCGTAGGTCACCCGGCGAATCATGTCGCCGCCGTAGAGGTACGGCCCGATGGAGTCGAGGATGTCGCGCTTGCCGTAGAGGCCACCGATGCCCGTCGGGCCGAGCATCTTGTGGCCCGAGAAGGCGAAGAAGTCGGCGTCCATGGCCTCGACGTCGACCCGTCGGTTCGGGACCGACTGCGCGCCGTCGACGAAGATGTACGCGCCAACGTCGTGGGCGAGCTCTGCGAGTTCGGCGACGGGGTTGATGGTGCCGAGGGTGTTCGAGATGTGGACGACGCTCACCATCTTCGTCGAGTCGTCGATGAGTTCGGCGGCGTGGTCCACGTCGAGTTCGCCGCGGTCGTCCACGCGGATGTACGTCACCTCCGCGCCGACCTTCTTGGCTATCTGTTGCCACGTCACCAGCGAGGCGTGGTGTTCCATCTCCGTCAGCACGACCCGGTCACCCGGCCCGAGTTCGTCTAACCCCCACGCGTAGGCGACGAGGTTCATGCTCTCGGTGGTGTTCCTGGTGAACACCATCTCATCTCGACCGTTTGGCGCGCCGATGAACTCGGCGAGACGGTCGTGGGCCTCCTCGTAAGCGACCGACGCCTCCTGACTCAACTGGTGGATGCCGCGGTGGACGTTGGCGTTGTACCCGCGGTAGTAGTCGCTGATGGTTCGGACGACCGACTCGGGCGTCTGACTCGTCGCCGCGTTGTCGAGATAGACGAGCGGCGTGTCGTCGCCGGGGCCCTCACCGGGCGTGTTCACGTCGCCGCCGACCTTTCGCCCGAGGATTGGGAAGTCCTCGCGGATGGCTTCGACGTCGAACGGGTACGACTCCTGAATTCCCATTGGGCGTCCTACGGGCCGTGGGGTCAATTTCTCTTCGGTTCTGCAGGCGCAACGAAACCAGATATGGTTACGAAATCGCCAACATAGTGCGGCCACCGGTTACGATACCCGCTTTCAGGCCTCAGTTCGAAGTCGAATCGCGATTCCATCTGGGTCCGCGACTTGGACACCCTCGTCGAGTTCGGTGGGCCGTCTGTCGGCGTCTTCGAGTCGCGCGCGAACCGCGGCGAGTGCGACCTCGTCCGGCACCACGATTTCGAACCACGCCAGTCCACGACCGTCGACCGGCGTTGACCGACTGTTCCACGTGTTCATCCCGACGTGGTGGTGGTACCCACCCGCAGCGACAAACAGCGCCGTCGGCGGCAGCTCCATCATCACACCGAACCCCAGCGTATCCACGTAGAACGCGCGTGATTCGGCTATCGAGGACACTTCCAGGTGGATGTGACCGAGCGTCGTCCCTTCTGGCGCGTTCGGCTCGCCCGTCGCATCGGCGTCGAGCGCGTCGAGGTCCAGCGGGCGTGGCGGCTCTACTCGGAGGGTACCGTCGGGTGTCAGTGCCCAGTTCTCTCGAGGCTGGTCGCGGTACACCTCGATACCGTTTCCCTCGGGGTCGGAGAAGTACAACGCCTCACTGAAGCCGTGGTCCGAAGCCCCGTCTACCTGCCAACCATTCCGAACTCGTCGCAGGGCGTCACCCAGTGCCCCCCGCCCGGGGACCCTGAACGCGTTGTGATAGAGTCCCGCCCCGCGTGAGTCACGAGCGGGCGCGTCCTCGTCCACCACGAGCACGAGTACCGGTGTCCCGTCGACCCCGAGCGTCGCCGCCGGAGCGTCCGTCTCCTCTCGCGTCAGCACCGTTAGTCCGACCACGTCTCGGTAGAACTCGATCATCTCTGCAAGGTCGGCGACGGACAGCGCGGTCCGACCGAGACTAGTGGTGTCGGGGAGGGTGCTCGAAGGGAGTTCCATCACCGCATCCAGAGCAGCTGCGCGTGGCGCGTCCCGTCGATGTCGAGGACGCGGTCCTCGTCGATGATTCCGGCGTCGATGGCGACGCCAACCGCGCGCTCGCCGACGAGGTTGGCGACGGCCGCCCGGTTCAGGCTATCGACCACTTCGTCAGGGTCGGCACTCGCGGCCTCGTCGCCGCCGTAGAAGTCCTCTGTCACCTCGATCGAGACGTCGCCGTCGGCGTAGGTCCGCCCGAGGCAGTCGCTGTCGCAGACAGACACGAGTAACCCCTCCGGCGTCTCGCGTTCTCTCAGTAGCATTCAGTACTCCTCGACGAGCTGTCGCTCCTGCTCCTCTCTGAGTTTGTCGGCCCGCTCCTGGACCTCCTCGGCGGCTTCGAGCTCGCCCAACTCCTCCAGCGCTATCGCCTTCTCTTCGAGGACAGCGGCGGTGCGCATTCCGAGGCGGATGGCGTTGTCGAAGCAGTTGACGGCGTCCTCGAACAGCCCTCGCTCAGAGAGGAAGAAGCCGCGGTTGTACCAGGCCTGTCCGAACCGCGGGTCTATTTCGACCGCCCGTTCGGCGTGGTCGAGCGCCTGCTCGGTCTCGCCCCACTCCCAGAGGGCGTACGCGAGGTTCGTCTCGGCCGTGGCGGCGTGCTCGGAGTCGTCGTCGATGCGAAGCGCCTCCTCGTAGGCACCGATCGCCTCGTCGTACTCCTCCAGTTCGGCGTGTGCGACGCCTTTGTTCACGAGCGCCTCCTGGGCTTCGAGTGAGTCCTCGTCGGCGAATCTGACCGCCCGCTCGAACGTCTCGGTCGCCTCCTCGAATCGGTTTATCTGCATGTACGAGAGGCCGACTTCGACGAGGCTCTGAACGTCCACGTCGTCTCGGTCGACGTTGTGGCGGTCGAGGATGTCCGTCAGTACGTGCGAATCGACCGGGTCCACTTTCGAGGGATCCACCTTCAGCTCCGGTGGGTCGAGGCTGAACTCCTCGTACTCCTCGTGGAGGCCCTGTCCCTCCGAATAGCGGTGGGGTCGGTCGCCGTCGTCGCTCATAGTCCCGCCTTGGCAGTCCCGAGGGTTAAGCCCTCCGTCACGACCGCCTCCCCGAACGACGCCCCACGCGTGGTCTGCCGTCCCCGAACACACACTCCCCGGTTCGTCCCCCGGAAGGATAATCCCGCTGTCGCGCGTTGTTCTCGTATGCGGCTGTTCGTGAGTATCGATCTTCCGCCGTCGCTCGCTTCGTCGCTCGCGGACGTGCAGGACCGCCTCAGCGACGCACCCGGTCTCAGGTTCGTCGACCCCGAACAGGCTCACGTGACGGTGAAGTTCCTCGGCGACACCGACCCCGTGCGCCTCTCGGCCGCCGAAGAGGCGATAGCGACCGCCGTCGACGATGCCGACGTGACGCCCTTCGAGGCGCACCTCTCGGGTCTGGGCGTCTTCCCGAGTCTCGACTACATCAGCGTCGTCTGGGCGGGCGTCGAAGACGGGAGCGAGGAGATGACTCGCCTCCACGAGGCCATCGAACGGGAGACGACGGCAATCGGTTTCAGCCCGGACCGACACGAGTTCACACCACACGTCACGCTCGCCCGGATGAGTGACGCCCGCGGGAAGGACCTCGTCACCGGCGTCGTGACCGAAGCGCCGACGTCGTTCGGGCGGTTCCGAGTCGAACAGGTCCGATTGAAAGAGAGCACGCTCACTCCCGAGGGGTCCACGTACCAGACGGTGTCTCGATTCGCCCTCTGAGCTCGCGCTGTACTCGTGGCTTCGGACACAGCGTGTGTCCTGTTACCGCCCGTGACGGTCGTCTCGCGTCGTCGTACCCGGCGTCGACGGAGAACCAAAGGAACAAGATTTTATGCCGCGCTGGGGAACTACTGCCCACTATGGGTAAGAAATCGAAGGCCAAGAAGAAGCGACTGGCGAAGTTAGAGCGCCAGAACAGCCGCGTCCCCGCGTGGGTCATGCTCAAGACGGACATGCAGGTCCAGCGAAACCCCAAGCGCCGAAACTGGCGGCGGAGCGACACTGACGAATAATGAGTTCCAGTGATTTCGAAGAGCGGGTCGTCACCGTTCCTCTGCGCGACGCGAAAGCCGTTCCCAAGACGAAGCGTGCGGACAGGGCGATGAGCCTCATCCGACAGCACCTCGCACAGCACTTCGCCGTCGACGAGGACGACGTTCGACTCGACCCGGGCGTCAACGAGACGGTCTGGTCGCGTGGCCGGCAGAACCCACCGAGCAAGCTTCGCATCCGCGCGGCCCGCTTCGTCGAGGACGGCCAGCCCATCGTCGAGGCCGAACCCGCCGAGTAACGTGCTTCGCGCCTCCTTCGTCGGTTCGTCGTACGTCGGTGTTTTTGCTCGCACGACCAACGACGTCCTCGTCGTCCGGCCGGATGCCGAGGACGCCCTCGTCGACGAGATGGCCGACGAACTCGGCGTTCCCGCAGTCCAGACCACCGTTGGCGGGTCGTCGACGGTCGGCGCACTCGTCATGGGCAACGAGAACGGCATCCTCGTCTCCAGTCGGGCCACCGACCGCGAGAAGGAGGCTATCGCCGAGGCCGCCGACAGACCCGTCTTCGAGCTTCCGGGTCGCATCAACGCCGCGGGCAACGTCGTCCTCGCGAACGATTACGGGGCGCTCGCACACCCGGACTTCGATAGCGACACCATCGACGCCATCCGAGACGCCCTCGGGGTCCCCGTCGAACAGGGGGACCTCGCGGACGTGCGAACCGTCGGCACCGCGGCCGTCGCCAACAACAGGGGGGTGCTCTGTCACCCGAAGTCTCGCGAACCAGAACTAGAGGCGCTCGAAGCGCTGTTGAACGTCCCCGCAGACATCGGCACCATCAACTACGGTGGACCGCTCGTCGGCTCGGGAGTAGTCGCAAACGACACCGGCTACGTGGTCGGTGAGGACACGACTGGTCCGGAACTCGGTCGCATCGAGGACGCTCTCGGGTTCATCGACTGATACGCTTTCTCGCTCTCTCTGGGCATCGACGCCGATTCTCGTCCTGACGAATCCGCGCGTGATTTTCACGAACTGGTGTCAGATGTAAATAATTATGGCAGTTCCCCCGCACAACTGAATCGCATGGGTACAGACCGGGGAACGCCGGAAGGGAATTCGATCGAAGAGGACGGAGCGTTTCTCCGGGCACTGGTGGCGAACACCTCGGAAGGGTTACTCACTATCGACGAGAACAGTCGGATCATCTTCGCCAACCCCGCGATCGAGTCCATTCTCGGGTACCGTCCCGAAGAGTTGATCGGTAGCGTCAAGATGAAAATCATCCCCGAGCGCCTGCGGGATGCCCACGAAACGGGACTCGACCAGCACCTGCGAACCGGCGAGAAACACGTCGATTGGACCGGTGTCGACCTCCCCGCGTTGCACAAAGACGGCCACGAAGTGCCGGTGTCGGTGAGCCTGCGGGAACACGAGTACGACGGCGAGCGACTGTTCACCGGCATCTTCACCGACATCACCGAGCGTAAACAGCGCGAAAAACGGCTTCGTGAGCAGACGGACGAGCTCAAGCAGTACGCCAGCGTTCTCTCTCACGACCTTCGCAACCCCCTCGCCGTCGCAAAGGGATACGTGGCGATAGAACGCGAGACGAACGACAGCGAGGAGTTGCAGAAAGTGGACAGGGCACTCGATCGAATCGACGAAATCATCGAAGACACACTCTCGCACGCCCTTCACGGAAAACCCGAAGACGCGACGGAGAAACTGTCGCTGTGCGACCTGATACGCACGGCGTGGGACGTCGTCGTCACTCACGACGCCGACCTCGTGCTCCCCGAGGAGACGTGGATGATTCGCGCCCAGAAGGGCCGTGTCCACCAACTCGTCGAGAACCCCATCGCAACAGCGTAGAACACAGCTCCGCTGGCAGTCAGGCGACGCCCGCCGACAGCGTAGAGTACAGCTCCACCGGCAGTCGAACGGGGTCCGACGACGGGACCGAACGAACCGGGACGGACGTGACGATTCGCGTCGGTATCCTCGACGACGCCACGGGGTTCTACTTCGAAGACGATGGGTCGGGATTCCCGGATTCGGTGCACGCACAGGTGGACACACAGAGTTGGACCGCCCGAGGTGAGCGCGGTGGTTACGGCTTACAAATCGTCCAGAAAATCGCCGGCGAACACGGTTGGGAGATGCGTCTCACGGACGGGGCGTCGGGGGGTGCCCGAATCGAATTCCACGGCGTCGCGCCCTGTCAGCGCGAGTGCATTCACTGATTTTCGTGCGGCGCGACGGCGACGGTGGACGTACCGAGTAGGAAGATACTTCCCGCTCGCTGTTCGAGGTTGGCGTATGTCTCAGTTTACGGTCAGCGGTCGCTTCCAGAGCCCGCATGGATACCGGACCTTCACCAAAGTCATCGAGGCACCGAACGAGCGCGTCGCCCGCGAACACGTGCTCTCGCGCATGGGTAGCGAGCACGGCTTGAAGCGGACGCAGGTCGAACTCGAGGACGTGACAGCCGCATGAGCCAGCCCGGACAACAGCAGCTACAGCAGTTGTCGCAGGAGCTACAGCTCATCGAGGCAGAAATCGAGGAACTGGAGGACGAAATCGACGAACTGCAGGCCGAGAAGGCAGAGATGGACGAGGCCATCGAGGCGCTTTCGGCCCTCGAAACCGGCTCGACGGTGCAGGTTCCCCTCGGCGGCGGCGCGTTCGTCCGCGCAGAAGTGCAGGACCTCGACGAGGTCACCGTCTCTCTCGGCGGCGGTTTCGCGGCCGAACAGTCCCGGGACGTCGCCGAAACGTCTCTCGAACGAAAGCAGGACGCGCTCGACGACCGCATCGCCGGCCTCCGCGAGGAAATCGCCGACCTCGAAGACGAGGGGGGCGAAATCGAGCAGCAGGCCCAGCAGATGCAACAACAACTCCAGCAGCAGCAACTCCAACAACTCCAGCAACAAACACAACAGCAGGACGACGAGTAGGCCATGTTCGACGGACTCAAGGACAAGCTCAACAGTTTTCGCCGCGATGTCGAGGATACCGCCGAGGAGAAGGCAGCCGAGGCCGCAGAGGAGCAGCCAACTGATGTCGAGGCAACAGCGGAGACGGCGGCCGGCGAGGCGTCCTCGGCAGACGACACCGCGACCGACGTAGCGACGGCAGGGACTGAGACGACTGCCGGCGACGAGGACCGTTCAGCCCCGGGCTTGTTCGAGAGCGCGAAGGCCTTCGCCACGGGCAGGATAATCATCGAGGAAGAGGACCTCGAGGAACCGCTGTGGCAACTGGAGATGGCGCTCCTCGAAAGCGACGTCGAGATGGGCGTCGCCGAGGAGATACTCGCCACGGTTCGCGAGAAGATGATCGGCGAGACGCGAAAACAGGTCCAGAGTACGGGCGAACTCGTCGAAGTCGCGCTGAGTGACGCACTGTTTGAGGTCCTCAGCGTGGGTCAGTTCGACTTCGACGCGTTCGTCGCCGAGGCCGACAAGCCGCTGGTCATCGTCTTCACCGGCGTCAACGGCGTCGGCAAGACCACCTCCATCGCGAAACTCTCGGAGTACTTCGGTGAACGCGGTCTCTCGTCGGTGCTGGCCAACGGCGACACCTACCGCGCCGGGGCCAACGAGCAAATTCGCAAGCACGCGGAGAACCTCCACAGAAAGCTCATCACCCACGAGCAGGGCGGCGACCCGGCGGCCGTCATCTACGACGCCGTCGAGTACGCCAAAGCCAACGAGGTGGACATCGTCCTCGGCGACACGGCGGGTCGCCTCCACACGAGCAAGGACCTGATGGCCCAACTCGAGAAAATCGACCGCGTCGTCGACCCCGACCTGACGATTTTCGTCGACGAGGCCGTCGCGGGTCAGGACGCCGTCAGGCGAGCAGAGCAGTTCAACGAGGCGGCGGCGTTCGACGGCGCGATCTTGACCAAGGCGGACGCCGACTCGAAAGGTGGCGCTGCCATCTCCATCGCCCACGTGACCGGAAAGCCCGTCCTCTTTCTCGGAACCGGACAGGGCTACGACGACATCGAACGGTTCGACCCCGAGGCGCTGGTCGACAGACTCGTCGGCGACGACGACTCGTAACTGTTCTACGTCGAGGCGGTTCGACGTTTCACCCACAGCACCACGTTCCCGAGGAGGCGTCCGCTCGCGCCGACGGCAACCGCGGCGGCGAGGGAGAGCCCCCGCGGCTTCGAAAGCGGGGGCGTCTGCTTCGACCGAGCGCCCGTCGAACTGCTTCGACCGAGTGCCCGTCGAACGCGGCGTCGACGGCGCTTCGAGGACCGCTCGATTCTCACGGAGCGACCTGATTTTTCAGGCCCTCCCACTCGCCGGACTCCTCGACGCGGGCGACGTTCCGGGCCAGCAGGTCCGCCCGACGCGTCCAGAAGTGTGGCGTGTAGCCCGCGACGTGGGGCGTGACGTAGGCGTTCCCGAGCGACCACAGTGGGTGGTCGGCGGGCAGCGGTTCCGGGTCGGTCACGTCGAGCGCCGCGGCACGAATCTTGTTGCCTCGGAGTGCGGTGACCAGCGCGTCGGTATCGACGAGTGGACCGCGGCCGACGTTGACCACGACGGCGCTCGGCGGGAGCGCTCGCAACTCCGCCGCGCCGACGAGGCCGCGCGTCTCCTCGGTCAGTGGCGAGGCAAGGACGAGGTAGTCGGTTCGAGACAGCACCGTCTGTAACTCGTCGAGGCCGTACACCTCGTCGGTCGGGCCGCCCTTCTCGGGCGAGTAACGGACGCCGATGGTCTCGACCTCGAACCCCGACAGCCGCTCGACCACGTCGTGGCCGATGGCTCCCATGCCTACTATCGTCACCGTCGACCCCCGGAGGTCGCCGTAGGCCCAGTAACTTCGCCACTCGCGTCGCTCCTGGCGGCGAATGCCCTCGTCTAATCGTCGGGTAATCATGAGCATGGACCCGACGACGTGTTCGGCGATGTTCGGACTGTGGACGCCGGCGGAGTTCGTGACGGCGACGTCGCGCTCTCGGAACGCATCCAGCGGCAGGTGGTTGACGCCGGCGGCGAGACACGCGAACAGTCGGAGACTCTCCGCACGCTCCAGGAGGTCGGCGTCGAATCCCCTTCCGGTTATCACCTGTGCGTCCGCGAAGGCGTCGAGTTCCTCCCTCTCGGTCTCCGGCAACACCACGGTCGCGTCGGGAAGACGTTCGCGGAGTGCCGCCGCGTAGTCGGACGCCGGCATGCCGCGAGGTGACTCGTTGCGCACGAGGATGGTCGAGACGGTCATCCTCTCCGAATGCGGTCGGTTCAACCTTAGCTTCTCTGCCAACGCTCGTTTCCCTCCCAGTCCTCGTCACGTCCGACGAGGCCCGACGAGGCGGCCGAACGGACGAACAAAGACTTTACCGGGTCCGTGTCCTACCCGTAGCCAATGGTACTCGACAATCTGGGGAGTTCACTCCGGGGGACGCTGGATACGCTCCGGGGGAAGTCCCGCCTCGACGAGGACGACGTTCAGGCGATCGTCAAGGAGATTCAACGCTCCCTGCTCCAGGCCGACGTCGACGTCTCCCTCGTGATGGAACTGTCGGACAACATCAAGCACCGGGCGTTAGAAGAAGAGCCGCCGGGTGGAACGAGTGCCCGCGACCACGTTCTGAAAATCGTCTACGAGGAACTCGTCTCGCTGATCGGCGAATCGACGGATCTCCCGCTGGAACCGCAGACCATACTGCTCGCGGGTCTGCAGGGATCGGGGAAGACGACCTCCGCCGCCAAGATGGCGTGGTGGTTCTCGACCAAGGGGCTCCGTCCGGCGGTCATCCAGACGGACACGTTCCGTCCCGGTGCCTACGACCAGGCAAAGCAGATGTGCGAGCGAGCGGAAGTCTCTTTCTACGGCGACCCCGACGGCGACGACCCGGTTCAGATCGCCCGCGACGGGCTCGAAGCGACGGAGACCGCCGACATTCACATCGTCGACACCGCCGGTCGCCACGCCCTCGAGGCCGACCTCATCGACGAAATTCGCGACATCGACGCCGCGGTGAACCCCGACCGCTCGTTGCTCGTGCTCGACGCGGCCATCGGGCAGGGTGCGAAAGACCAGGCCCGACAGTTCGACGACGCCATCGGTATCGACGGCGTCGTCATCACGAAGCTCGACGGGACCGCAAAGGGTGGCGGCGCGCTCACGGCAGTGAACGAGACGGACTCGTCTATCGCCTTCCTCGGTGCTGGCGAGACGGTGCAGGACATCGAGCGATTCGAGCCGAACGGATTCATCTCTCGTCTGCTCGGAATGGGCGACCTCAAGCAGTTGTCAGAGCGCGTCGAGCGCGCCATGGTGGAGACGCAGGCCGAGGACGAGGACTGGGACCCCGAGGACATCATGAAGGGGCGGT
>JBNJGG010000080.1:0-12405 GCA_051747545.1 Halobacteriota archaeon | reverse complement strand
CGACGACGAGGCCGACGAACATCGGGACGAGAAACGGGATACCGGGCGAAATCCACACCTTCTGGCGGTCGGTGACGACCTCCAATCCCTCCCGAAGCAACTCGGGAGTGGTCCCGTAGGCGCTCCCCTCGATGGCGTCGAGAAACGCCGCCGCACCCCACGGGTCGTCGACGTCGGCGTCCCGGTCGTCGGCCACCGGTCGCACGTCGAGCAGCGTCGCTGTCGGCGTGGTCCCACCGTCGGCGGCGGTCACCGCCCCGTCGCTCGGCGGGTAGGTGTCGGTGATGCTCTCTGGGTTGCGGTGGACACCGGCGTGCTGTCGAAGCGTCGAGAGCGTCGTCCCGCGCCATCGGAGGTACATCCTGAGGGCGTCGAGGTCCAGTCCACGCCGGGTCCTCCCGTCGCGTGTCTCGAACAGTCGGCCGTGGGCGGTGTCGAGTGAGGAGACGGAGATCGACCGACCGAGAAACATCCGGAGGTCCACCCGGCCGGCGAGTGCGTTACGAACGCCCAGGACGAGTGGGTAGGCGAGACCCACGATGACCGTGTTCGTCAGTACCGTCAGCGAGAAGACGCCGAGTACCGTCGATTCGAGCGGGAGGGCCGTCGTCGACAGGTAGTACGTCGGAAACGTCGGGAGCAGGATCGACAGCGCCATCAACGCCTTGGCGTCGGCCCCGCCGAAGCCGCCGAGCCACCAGAACGCGTAGGCGAGCGTCCCGACGAATCCGACGCTTATCGCCACTCGCACGACGAACGACTGGTCGGCCGTCGGTAGTTCCCACAGCACCAGCAACGCCCCGAGCGCCGCCAGTGGATACCAGACCACGTTCGGCACTCGACGCGTCTTCACGTCACGCCACGCCGCCCATCCGAGTACGGGGATGGCGACGAGTCTGAGGAGGTCGGGCGTCGAACCGAGCATACAGGCGACGGGTCCGGGAGGGAATTAGACCTTTGGAAACTGACAGCGACGCACTTGGTGGGTCGATGGTCGTTTGGGACGCTCGCTCCGAGGCTCGGGCTCACCTCCAAACGGGGTGGCGCAGGGACAGGCGGTTCGACGAGACCGAGCCTGTGACGGCACGAGACGGGTGGACGGCGTCGGTGAAACCGTTTCACCCCCATGAAGCCGGGGGAACAACTCGACCGTGACCACGCTTCCTCGGGGGGAGTTCCCCCGAAACGACAGCTTTCCTCCCGACCGGCCCACAACCCAGTGAACGAACCACAGGCCCAGGCTTTGTGAGTGGACCGTTGGAGTCGTAGGCGACTCACCTGTTACGACTTTGCGCTCGGTCTCCGGGATGGGCGGACCGTTATCGGCGATTTTGACTGTCGTCGCCGCGCCCTCAGTGTCGACGGAAACGGTGACTGAGGGAGTTTCCTGGTCGTTGTGAAGTAGCGCGTTTTCGACCAACTCGCGCATGGCTCTGTCAAATTCGGGGACTGCCAAGACGGTCGCATAGGTTGGGGCGGTAAGAACGATGTCCGCCACGGGGTACTTTTCCCGGCTTTCCACGACGACTTCCTCGAGTAGTGTGACAACGTCGGCACACTCGTTTGCACTGTCTGGTGTGAGTAGGCCGACGATATCTTTGTGATGCTCGAAAATCGAGAGCAAGTTCTCTGCGGCGTTGTCTATTCGTTGGATGTCTTCAGAGTCGCTGTACGTTTCGACTTCTCGAAGTCGTTGGGTCGAGCCGAGTACAATGTTCAATTGATTTCGCAGATTGTGTTGGAGGAGTCGGTCGACGGCCCGCAAGTGTTGGTCTCTGGCTCTCCGATCGGAGATGTCTCGACCAATCCCGACCAACCCAACGACGTGACCGTCTTTGGTGAACCTCCGTTTCCGAAATTCGTACGGGAGCTCCTGTCCGCTTTTCGTGAGGACTGTCGCCTCGAAGACGGCCTCGCTGGTGGAGAAGGCGGCCGATATCGACTCGGAGACCTGCTGTCTGTCGCTCTGGACGAAGAACTCCTCGATGTCCATACGCCGAATCTCGGTTTCGTCGTAGCCAACGACTTCTCGGAGGGTGTCGTTCCAGCGTACCAGGTTCCCGCTGGTGTCGATGACGTAGAAGGCGTCTTGGATGGTATCGAGAGCCTTCGAAATAAATTGCCGTCCTTCTTCGAGTTCTTCCTGTACCTCGTTTAGCGGAGTCACGTCGATGACGATGGCTTGGCCGATATCCTTCCCGTTGAAGTTTCCCGGGGCTGTTGAGACTCGAATGTCTCTGGTTTCTCCGTTTTCGCGGTGGACTCTCATCGCTGTTGGGCCGGTGGACTCCTTCCGTTCCACGACCGTGAGAAGTTCTTGCTCGGCGGTGTACCGGTCTTCCGGTATGATAAACTCGAAGATCGACCGACCGATGAGTTCGTCCCGAGAGTCAAGCCCCAGCAGGTCTAATATCGCATCGTTCCCCCAGATGGTCGTGCCGGTCGAGTCGAACAGGTTGATGGGTGCCGGTGACGTTTCGACGAGGTGACGGTACCGACGTTGCGTGTTGTTAGACGGGGCTGTCGAGTCGAATAGAAGTAGAGAGCTTGTCGAGTAGTCGTAAAACACGATCCCTCAATTCCATAGTGCCTTCTATGTGTTAGTACTGGTTATCTCTGTTTTGTAAGCTCACATATTCCATTTGCCATTTTAACACATTCGGGGAGAAACGTGTCGCAGGTTGTGTTTCTTCGGACTGCCAGACAAACAGAACTGTGTGTTGATGGAGTGAATACCGCCGTTTCGAGCGCTCTCAGGAGTGCAATGAAACAGCTCACCAGCCAACGCGATGTGCGTATCTGCTCATCTACTGGCTGAACCTGTCGCTCTCTGCGGATTCACCAGTGACGGACAGAGAGAAAGGCGTGAATCGAGCGCTGTTGGTCTAGATGACGCGGTTCTGCAGGTAGTCGAGGTGCTTGGCGTTGTAGACGATTTTGACGACATCTTCGGTGGGCGAACCGATGCAGGTCAACCGGACGTTCTTCTCGTTGACCTCTTCGTCCGAGAGGATCTGCTGCATGTCCATCTCGATGTCTCCCTCCGTCACGATGGCCGCACAGTTCGCACACGCGCCAGCGCGGCACGAGAAGGGCCAATCGTAGCCCTGCGCCTCTGCGGCTTCCAGGATGTACTCGCCCTGATTGACCTCAAGGGTGCCGTAGTCTTCGTCGCTGAGGCCTGCGTCAGCGGCCTGTTCGAACAGGTCGTCGTCGTCCATCTCCCAGCCGTGGTCGTCGAGCACTTCGTAATTGAGATATTCTACCGTGGGCATCAGTCGCGGATTCGACAGCGACCCCATTAGGCTTTGCTGTTCAACGTGGACGAACTTCCAGGGTCTGAGGACATACGTCGAAATCTGGAACGATTAATATGGTTTATTAGCGACATTTGGGCGTTCAGTAACTGTTCTCTATACTGGTCGGCCCGCAGTCTCCCTTCTGGTTGACCCCGCAGGCTCGCTCAGAGTGGCACGAACTCGAACAGCAGGAAGGAAGCGACCGCCGAAATCGACGGCGTGAGCATCCAGAAGAAGATTATCCGGCCGGTCGTCCCCGGATTGAACAGGTCTTCGGCGAGCAGGTCGGGCTCTCGTTGACCGACGGGGGGGACGCCCGGTTCGTCCGGTTCGGCAGCGAGCGCGTTGACCGACACCTGCGGACTCTCTCCGCTGAGTGCTTCGCCCAGCGTGACCGTTCGGGTCGCTCGTCCCCAGCCGAGGCCGATGATGCACATCGTCGCGCTCACGGCGAGACTGGCCGGAATCCCGATGAACGACAGGAGGCTGATGAGACTCGCGCTCACGACTTCGACGATGAGCGCCGCGAGGATGGGGAGGTCGGTGAGGTCGTTGCCGACGGTGTCGAGCGTCCTGCGGGCGATGGTGAACGCTCCGAGACCGATTGCACCCCCCGCCAGTAGGATGCCGGCGTTCACCGAGAGACCCACCTCGGGGCTGCCGACGAGCGGGGCGACGGCGTTGGCGACGTTGGACGCGCCCGCCGAAAACGCCATGTAACAGGCGATGACCACGACGAGGACGGTGCCGCCGAGTTCCCTCCTCGTTGTTCCGGGTCCGAGCCTCGGTCGTGGGACGGAACCGTTGGTCTGCAGTTCGATCAGGGGCCCGTCACTCTGGTCGAGTTTGATCGCGGCGTCGAGGTAGGGGTAGAGGTACCGACCGATGACTGCACACACCCAGAAGGCGATGATGGGGGCGACGATCCACCACGAGACGATTTCGAGCATCTTCGCCGCGTTGAGCGTCTCCGTCGCGACACCAAGCCCGGCGATGGCTCCGACGGCAGTCATCGACGTCGAGGCAGGTACGCCGAAGGTGTTCGATACCAGTAGCGCGAGGCCGACGAAGAAGAGCACGCCCACGCTGGCGACGAGCGTAAACTGGTCCTGCGGGACGATTTCGCCGCCCATCGTCTCGATGACGTTCCGGCCGAGGGTCCACCCCCCGAGCAGGGCGAATCCGGTCATCAGCGCGGCCGCAGCAAGCCTCCCGACGACGTTGCTCCCCACCGCAGGGCCGAACGCCACGCCCGTCGAGGAGCCGCCGATGTTGAACCCGACGAACGTGGCGACGAGTAGTCCGGCCACGAGGAGGATTTCGACCACACGAACAAGTCGCAGTCGAGGGATTTAGTTCGTGCCCTTCACGGACTCACGAATCACTGTCCCTCGTTGGGTGCGATTCACACGTTTGGCAGGACCTACCGACGCGATTCGAACGCCGTCGCCGACTCTCTTCGAACCCCCTCTCGATGGGAAATCCGTTCTTTTTCGTGACGATACAACGCAATTCTCGGTGCTGTGTCCGCAGACGGCGGTGTCGAGGGGAATCGACCGACTGCGTCGTCGCCGCGGGAAAAGTGTGGTTTCTCCGTGACTGTCGCGTCTGCGGCTTGCACTAGCGCGTGGTTGTCGCGTGGGGCTCTCGTCGTCACGTCCACGACGGCGACGTGAGTGCGCCGGGACGAGTCCACTGTGGTCGCCAGTCGGTCGATAGCTACCCGACGACTAGTCTTTCACCGTGGTCTCTAAAATCGTATCCGGTCGTGGTAATCCGGTCGCTAACGATTGAAACGGTCGGTAACAGTCGTCGCGGTTTTTCTCCTCCCTCACAGTATGCCGGACCGGCTTCCACGCCAGATCAACGATGAAGATACGTACACTCACTGCGGTACTGGTCGTCTGCGCGTTCCTCGCTGGCTGTACGGCCCCGAGTAGTCCCGGCGCCAACGAGACGTCCCCGGGTGGTACCGCGGCGACGCCGGAGGCGACAGAGACGGCGGAGACGACGACCGAAGCGGAGACGACCGAGGAGACGACGACCGGCATGGGTAACGAAACGACTGCAGGCACGGGTAACGAAACGACCGCAGGCACGGGTAACGAAACGACGACCGCGTAGAACTCGACAGCCCGTTCGATTCGCAGTGGCGTGACTGAACCCTTTTGTATCCAATCACTGGCGGGTACGACTGGGCTGGTCGCCATCGGCGGTGCAGTGACCCGTCCTGGTCACCGAGTCACTCGGTGTCGGCGTCGACAACGTCGATTCCGTGACTGGAGTCCCGGTCGTCTCGTCGGACTCGCCGCTCACCTGTTCAGCGTGTGAATCGCTCGCCCCTGCGCGTTCTCGACCGCCTCCTTGACCGCTTCCGCGAGCGTTGGGTGGGTGTGAACCGTCGCGGCGACGTCCTCGAGCGTCGCGCCCATCTCGATGGCCAGCGCCACCTCCGCGACGAGTTCGGACGCTTCAGCGCCGACGAGTTGGCCGCCGAGGACGAACCCCGTCGCCTCGTCGGCGACGACGCGCACGAAGCCATCGGTGCGTCCGGTCGTGAGCGCCCGCCCGCTCGCACTAAACGGCATCTGCCCCACGACGGGTGTGAAACCAGCGTCCTCGGCGTCGGCTTCGGTCATGCCGACGGTGGCGATTTCCGGGTCGGTGAACACCGCCGCGGGAATCGCTTGGACGTCCATCGCTGTCGGTTCGCCCGCGATGACTTCGGCGGCGACGACGCCCTCCTGTGAAGCTTTGTGCGCCAGCATCGGTTCGCCGGCGACGTCGCCGATGGCGAAGATGTGCGGTTGGCTCGTCCGCATCTGGGCGTCGGTTTCGAGGAATCCACGCTCGTTCGGTTCGAGGCCGGCGTTTTCGAGGTCGAGCGTGTCCGTCACCGGGACCCGACCGACGGCGACGAGGACCCGGTCGGTCGGGTAGGTCGGATCCTCGCCGGCTTCCGTTTCGGTGGTGACGACGATGTCACCGCCTCCGGTCTCGTGCCACCCCGACGCACCCTCTCCGAAGTTGAAGTCGATGCCGAGCGATTCGGCTCGCTTGCGCACTACGCGAGAGACGTCGTCCTCGTACCCGGGGAGGACGTCTTCGAGCATCTCGACGACGGTCACCTCCGAGCCGAGTTTGGCGAACACCGTCGACAACTCCATCCCGATGTACCCCGCGCCGACGACGAGGAGGCGGTCGGGCACCGTCTCGGCGGCGAGCAGTTCGCGCGAACTCATCACGGGGTCGTCCGCGAAGTCGAACCCGGGCAACTGCATCGGCCGACTGCCGGTGGCGACGATGGCGTGCTCGAACTCCATGGTTTCGGCGCCGCGCCCCTCGCCGCCGTGGGCGACTCGGACGCGGTGGTCGTCGGCGAACGTCGCGGTCCCCTCGACGAGGTTGACTCCGTTGGCTTTACAGAGTTTCTCGACGCCGCCGGTCAACCGCGAGACGACGCCGTCTTTCCAGTCGCGCATCCCCGAGAGGTCGACGACCGGGTCGGCGTGGACGCCCATCCCCTCGGCGTGGCCGGCGTCGTGGGCCAGTCCCGTCGCGCTGATGTACGCCTTCGAGGGGATGCACCCGTGGTTCAGACAACTGCCACCGTAGGCGTCGCGTTCGACCAGCGTGGTGTCCAGTCCGCGCTGTGCGGCGCGAATCGCGGCGACGTAGCCGCCCGGGCCCGCGCCGATGACCAGTACCTCCGTTCCGGTAGTAACGTCTCCGACGACCATTATTCGAGTAAGAGCAGTGCGGGATTGTTCAGGTATCGCTCGACCTCGTTCGTAAACTGCGCGCCGACGGCCCCGTCGACGACTCGGTGGTCGAAGGACAGCGACAGCGTCAGGACGTGCCGGGGCACCACCTCTCCGTCGACGACGCGGGGCTTCTGCTTGATGGCACCCAGCGCGAGGATGGCCACCTCGGGGTAGTTGACGACCGGGGTGGCGTACTCGCCGCCGATCGCGCCGACGTTGGTGATGCTGAACGTTCCCCCCGTCATCTCGGGACGAGTTATCGTCCGGTCGCGGGCGCTCTGGGCCTTCTCGGCCACTTCACTCGCCAGTTCCAGAAGCCCCTTCCGGTCCACGTCGTCGACGACTGGCACCATCAGTCCGGCGTCGGTCGCCGTGGCGACGCCCAGGTTGTACTCCTCGTGCAGGAGGATCTCCTCGTTCTCCTCGTCGAGCGTCGAGTTGACGAGCGGGAACGCCTTCAGCGCGGCGACGACCGCCTTCATCACGAACGGCATGTACGTCAGTTTCACGCTCTCCTCGGCGGCGACGTCTTTCAACTCACCCCTGAGTTCGACCAGTTCGGTCACGTCCACCTCGTCGTGGTGGGTGACGTGCGGCACCGTCGATTTCGAGCGCACCATGTGTTCGCCGATGGTTCGACGGACGCCCCGGTACGGGACGCGCTCTCCGGCGGTCGGGCCTGTCGCCGCTGCATCGCCAGTGGCGGTTGCCTCTGCCGAAACGGCCTCGACTTCGACCCTCTCCGCCGGCGCTTGCGCCGTCGCCGCTCGCTGTGCGGCGGCGTACTCGCGGACGGCCTCGGTGGTGACGAACGCCTCGTCGTTTCGCGTTTCGGTCGTCGGAATCGCGTCGATGTCGACGCCCTCCTCGCTGGCGATGCGCCGCGTCGCGGGCGTCGCCAGCGTTCGCTCACGCTCGACTGGTTCGGCCGCTTCGTCGGTTCCAGCAGGGCGACCGGGTTCGACCTCCTCAGGTTCGGGCGTCTCCGACCCGGCGTGCTCGCCTTCGACTGTTTCGGCTTCGACGGCCGCCCGCACGTCGGCGTCGGTGACGCGCCCGCCGGGACCCGAGCCTTCGACTGCCGCGACGTCGACACCGAGTTCGCGCGCGAGACGCCGAACGCTCGGGGGTGCGAAGACGCGGCCCGACGGCGTCTCTACCGCTTCTTGAGGTGGCTCTCCGGCGGTTTCGGTCGGTTCCTCGGCCACGTCAGTCGGTTCCTCATCTTCGCCCTCGACTTCGAAGGTGATAATGACGGTGCCGACGGGGACGACCTCACCCTCCTCGACGAGCAGGTCATCGACCGTTCCGTCGTATGGAGAGGGCACCTCGACGAGCGCTTTGTCCGTTTCGACCTCCGCGACGGGTTGGTCCTCGGAGACGGGGTCACCGGGTTCGACGAGCCACGAGACGAGTTCGCCTTCTGCGACGCCCTCACCCACGTCCGGGAGTTTGAACTCCTTGGTCGCCATGGGTCAGAACTCCACCGCGTCGCGGATGCCTTCCTCGACGCGTTTCACCGAGGGCAGGTAGTAGTCTTCGAGCGCGTAGAGCGGGAACGGGGCGTCGTAGCCGGTGACTCGCGTAATCGGTGCTTCCTGATAGAGCAGGGCTTCCTCCTGCATGATGGCGGTGAGTTCACCAGCCAGTCCGCCGGTTCGGGGTGCCTCGTGAACGACGACGGCCCGGCCGGTCTTCTGGAAGGACGCGACGATTGCCTCGCGGTCCAGCGGTGAGAGCGTTCGCAGGTCGATGACCTCGGCGTCGATGTCCGGGGAGATATTCTCGGCGGCTTCGAGCGTCGGGCGGGTCATCGCGCCCCACGTGAACACGGAGACGTCGTCGCCCTCGCGGCGAACCGACGCCTCGCCGAGGGGGACGGTGTGGCTCTCCTCGGGCACTTCGCCGCGGAAGGCGCGGTAGATGAGTTTCGGTTCGAGAAAGACCACCGGGTCGGGGTCGCGAATCGCGCTCGTGAGCAACCCCTTCGCGTCGGCGGGCGTACTCGGAATCACCACTTTCAGACCGGGTTCGTGGACGAAGAACGCCTCTTTCGACTCGGAGTGGTGTTCGGGTGCGCGGATGCCACCGCCGTAGGGGGCACGAACCACCATCGGGCAGTGGAACCGACCACGGCTTCGCGTCCGGAGGCGCGCCGCGTGACTGATAATCTGGTCGAACGCCGGGTAGATGAAACCCATGAACTGGATCTCGGGAACCGGTTTCAGCCCGTAGGCCGCCATCCCGATGGACGCGCCGACGATGCCCGACTCCGCCAGCGGCGTGTCGATTACTCGGTCGCCTCCGAACTCGTCGTATAGCCCCTCCGTCGCGCGGAAGACGCCGCCGTTTTTCCCCACGTCCTCGCCGAGGACGACGACCGACTCGTCGCGCGTCATTTCGGTGTACAACCCGTCTCGAACCGCCTGTACCAGGGTGAGATTCTGCGTGCTCATTTACTCTCTCAGGAATGCTTCGTCGCCGTACTCGTCGCGCAGTTCCTCGAACTCGGCCAGTTGCTCGTGCAGGTGGGCCGGCAGGTCCTCGTAGACGTACTCGAACAGCTCGCGGGGGTGTGGTCGTGGCTCCATCTCGGCGGCCTCGATTGCCGCCGCCACCTCGTCTTCGACCGACGTTCCGATCGCCTCGACCGCCTCGTCGTCGAGGCGGCCGGTCTCGCGGAGGTAGGTTTCTAACCGCGGAATCGGGTCCTTGGCGCGCCAGCGGTCGACCTCGTCGGCGTCGCGGTAGACCGTGGGGTCGTCGGCGGTGGTGTGGGCACCGAAGCGGTACTGGACGGCCTCGACGAGCGTCGGTCGGCGCTGACCCTCTTCGGGGTCTTTGGCCCGTTCGACCGCTTCGCGGGTGACCCGATACACCGCCAGCGGGTCCATGCCGTCGACCTGAACGCCGTCGAATCCGTAGGCGATGGCCTTCTGGGCGATGGTCTCGCTCGCGGTCTGTCGCTCTCGCGGCACCGAAATCGCCCACTGATTGTTGTTACAGAAGAACACTGTCGGCGTGTCGAAGACGCCGGCGAAGTTCAGCCCCTCGTGGAAGTCGCCCTCGCTGGTCGCCCCGTCGCCGAAGTAGCAGATGAACGCCCGACGCTCGCCGTTGAGTTTCGAGGCCCACGACATCCCGACCGCGTGGGGTACCTGCGTCGCAATCGGCACCGCCACGGGGAAGATGTTCACGTCTGCGGGAATCTGGTTCCCCTTCTCGTGGCCCATCCAGTAGAGGAGCGTCTGGCTGAGTTCGAGGCCGCGGACGACGCCGACGGCGTGCTCGCGGTAACTGGGAAACACCCAGTCCTCGGAGTCGAGCGCCAGCGCGCTCCCGACCTGTGCGGCCTCCTGTCCAGACAGCGGAGGATACGTTCCCATCCGGCCCTGTCGCTGGAGGCTCACCGCCCGGCGGTCGAAGTGCCGGGCCAACCGCATCTGCCGGTACATCTCGACGAACTCCTCGTCGGACAGGTCGGGCACGTCGCCCACGACGCTGCCGTCCTCTGCGAGGACCTGCACCTGCTCGTGGGGGTCACGCTCAAGTGCACTCACGGACGAACCTCCTTCGCATGTCAGAACGGTCATTCGCCCGCCTATTAGGAGTTTCTAATAATTTACTATGTGGTTATTTCCCGCCATCAGTGAAAAATCACGCCAGTTATGGTGAAATTACTATCTGTTTGTCCCATTCTACTGTCGTCAACGAGACGTCAGCTGGCCGTCCGGTCGCTCTGTCCGTCTCTGTCCGACATTCGCCAACTGTCCGGTTACCTCCGATCTCCTCGATCAGTCGCCGACAGCGGTGTGTGCCTCTCGGCGCGCTTCGTCGACGGTCTTGCCGTCTCGCAGGACGGCGTCGACGAACAGTTCACCCGCTCGGTACGACGAGCGTACCATGGGGCCACTGGCACAGTACAGGAAGTTCAGTTCGTCTTCGGCGACGCGTCGCCACGTTTCGAAGGCGTCCGGGTGGACGTAGTCGAACACGTCGAGGTGGGTTCGAGAGGGCTGGAGGTACTGGCCGAGTGTGACGATGTCGACGTCGGCCTCTCGGAGGTCAGAGAGGGTCTGATACAGTTCGTGGTCGTACTCGCCGAGGCCGAGCATTATCGAGGACTTCGTGTAGATGTCCGACTCGAAGGAGACCTGCTCGAGAACCGAGAGGCTCTGTTCGTAGCCCGCTCGGCGGTCGCGGACGGGCCACTGCAGACGCTCGACCGTCTCGATGTTGTGGGCGACGACGTCGGGGGCCGCGTCGATAATCTCCCTGACGAGGTGGGGTTCTCCCTGAAAGTCCGGAATGAGAACTTCCACGAGGACGCCCGAGTCGCGCGCTTTTATCTCCCGAATGGTCGCTGCGAAGTGTGCAGCGCCCTGGTCCGGCAGGTCGTCGCGGTCGACCGACGTGAGGACGACGTAATCGAGGCCGATGTCGGCTACTGCGTCGGCGACGTTCGACGGTTCCTGTGGGTCGAGCGCCTCCATCCCGCCGGTCTGTACGTCGCAGAAGTTACAGCCGCGAGAGCACCGGTCGCCCATCAGCATGAACGTCGCCGTCCCCGGCCCGTTGCGCCCGCTCCAGCACTCGCCGAGATTCGGGCAGTTGGCCTCCTCGCAGACGGTGTGGAGGCCGCGGTCACGGAGTGAGCGCCTGATGTCGGTAAAGCGCTGGCCCGACGGCGGCCGCATCTTCAGCCAGTCGGGCTTCCGTCTGTGCATACATTTCCCTCGGCTTCGGGGAGCAAAAACGTGTGGTTCTGGGTCGTCTGTCGCGTCGTCGTCTCGCCTTCGCTGGTCGATGAATCGACTTGGTCCCGACCGCCGCTCGCGTCTCGGTCGAGGGTCGGCGGTACCCGACCGCGAGTCACCTGTCGCTTGTGTGTGGGACACCTGTCGCTTGTGTGCGGATCACCTGTTGTTCATGCGCCGGTTTCCTGTCGCAACGAAAACGCCTATCCACTCGGCCTCCCGTGTACTCTGTAGATGCAGGTCGCCGAGACCCTCCCCGAGTTCGCCGACGCGTTTCCCTTCGACGAGTTCAATCGGATGCAACGAGAGGCGTTGCCAGCCATCCTCGACGGCGACGACAACGTGGTCGCCTCCGCACCCACCGCGAGCGGCAAGACCGCCCTCGCGGAACTCGCCATTTGCAAGTCTCTGCGCGAGGGAGGGACGACCCTCTTCATCGCGCCGCTCCGCGCGCTGACAAACGAGAAGGAGAGCGAGTGGGAGCGCTTCGAGGACATGGGCTACTCGGTCTACGTCGTCACCGGCGAACGCGAGTTGAACCCCCGGCGCGCAGAGCGGGCGGACATCCTCGTGATGACGCCCGAG
>JBNJGG010000079.1:0-12445 GCA_051747545.1 Halobacteriota archaeon | reverse complement strand
GGCGCGCGAACTCATCGACGAGGAGGGGCGCGTCCCCGAACACCTCCGAAACGCCGTCGAGGGCCATCTCTCGAACTTCAACATCTCGGTCGGCGTCACCGACGACTTCATGGAGGCGCTGTACAACGACGAGGAGTTCGTCTTCACCAACCCGCGAACCGAGGAGCCACACGTCGCAACCCCCCAGACGAAGGAACTGTACGACATGTTCGACCTCGGCGAGTACGTCACCGTTGGTGAGGTGCTCTCGGTCCCGGCCGAGGAAATCTGGAACCACATCGTCGAGGGTGCCTACGAGAACGGCGAACCCGGCGTCATCTACCTCGAACGGGTCAACAAGCAACACTCCTTCGACGTGGAGGAACACCCCGACCATCGCATCCTGGCGACGAACCCGTGCGGCGAGCAACCGCTCGAAGAGTACGAGGCGTGTAACCTCGGACACATCAATCTCTCGACGGTCGTCGACCTCGACGCGCCCGACTGGCGGGTCTGGTCCGCCGAGCACCTCGACGAGTACGACTCCTTCGAGGCCGCGGTCGATGCGTTCCTCGCCGACGCAATCGACTGGGACGCGTTCGATCACCGCATCGAGTACGGCACGCGCTTCCTCGAGAACGTGGTGACGATGTCGGACTTCCCGGTCCCCGAAATCGAGCAGAAGGTCCGCGAGATGCGCAAAATCGGGCTCGGCGTCATGGGGCTGGCGCAGTTGTACATCCAACTCGGTATCCGGTACGGCACCGACGAGGGCAACGAAGTCGCCCGGCAGTTGATGACCCACATCAACCACGAGTCGAAGTGGGCCTCCCACGAACTCGCTCAGGCGCGCGGAAGCTTCGAGGACTGGGCTGACTCGAAGTACGCCGACCCCGTCGCCTACCGCGAGTGGTTCGAACACCACACCGGTCTCGACGCCGACGAGTGGGTAGACGGCTTCCCCATCCGTAACCACAACACGACGACTATCGCACCCACGGGGACCACCTCGATGGTCGGGAACACCACCGGTGGGTGTGAGCCGATTTACAACGTCGCCTACTACAAGAACGTCTCCGACGACGTGCAGGGTGACGAGATGCTCGTCGAGTTCGACGACTACTTCCTGCGCGTCCTCGAGGCCAACGACATCGACGTCGAGGAGGTCAAGCGAGAGGCCCAGGCGCAGATGGCGAACAACGAGTTCGACGGCGTCTCGTCGCTCTCGACGGTTCCGGACTCCATCTCCGAACTGTTCGTGGTCACCGCCGACCTGACCGGGAAGGACCACGCCGCGGTGCAGTGTGCCTGCCAGGAGGGCGTCGACTCGGCCATCTCGAAGACGTGTAACTTCCCGAACTCCGCCTCCATCGAGGACATGGACGAGGTGTTCCGCTACATCTACGACCACGGCGGCAAAGGCGTGACCGTCTACCGCGACGGCACTCGTTCGAAGCAGGTGCTGACGACCCGCGCGAAGAACGCCGAGTTCGCAGACGAGGGCGAGGCGGCAGCGGCCATCGTCGAGCAAATCGAGGACATCTTCGGCGGCGTCGAGGGCTTCCTCGAGAACGAGGACGTCCGCGCCACGTTCGAGGCGGAACTCTCCTCGCTGTTCGACGATTCGGACGGCCCGCAGACGCTCGGCAAGAAGCGCCCGCGTCCCGATGTGCTGTACGGCGTCACCCAGCGCATCGACACCGGCTACGGAAAGCTCTACGTCAACATCAACGAAGACGCCGACGGCCGTCCCTTCGAGTTGTTCGCCAACATCGGCAACTCCGGTGGCTTCACTGCCTCCTTCACGGAGGCGCTGGCGAAGACGATCTCGACGGCACTGCGCTCTGGGGTCGACCCCGAGGAAATCGCCGACGAACTCAAGGGCATCCGCAGTCCGAAGGTCGCCTGGGACAAGGGTGAGCAGGTCAACTCCATCCCCGACGCAATCGGGACGGCGATGCGCCGCTACCTCGACGCAGACATCGAGAAGCCCTATCCCAAGCAACAGAACCTCACCGAGGTGCAGGACAGCCACGAGAGCGACCCACCGGAGACCGACGGTGGAGCCTCCGTCGCCGATTCGGGGGCGAACGCGAACGACGACGCCACGCAGGACCTGTTGGCGGCCGGTGAGAGCCCCGAATGCCCCACCTGTGGTAACATGACGCTGTACTTCTCGGAGGGCTGTAAGACGTGCGAGTCCTGCGGTTGGTCGGAGTGCTGAGATAAGACGGGAAGCCGCGGCGTTCGATTTTCGCTCGGCGTTCGAGTCAGCGGGGTGCGTGGATGGGAATTCGAGACGCCGCGTCGGAGGTGGCCTCCCGGTGCGGTTTCAGGAACGTCGTCGCGTGTCGGTGGGGTTCTCACCCACGTGTCCTCGGGAGACCGCACCTCCACCGATAGCTACACCCGCGACGATCATGTCCATTTTCCGAACTATGCCCCTATTCTGACCGAAAAGAGGCTCAACTCTCTCCCAATTCTCGATGTCGTCGCCCGTTTTTGAATTTCGTTCCCATCCGCGCGAGGTCGATGTCGACCGCGGCGACGAGGAACTCGTCGCCGTCCGGTGCGTTCCGGGTCGCCTTCTCGTCGGCTACTTCAGCGTCACCCACGTGAGGACGCCGAGCGCGACCAGTTGGACCGCCCGGGGGACCAGCACGGCCCGCTGGACGCCGGGTTCGCCCGAGTAGAGGCTTTTCATGTCATCGGTCACCGTTCGATTTCATGGGTTCACGTCCATCGAGACCCACCCGTCCGGCCCGCTGGGGAAGGGCCGCGTCACGCCCGACTCGGTGTCGGCCCGCTTTTGCACCTCCCCCGTCCCGTCGACGGCACGCACGACGACGGTGTGTGATTCGGTCGCCTCGTAGACGTGCTCCCACATCTGCCAGGCGTCCTCGGCGTCTCCGACCGGTTGTCCGTCGGCCTCTGCGGCGACTCGTCCGGGGAGCGGTTCCGAGAGTCTCGCTTCCGCCCACGTCTCACCGTCGTCGACGGACACCTCCACGCGTTCGATGCCGCGCGTCCCGGCGTACGCGTGGCCGCCGACCTGGATGCGACCGTCGTCGAGGTTGTTGACGGCGTGGAGTTTTGCGACGGTCTTGACCGGACCGGTTCCGTGCCACCCGCGCTCTTCCCAGTACCCGTCGACGGGTTCGTCGAGGACCTCGATTTCGGTGAGCCACTTGACGTTGATTTCCCCCCAGTGACCGGGGATGAGCGCTCGAACGGGCGCACCGTGACTCCGCGGGAGTGGCCGTCCGTTCATCTTGTAGGCGAGAAAGCCATTTCGCAGGGCCGACAGTGGGAACTCCTCGTAGTAGTCGTCGGCCGCTCGCAGCATCACACAGCACTCGTCGGGCAGCCCTGTCTCACCGAGGAGGTCCATCACCGACACGCCGGTCCACAGCGCGTTGTCCACCTTCCGACCGTTCAACTGGTCGCCGACATACCGCAGGGTGACGAACCGGTGTTCGGCCGGCAGCGACGTGACCTCCTCGAACGTGAAGGTGCGCTCTTCGTCGACGGCCCCCGTCACCCGCAGGGACCACTCGTCGGGTGAGAGGTCCGGGTTGACGTTCGCGATGTCGACCTCGTAGAACTTCGCGGTGTCCGTGACCAGCGGGTCTATTCCCGTTACGGCCAGCGAGCGCTCTCGAGCGATGCCGAGCAATCGCTGGACCTCTACTGGCAGGTCCTCTTGGCTCTGTGACTCGTCAGCGTCAGCGCCGCCGCCGGTCTCCTCGGTCTGTCGTGGTCTGATGAGCGCGGCGATGCCAACGGCGGCGACAGCGGCGGCACCCGCTCTGAGGACGCGACGGCGGGCGACCGAGACCGGTTCGTCGCCGTCGTCGCCGCCGAGTTCGCCGAGTGCGACGACGACCGTGGAGACGATAGCCGCCCCGGCGGCCGAGAACGCGTCGCCCGTGAGTGCAACCGCGACGGCGGCGACACCGAGGGCCACACTGAGGAGCCGCCTCTCGGGGCGGTCGCTCACGCGACGGCCCAGCACCGCGACGACGGCGAACAGCGCCACCGTCACGACGACTGCTCCGACGAGGACGAGTTGGTGACCGAGGCTACCGAGGTTCTCGATTGTCCACGTGACGGTCACGCCGGGGGCGACCCTCGTGAGTGTGGCACTCACGGGGGCGACGACGAATCCTGGTCGGAACCCCGCCACCGCAAACGAGCCGGCGACGGCGGCGACACCGGTGGCGACGGCGAGAGCGACACCGACGACCGGGGCCAGGTCGATTTCGTCTAGACGCCGCACGGTTTTTCACCTCCCCTGCCCGCCCCGTTCTGGTGCGGTGCGAATGGACAGACCGTGCGTACTTCTTTCATACTAAATCCGGGGGCTGGACGGTACATATGCCTTGTTCGGGGTTCGGACCCAGTCTATTCCAAATCTCGCCCACGTACCGAACCGATGGGGTGCGCTATCGGCCACCTCTCAGGTGGGGCCCTCCACGGCCTCCGGTTCGGGGAGAAGAGTCATACCGGTGTGGGGTGGGTCTCTAGCTATGGATGCGAAAGTGCGGGGGCGACCGTGTCCCCTCTGTGGCGCGTCGATGCAGCGGCGTCACTGCAAGTACGTCTGCCCGCAGCACGGCGTCGTCTTCGACTGTAGCGACACTTTCTGGTAGCTATCGACCCCCCGGTAGTTCGGTCGAGGTTTTCGGCCCCATCGACCGCAGAGTCGGGGGCCCGGTGTGTTCATGTCACCGACGGACAAACTGTTATGTTTCTGCGAGCAGTACATTTCTTCAGTACATGGTCGGTCCCAACGCTCCAGTCAGTTTGATGCCCTCCCGACAGCGTCTCGCTCGATGTTAGAACCGAACCAGATCGCCCGGGGGAAGGAAATTCAGCAGCGAACTGGCAAGACGTTCCACCTCGCCACGCGAGTGCTTCCGAGGCGCGTCCGCCACGCGACCTACGTACTCTACGGGTTCTTCCGCATGGCCGACGAAATCGTCGACGTCGAAGACCCCGCCCCGGCCGCCCAGCAGCGAGCGGACCTCGAACACCTTCGCGCGGCGGCACTCGGCCGGGTCGATTCGGACGACCCCGTACTCAGGGCCTTCGTGGATCTGCGCGAAGCGCACGGCATCTGCGAAGAGGACGTTCACGCGTTCATCGACGCGATGGTCTCGGACATCTCGAAGTCCCGGTACGCGACCTACGACGAACTGGAGTCCTACATGGACGGGTCGGCAGCGGCCGTCGGACGGATGATGACGGCGGTGATGGACCCGGACGACCCCCAACAGGCGCTCCCGCACGCGACGGCGCTCGGAGAGGCGTTTCAGTTGACGAACTTCCTTCGCGACGTTCGTGAGGACATCGTAGAGCGGGACCGCATCTACCTCCCTCAGACCACACTCGACGATCACGGCGTCACCGAAGAGCAACTGCTCGACTTCGAACTGTCCCGCGGGTTCGCCGCCGCGATGGAGTCGGAACTCCACCGTGCAGAGTATCTGTACAGACACGGAGTCGCCGGCATCAAGCATCTCCCCGAGGACTGCCAGTTCGGCGTCCTGCTCGCGGCCGTCCTCTACGCCGACCACCACCGACTGATTCGCGCTCGGGGCTACGACGTGCTGTCGACGACGCCGCAACTGGGAACGCTCAGGAAACTGTGGCTCCTCGCGTCGACCCGCTGGAAGTGGGTGTGGAACAGCGACCCCGAGACGGTCTTTCGGGCCGTCAGCACCATCCCCACGCAAGAACGACGCCACCGGGGCCCCGAACGCGGCGGTCGCCTCCCCGCTCAGTAAGGCGGCGGCACCGAGTAGGCCGTGTACGTCCACGGAGGGACGCGTTTCCACCCAGTGAATATTTTGCCCCCGGTGAGTCTGGTTCGCCCCGAGTCAGTGGAGAACGCACCGGCCGAGCGCTCACTCTGCGGGACGACGCCCAGAGAGGCGAAACAGCCGAGCGTCGAACCGCTCGCTGTTGACGAGGCCTGCGGCGAACGCGCCGGCGAAGACCACTGCCCACCAGTTGCCGAACCACGCGTTGATACCTCCCCAGAGGATGACGAAGCTCACGAGGTCGTCGAGCATGAACTCACAGCCAGCGAGTCGGTCAAGTAACCGTCGTCGGTCGAAGGCGGCGTCGATGCCGACGACCGCGACCGTCGCGCTCAGCACCCATCCCAGATAGTTCGAGAGCGGAACGCCGTAGAACGCGCCGCCGTTCGGGTAGACCCAGAAGCCCAGCGCGACCGCACCCGGGTCCAGTACGAGGTCCATCGCCACGACGGTCCCGACGGCCACCGGAAGCCTCACCGCGGTGCGGGTCGCTCGTTCGCCGAGCAACAGGAGCGACAGCAGGTACCCGTTCATCACCAGCGGGAGGAAGAACACCGGCAGGGCGAGCGGGAGTCCCGCGACGGTCGGTCCGAGGTCGACGCCGTAGAAGAACTCGCCGTACGGCAGGCCGGTTCTGATGCCGACGTACTCGATAGTGTAGGCGTATAGCGTCAGTCCGAGGACCCCCGCGAACGCCCGCCGGTCGACGTGTGGGAGGACGCCCGCGATGAGGGGCGAGCGCATCACGAGGACGCCAGCGACGACTAACCACGGGTTGAACGCTAGCGGCGGTGGCAACCACCCTTCCGCGCTGGCGACGAGCAACAGCGCGCCGTTCAGCGGGAAGAACACCGAGATAGTGAATCGGTTCTCTCGGACCAGACGGTCGAACCTGGTTTCTGCCTCCCGTCTGGTCTGCGGCAGTCGGAACGACTCACCCATAGACCAGCCCCCAGAGCGCTCCCATGGTCAGTATCGCGCCGACCACCGTGTTGATAGCCGGATACCACCAGTACGCGCGGTCGACGTCGACTCCCGACCAGTAGATGGCGACCGCCAGCAGGGGGTACACCGCCAGCAGGAGGCCGAGGCGAACGTCGAGTGTCCCGAAGGCGAGGGAGGCGAGCGTCCAGCACGCCGCACAGTACGCGAACGTCCGCGACTCGCCAAGCACCGTCGCCGTCGTCCGAATGCCCGCTTCGGTGTCCGGTTCGATGTCTGGTATCGCCGAGAAGGTGTGCATCGCCATCGTCCAGAGCCACCCGCCGACGACGGCGGCCAGCGGTGGGTTCGCTCCGGCGAGCGTCGCGTACGCCGCGACGCCCGGGAGGACGTACAACCCGTTCGACACCGAGTCGGCCAGCGGGGTCGTTTTGAACCGGGCGGGCGGGGCGCTGTACCCGACCGCCAGGACGAAGAAGCCGACGAGCCACGGCCACGCGACGCGAGGTAGGAACGCGAACAGCGCGAGTCCGGTCACCCCGCTAACGGCGATGGCCGCGCCGACCACCGGGTCGCCGCGCCAGCGGGCTTCCTTCGCTGCTTTCTTGGGGTTTTCGGCGTCCACGTCGGCGTCGAAAACGTCGTTGACGCCGTAGAGCAGCACGTTTGCCGGAAGCAGGAAGTAGGCGAAGAGCACGAGGCTCACCGGTGCCAACAGGGCGGCGAGACCGTCGGCACCGAAGACGAGACCGACGAGGACTGGCCCCGCGAGGTAGAACCAGAATCGTGGCCGAGACAGGACGAGAAGGTAGCGGAGCCTGCTCGTCGAGGCACTCGCCGCGTTCCCGTCTCGACACCGCGCCTCCTCCGCGTGTCTACCACCGCCGTCCGTCATTCCCGTGGCCGTACTCGAATCGTCCGTCATTTCCGTGCCTGCGCCGCCATGGTCTCGGCGGTCAATCGCCCCGAGATGAGACACATCGGAACGCCGATTCCGGGCGTCGTGTACGCGCCGGTGAAGTAGAGGCCGTCGACCGCCTCGGAGGCGTGCGGTGGTCGTAACAACGCCGTCTGTCGCAGGGTGTGGGCCAGACCGAGCGCCGTCCCCCTGGTCGCGTTGTATCGCTCGACGAAATCTGACACCGAGAACTGCTCTTCGACGACGATTCGGTCTCTGAGGTCGACGCCGGTGTTCGCCGCGATGTCGTCGAGGACGAGATTTCGGTATCGCTGGCGCTGTTCGGGATCGTCGTCCAGTCCGGCCGCGATGGGTACGAGCGCGAACAGGGAACTGTGTCCCGCAGGCGCGACAGAGTCGTCCGTTTTCGAGGGGACACAGAGGTAGTAGGCCGGGTCGTCGGGCCACTCGGGATCCTCGAAGATGTGTTCGAAGTGGTCGTCCCAGTCGGTCGGCAGCACGAGCGAGTGGTGTGCCAGTGGGTCGACGTCACCCTCGACGCCGAGGTACAGGAGGAAGGCCGAGGGCGCGTAGGTTCGCGACTCCCAGTAGTCGGCGTCGTACTGGCGTTTCTCGGGTGGGAGCAGGTCCTGTTCGGTGTGGGCGTAGTCGGCGTCTGAGACGACCAGATCAGAGAAGAACTCCTCGCCGCCCTCGGTTCGGACGACGAATCCGCCGCGCCGACCCCTGATTTCTGTCACCGGTCTGTCGACGTGGAAGTCGACCCCGAGTTCGGTTGCGAGGTCGGCCACGCCGTCGACGACGGCCCCGATACCACCGTCGGGGTAGTAGACGCCGAGGTTGAAATCGACGTGACTCATCAGGTTGTACAGCGCGGGCGTGTTCGTCGGCGCACCGCCCAGAAACACCAGCGTGTACTGCATTATCTGCTGGAGTTTCGGGTGCTCGAAGTACTTCTCGACGTGGCCCTGCATCGAGCCGACGAGCGAGAGGCCCCACGCGTTCCGCAGCACGTCCAGGTCGACGTAGTCTCGAAGTCGCGGTCGATCCGTGTGGACGAAGTGTTCCATCCCGATCTCGTAGTTGCGCTCGGCCTGGCGGAGATAGCGGTCCAGCGCGTCGGCCGCCCCCGGTTCGTAGGCTTCGAACGTCTCCTTGTTCGTCTCCAGGTCCGGGACTAGGTCGACTCGATCGCCGTCTTTGAAGAAGATTCGATAGTGGGGGTCCAGTCGTTCGAGCACGTAGTACTCGTCCGGACTGCGACCGAAGTCCGCGAAGAAGTCCTCGAACACGTCTGGCATGAGGTACCACGACGGCCCCATGTCGAACGTGAATCCGTCTCGTTCGAGGCGACTCGCTCGCCCGCCGACCTGCTCGTTCTTCTCGACCACCGTGACCTCCGCACCGGCGTCTGCGAGATAACACGCCGTAGAGAGACCACCGAAACCGCTGCCGACGACGACGACTGACTGGCCCGCGAGAGAATCGAGGTCCGAGACGGAGTACATGTCCACCGGTAAGTCTGTCAACGGCTTAAAACGAATGACTGACCGAGACGACTTCTGATACACTGACCACGGCGGTGGGACTGCCGAGGCGTCGGTCCCGGCGTGGCCGTAGGTTTAGGTCGCTGTCAGGAGTATCGACCGCATGGACACTGTGGTGGTCACGGGGGCGAGTCGAGGTATCGGTGCGAGCGTCGCCCACGCGTTCGCCGCCGAGGGCGCTCACGTCGTCTGCTGTGCACGCGAGTACGATGCCGTCGACGCCGTCGCCACCGACATCGTCGAAGCGGGTGGGTCGGCAGCCGCGTATCGCGCCGACGTTCGCGACGAGTTCGACATGGAACGCCTGATGGAGCAGGCCGCCCGCTTCAGCGGCGCTGTCGACGTCCTGATTGCGAGCGCTGGCGTCATCCACGGCAAGCCGGGCGAGATGTCGCTAGCGGCGGAGTCGTACTCGGCGTTCGACGACACGCTCCGGACGAACGTCCGTGGCGTGTTCACGGCCGTCAAAGAGGCGCTACCGCACATGCCGAACGACGGTCGGATTCTGGTCCCGTCCAGCACCGCCGTCCTCGGGGGCCCCCCGGGTATGGGTGCGTACGCAGCCTCGAAAGCCGCCGCCGAGGCCCTTGTCCACGGTTTCGCGGCCGACGTCGAGCAGGCCGTCTGCGTCGTCGACCCCGGACGCGTCGCTACGGAACTCACCGATGGGCGAGGCCGGTCGGCGGCGGACGTTGCGCCGATGTTCGTCTGGGCGGCCCGGGAGACCGAGTCGACCGACGGCGGGCGGCTCGATATTCGGGCGTGGAAGCGCGCGATTCGGTGACGGTTCTCGACCCGTCGACTGCCTCCCTCGATTCACCGAAGGTATTATTAACTTCTGGACGTTCGATAACAACACGTGGTTAATAATCTGATGTCCGAATTTAGTAAGGCTCGGGGGCCGTCGGTCGTCGGGACTGCAAGTGTCGTCGTGTTCGTCGTCCTCTCGGCACTCGCAGTGCAAGCCGGCACGTGGAAACTGCTCGGTATCTCGTGGGTCGCCTTCGCCGCGATGGTCGTCGCGGGAGTGCTCGGGGCGTCCTCCCGCGGCGACCACGCCTGGACGCTCGTCTGGGGGTACGGCCTCGCCAGCGGCGCGATGATAACCAGTGCGGCGGTGTTCTTGCTCCCACAGGCGTTCGACCATCACCCGCAGTTCGGCGGATTCGGCGTGGCGCTCGGCATCCTCATCGGGTTCGGCGCGCACACGGTCGGGCACCGCCTCGCGCATCTGGACCTCCCCATGGACCGCACCGCCGCGGAACTCTCCGCGCACGCGCTCTCGGCGGGTGCCATCATCGGTATCGTCTACGGGAACATGCCCGCGCTCGGGCCGACGCTCGGTCTGGCCATCGTCTCCCACAAAGGACCGGCGGGCTACGCCGCCGCCAGTCGGCTCACCCGCAACGACCGCGACTGGACGGTACTGTTGCTCCCGGCCGCCGGTGTCGGCATCGCGGCCATCGCCGCGAGCATCGTCCAACTGCCCGCGGATGCGGCCTTCAGAGGCGTCGTCTTCGGCTTCGCGGCGGGCGTCTTCCTCCACGTGGCGATGGATTTCCTCCCGCGTTGCGAACTCGGAAGCGAAATTCACGACGCTCTCGCTGTCGAAGGCGAGGCACACCACCTGCTCGACCAACTACGACTCCACGCCGTCGCCAGCACTGTACTCGGCGGACTCGCCGTGTTTCTCGCGTGGGTGCTGGTGGCCTGACGGGTCGAGTGCCGTCGGCAGATCAGTCAGCGCTGATGGCCCGAGAGGCCGACGGTGGCGATCCGCGGTGTCTGGGATGGCGAACCGGGGGGTCGGCCCCTCCGGTGTTCAGTCGTCGCCGTGACCCGGGCTCGCGTCACCGTCAGATTCGCCCGACGACCGGCCGATTCTGAGTAGTTGACGGGAGATACCGACGCCCGCGACCAACAGCACGACGAGGTTGAACGCAGCCCGAAACAGCGGGCGGTACTCCGGCGTGACCCACGTGTTGATGACGCTTCCGACGGCGAAGTAGAACTGGACGACGGCGATGAATGCCAGCAGGAGTAAGCCGCCGAGTACGGCGTAATCGACGACCTGTCGGACGCGTCCCACCGCGTCGGTTGCGTCGTCGTCGGCTGTCCTGTCTTCGTCGGCTGGTCCGTCTTCGACTCGGGTCGGACTGGGCCCACTTCCGTCGGGTCGCCCCTTTTCGCTCATCTCGTCCACCTCCGTGCCAGCAGTGCCGTACCGAGGAGTGCGACCACACTCACGCCGACGCCGAAGCCCGGGGCCTCCATGCCCGTCGGTTCGGTCGTCGGTTGCTCGCGTGCCCGGCGGTCGTCCTCGGATTCGAAGTCGCTGACGCGCAGCTCTACCTCGGTCTCGGTCTCGTTCACCGAGAGGGTCCGCGTCGGGTCGAGGTTCGCCGCCGACTGCGCCGTATCCACGACGACGCCGTCTTTCCAGAGGATGGCGTCGATGTAGTAGTTGTACTCGCTCGGGACGCTCACCTCGGCGTCGACCGTCTCGGTTCGACCAGGACGGATGTCCCCGACGGGAGCCGACTGACGGGCCGCGACGATGTTCGACTCCGCCTGTCGGAGGACGAACGTCACTTCGAGGTCCTCCGACGGCGCGTCACCGCCGTTCGTCAACGAGGCCGACAGCGCCAACGTCGTCCGGTTCGACCCCGCCTCGGCGATAGAGTACGACACCGACGGGAGCGACCCCACGTCGGCGAAGGAGACGGTCGTCCGAGCGTACTCGGGGGTGAGTCCGTCCAGACCGCGCACTTCGCGGCTTCCGGCCGACAGTCGCCGGCCGTCGCTGTAGACGATGGTCTCGATTCTGTATCCTCCCTCTCGTTCGACCGTCATCGTGACGTTGACTGGCGTCTCGCGTTCTTCGGAGAGCGTCCCGAGGTCGACGACGCGCGCCGTCTCGACGAAGCCCGATTCGGTGTCGATTGCGCGCACCTCGACGGTGACGTTCTCGGTCGGGTTTCCGTAGTGTTCGAGTCTGGTTTCGACGCGGAGCTCTGCGGTCTGTCCGGAGACGGTCTCGGGGGCGATGGCGACGTCTGCGATGTCGACGGACCCGGGGCGGACCAGCTCTTCGCTGGGGTCGGCGAGGACGCCGGGGACCACCGCGGCGACGAGGAGGGCTATCGCAAGGACGCCGGCGGCACTCGCCGCCAGCAGGCGTTCGCGGGGCATAGATACGGCCAGACAGGTGTGCCACAAAGCATTTGTCGCAC
>JBNJGG010000078.1:0-12563 GCA_051747545.1 Halobacteriota archaeon | reverse complement strand
ACACCGCTGCTTTGTGAAATGGCTGTTTCCTGTTCCTCTGTGAGTGGAATTATTTCTGTTTCGGGGATGCCAACACCGTCGTCTTCGATAACAAGTGTCACTGTGTCGTCGTCGACCTCCGAACTGAGTTCGACGACGACTGGGCTGGGGTTGTGTTCGACGGCGTTCTCGATCCCGCCCTCGATTGCTTTTTCGAATCCGGGGATCGCGAGGATGGACACGTCATCGACGGTGTTGATGATGGTCGCGTCGGGATATCGTTCCCTGCAGTTCGAGACGATGTCGGAGACGAGTTTCTGGAACGGCCAGGATAAAATCTCGTGACTTTCACCGACGACTTCCTCTGCCTGCCGGGCTTTGTCAGTGTGGTCGAGAATTCGGTCGGTTGCCCTGGTTGCAGATCGTATTCGCTGGACCTGTTCGTCGTCGTTCTGGGACTGCATATCCCGCAGGTGTCCGCTAATCAAGTTGAGTTCGTTGCGGATATTGTGCCTGAACACGCGCGAGAATACCTGACGGAGCAGGTCAAGTTCCGCTTCCCGATCTTTTATAGGTGTGATATCACGCAACACGAGAATCGTTCCCGACATTCCCCGTCCGTAACTGAACGGGGAGGTCGTTGCGGCAAAGTGCCTGTCGCCGCGGGCCGTGTGTTTGGTGATCGTTTTTGCCGTCTCCTCGCTTTCGATCAGTTCCTGGAGAGCCGGATACGCAGCTAATACGGTGGTGACAGATTGTCCGAGATCGCGGGCGGAGAGACTGAACTGCTCTGTTGCCCGCCGGTTGTAATCGATTACCGACCCCTCCATATTCAGCATCACGACGGCGTCCTCTATCGCGTCGAAGACGTCGGTTTTGTCTAGTGGGACGATGGTGAACAGCCCGTACGTCCGCAACGAGTACGTGGTCCCGATAAGCAACGCGAGTAAGCCGAAGATACCCGGATTGACGTAGTTAGGGAGCGGACTGAAGATCGGCATAAAGACGGTTACAACCGCGATCACATACCACGCGAGTATCAGCGTCACCTGCTTTCGCTGTTTACCACTCGTCACCAGATACCCCCGGAACAGCAACGTGAGGCTCATCACGTTCAACAGGAGACTGTAGCCGATGTGCACGAACCCGAACTGACCGAACGCCAGTGTGTACGGACGGTCCCCGAACTGGACGGTCATGAACGACGCCGGGCGGAGCAGGAGTCCCCCCACCGTGATCGCGGGGACGACCAGGAACAGCAGGATGGTCCTGACGGGGATCGTCTTGCCGATCGTGTACTCGACGACGAAGAAGAACAGCGAGAGCGTCGAGAGGATGCCGACGATTCTGGCGAAGAAGAGCAACCCGACGACGACGCGGTCACTCGGCACGAGTAGCGTCGCCCCGAGGGTGACGACCCAAAGGGAGAACACCGCGACGGCGACGGTGAACCACATTACCGAGACGTTGTACCGGATGTCCCACAGCACCCAGACGAGATAGAGCGACGGGAGTGCCCCGAGAATCATCAGCACGCCGATGACGTCGGGGCCGTTGACCGTCACCATCTACTGACCCCCCGAGAGCGGTGGTGATTGCAGCCCCCGATGCACCCCGTCGTACGCTGGGTCACGTCTAGACGTCCTCGGTGTAGGAGTCGTCGAAGACGACGTGCTGGGTTTTCATCCCCTCGCTGACCGACGCGCCCGGGATCTCGGCACGGCCGTCGGCGTAGTGTACGTCGAGGTACTCGATGACGCCGACGTCGTTGTACGCCTGCTTCACCGGGCTGTTCCGCTCGAAGAGGTTCGTCCTGAACTCCTCGGCAGCACCCCGCTCCCCCCCGATGATGTGGAAATCGATCGCCGGATAGTCCTGCTTGGAGACGCGGGCGACCCAGTCGGCCTCGAGGCCGAAGGTCTCCCGGACTGCCTCGTGGATCTGGGCGGGGTACAGCAACGCACCGGAGAGGTTGATGCTGTCGTCCTCGCGGCCGAGTACCGTGATCCGTGGGAGGTCCTCGCCCGGGTGGACTGCGACGGTGTCGCCGATGCGGTACCGGGTGAAGTCGACCGCCGTCCTGGCCGGTGCACTGATCAGGATCGACCCCCGTGTCTCCTCGGTCACCTCGCGGACGTCGACGATCTCGTTGGGGTCGTCCTCCGGGATGATCTCCAAGACGTACCGGTTCAGCATGGGTACCATCGCTCTCGTCTCGTCGACCGCGATCGCGAGGGCGTAGAACTCGGTCGTCGCGTATATCTCACGGATCCGCTCGGCACCCCAGACGTCGCGCAGTGCCGCGCGTCTAGCCGCCGTCACGAGGTCGGCTCCGGTGACGACCAGTTCGAGATTGGGGAAGACCTCAGCCGGCGGCCCGTACGCCTCGGCGATCTCGGCGCCGATTGCGCGGCCGACGTTCGGTGCCGTGATGAGCCCCGTCACCTCGGATGCCACCCCGTCCTCGATGACCGTCTCGTAGTCCCGGAAGTGCCGGTTCGCGGACTCCCCGCCGATGCGCTCGATGGCCTTCCGGAAGCCCCAGGAGGAGATGTGCTGGAGCGGTGCACAGAGGTTCAAGAAGACGTCGTCGTCGTCCACGTCCACGAGACACAACGCGTCCCGAATCGATTCGATCACGTCGTCGGTGTTCCGACAGGGGATTTGCTTCGGTGATCCGGTGCTGCCAGACGTTTCGAACACCATCCCGTCCTGGAGGTCGGAGGGAGCGTCGGCGAGCGCTTCTTCGGGTGTCTGTACCGGTTCGTGTATCGCGTTTTCGAGCTGTTCTTCCCGTATTTTCTTGAGTACGTCCATATCGTGTGCTCCGTGTGTTGTGCGAATCGTTAGTCGTCGGGTTGTGCCCTTGCGGTGACGAGATAACCCTGGTTCTCGTAGATCGATTCGGTTTCCCGCAGGTCGAATCCAGCCGTCTGCAAGTACCGCTCCCAGTCGTCGGCCGTCAGTCCGTTGAGTTCGCCGTCTCCCAACTGTTCGGTTATCCGCGACTGGAGTCGAAGCGATTTGAACAAGCCGAAAAAATCACCGAGTGAGGGATTTCGAGCGAATTCCCCGAGCACGGCGCGAAGCAGCGGCCACATATCCGGGTCGGGCTTCGGACCCGACGCGACGAACGTCCCGCCCGGCCGGAGAATCCGGTTTGCTTCGCTCAGAAACGCCTGTGGGTCGTCGAGCAGATAGACGACGTTCAGCGCAGCAATGCCATCGATCCGCCCCGGAGTGACTGGGAGGCCGGAATTCAGGTCTGCCTGGACGTATCCCACGCCGTCGCCCCCCAGTTTCTCTCTCGCGTTTGCGACCATCGGTCTGGACAGATCGACCACGACGACATCTGTCCCCACGTCTCGGAGGCGTCGAGCGAGGTTTCCCGTCCCACCACCCGCGTCGACGACGGTGCAGGCGTCGTCAAACTTGCCTGCTGCGAGGTCGAGAAGTTCCCGATAGAACGGAGCAAATGAGTGATAGTCGTAGATGTCGGGATACTCCTCCCTCCAGATGTCCGTACCTGCCAACTCAGACATACGCTCGCATAGTTTCAGGTGGCAATAATAAAGATATTGAATGAAATGAACAGACTATTCGACGGTAATAAAGACTGACAACGCTTCTCAATTGATAGTTGTTCTACCTGCGTAGTACGACTGTCTCGACGACGACCGGACAATTGACCAGTGCTGCAGAGACACGCTGATGGCATAGAATCCGCGCTCTCTATTCGGCACACCCCGTTCAAATGCGTTCGGGTTCTGCGGACGTCGCCCGAACAAATCAGTCCAGTTCGTCGACCAGTTCGGTCGCGATCCCGGTGTAGCCCACGGGAGTCAATGCTCGCAGTTCCTCGCGAACCGACTCGTCCACGTCGAGGTCGTCGAAGAGGTCCCTGAAGTCGTCGAGGCTGACCTCGCGCCCGCGACTCAGCGACTTCACGCGCTCGTAGGCCTCGGTGTCGCCCTCGCGCCGGAGGATGGTCTGGACCGCCTCGCCGATAATTTCGGGAGTCGACTCCAGTTCCTCGCGCATGACCTGTTCGTTCGGGACGACCTTGTCGAGTCCGGCCTCGGTCTTGCCGTAGCCGATGAGACAGTGGGCGAAGGCCGACCCGATGTTGCGCTTTACCGTCGAGTCCGAGAGGTCGCGCTGGAGGCGAGACGTGGTGACGTAGTCGGCCAGAAAGGTCAGGTCGGCGTTGGCCTTCGAGAGGTTGCCCTCGCTGTTCTCGAAGTCGATGGGGTTCACCTTGTGCGGCATCGTCGAACTACCGGTCTCTCCCTCGACGGCGCGTTGGCCGAGGTAGCGGTCTGAGACGTACAGCCACACGTCGCGGTCGAGGTCGACGATGACGTTGTTGACCCCGCGGAGGGCGTCGAACAGGGTGGCCAAATCGTCGCAGGGGTTGACCTGCGTCGCCAGCGGGTAGTGCGCCAACCCGAGTCCGGTCACGAATTCTCGGGAAAAGGCCCGCCAGTCGACGGCCGGATACGCGGCGACGTGGGCGGCGTAGGTTCCGCTCGCACCCGCGAGTTTGCCCGCCAAGCCGTCGGTCGCCTCTCGGACCCGACCCACCGCACGACCGAGACGCGAGGCGACCACAGCCATCTCCTTACCGAACGTCGTCGGCGTCGCGGGTTGGCCGTGGGTTCGTGCCAGCATCGGAACGTCGCGGTTCTCTCGGGCGAGTTGCGTCAGGCGGTCGCGGACGGCGACCAGTGACGGGAGAAGGACCTCCTCGACGGCGGGTTTGACGTTGAGGCGGTGGGCGAGGTTGTTCACGTCCTCGCTCGTCAGGCCGAAGTGAATCCAGGGGTGCAGGCGATCCGGCGTCTCGATTCGGATGAAGTACTCGACGGCCTTCACGTCGTGGTTCGTCGCGGTGTACCCGGCCGCACCCTCGGTCTCCAGTCGCTTTACGAGGCGTGCGTCTTCCGCGTCGAACGACTCGTACAACTCGCGCAGGGTGGTACGCTCGTCGGCGTCGAGCGTCACCGGCGTCGCGTCGAGGTCGGCGAGGGCGACGAGGTACTCCACCTCGACGCGCACGCGAGCACGCATGAGCGCCGACTCGCTGGCGTAGGGAGTGAGCGGGGCGGTGCGGGTTCCATAGCGCCCGTCGACGGGAGAGACGGCAGCGAGCGGGTCGCTCCGCGGGAGTTCGGTCATGATTGCTCGTGCCGCTGGCAGTCGCAAAAACGTGTCGGTGCGGCAAGCCAAACCCGTGCATATCCAGTCGGAGAGGACGACGTTCCAACCGGGAATTAACCCACGAACGTGCATATCCCGTCCACTCTAACCGCAACTATTTTTCCACCCGCTACGGCAGTATCGACCATGCTTACCATCGCCGGTCTGGCGAGCAACCGCGGACGGAACCTTCTGAACATCGCCGACAGTGCTCCGGGCGGGGCCGAGGTGGGCGTCGTCCTCACGAACGTCGCCGACGCACCCGTACTGGACGCTGCCGCCGAGCGCGACATCCCGACCGAGACGGTGGTCCGACCCGAGGACGAATCGCGGGAAGCCCACGAACGACGAGTGCTAAACGCCCTTTCAGAGTACGACTTCGACATCGTCTGTCTGGACGGGTACATGCGCATCCTGACCGCCGAGTTCCTCGACGAGGCACCGACGACGCTCAACGTCCACCCGTCGTTGCTGCCGTCGTTCCCGGGGATGGACGCCCACGAGCAGGTCCTCGAATCAGGCGTCAGAGTGACCGGGTGTACCGTCCACGTCGTCAACGAGGAAGTCGACGCCGGGCCAATCGTCACGCAGGAGGCGATTCCGGTGTACGAGGACGACGACGCCGACAGCCTGAAAGAGCGGGTCCTCTACGAGGGCGAGTTCACCGCCTACCCCCGCGCAGTGCGATGGTTCGCCGAAGGATGCGTCACCGTGACCGACGACGGCGTCGAAGTCGACGGTGACGACGACGGCGATTTCCCCGCACGTCGTGTCGTCTCCGACGACCGCTTCGACGCGCTCCGATACGGCGAGAACCCGCACCAGGACGCGGCGGTGTACGTCGACGAGACGTGTGACGAAGCGAGCGTCGTGGGCGCACCGCAGTTGAACGAGGGGGCCAAGGCGCTGTCGTACAACAACTACAACGACGCAGACGGCGCGCTGAACCTCATCAAGGAGTTCGACGACCCGGCCGCGGCGGTCATCAAGCACACCAATCCCGCGGGCTGTGCAACCGCCGACACCCTCGCGGAGGCGTACGAACGCGCGCTCTCGACGGACCCGATGAGCGCCTTCGGCGGCATCGTCGCGCTCAACCGCGAGTGCGACGCCGACACGGCCGAACTCGTCGTCGACTCGTTCAAGGAAGTCGTCGTCGCCCCCGGCTACACCGCCGCCGCACTCGACGTGCTCACGGGAAAGAAGAACCTCCGCGTCCTCGACGTTGGATCCCTCGGAGAGCGAACCGAACGGTTCACCGAGAAACCGCTCGTTGGAGGTCGACTGGTACAGGAACGGGACCTGTGGACACCGACGCTCGACGACCTGGAAGTCGTCACCGAGCGCGAACCCACCGACGAGCAACTGGAGTCGATGCTGTTCGCGTGGAAGGTTCTCAAACACGTCAAGTCCAACGGCATCCTCTTCGCCTCTGGCACGGAGACGGTCGGCATCGGGATGGGACAGGTCAGCCGCGTCGACGCCGTCCGACTCGCGGCGCTGAAGGCCGACGAACACGCCGAGGGAAAGTCCGCCGAGGGCGCGGTCATGGCCTCGGACGCGTTCTTCCCGTTCCCCGACGGCATCGAGTACGCCGCCGAGGCGGGCATCGAGGCGGTCGTCCAACCCGGCGGGTCCGTCAACGACGACTCGGTCATCGAGGCCGCCGACGAACACGGGATGACGATGGTGTTCACCGGCCGTCGGTGTTTCCGGCACGACTGAGCGAAGCGAAAAAGGCCGGAAACTCGTCACGAACGGAGTGAAGTGACGGTGCTTTAGGCACGACTGAGTGAGAGGAAGAAACAACGGAAGTCGGCAAGACGAACGAGAGTGAGTCTTCGATTGTAGACACGATTGAGAGATAGCGAACGCGTGTCTGAAGTCAGCAGGCAACGCGCGAAGGTGGACACTCCGACAGGCTAAAGCGCGGGGAATTAGTCCAGCGACACATGGAGTATTACGAGGCGGTGAACTTCCTGTTCGACCTCCGCCGGTTTCAGGTGAAGCCGGGGACCGAGTCGATACGGGACCTGCTCGCCGCGCTCGGCGACCCGCACGAAGACGTGCGGTTCGTGCAGATTGCCGGGTCGAATGGCAAGGGAAGCACGGCGAAGATGGTCGAGTCGATTCTCCGAGAGGCGGGCTACCGCGTGGGTCTGTACACCTCGCCACACCTCGACGACATTCGCGAGCGCGTCCGCGTCGACGGTCGCAAGATTCCCGAAACGGCCCTCGTCGAGTTCGTCGAAACCGCCAAGCCGTACCTCATCGAGCGAGCGGCCGACGGCGAGCCGTTGACCTTCTTCGAGACGGTGACCGCGATGGGTCTCTGGCAGTTCGGACGCGCCGACGTGGACGTCGCCGTCCTCGAAGTCGGGATGGGGGGCAAACTGGATGCGACGAGCGTCGTCTCTCCGGAGGCGAGCGCGGTGACGAACGTGACGCTCGAACACACCGCCGTCCTCGGCGACACCGTCGAGGAGATTGCGACGAAGAAAGCCCACGTCGCGCCCGCGGACGCCCCACTGGTCACCGCGGCGAGCGGGACGGCGCTCGACGCCATCCGCGACGTTGCGGGCGGCGTGCTGACCGTCGGCGGGTCTGGGGGCGATGGCGACGCACCGACGGACGTGGCCGTCTCCTACGACGGGCGGGTGAACCACACCGAGTCGGCCGTGACGATAACCGGCGCTGACTGGTCGGTTTCGGCCCGGCTTCCCCTCCTCGGGGGATTTCAGGCGTCTAACGCGGGAATCGCGGCGGCACTCGCCCGTCAGGTGGGCGAGGTCGGTGAGGCGACGCTCGTTCGCGGCCTTCGGAACGCCCACTGGCCCGGTCGATTCGAGGTGATGCGCTGTGACCCGATGGTCGTCCTCGACGGTGCTCACAACCCCGGTGCGTGCGAGGAGACGGCGCGGACGCTCGCCGAGTTCGACTACGACGCGCTCCACCTCGTCTTCGGCGCGATGCACGACAAGGACCACCGAGGGATGGTCGCGTCGTTGCCGACGCCGGACACTGTCGTCACCTGTCGCCCGAACCTCGAACGCGCGGAAGATCCCGAAGTACTCGCCGCCGTTTTCGAGCGTGCGAGTACGGCGCGGGTCGACACCGGCGAGTCGGTCGCTGAAGCGCTCGACGACGCCCTGGACCGCGCTGAATCGGGTGACTGCGTCCTCGTGGTGGGGTCGCTGTTCGGCGTCGCCGAGGCCCGCACCGCGCTGACGCGAGTTCAGATTCCGAAACGCGTCTCGAACGTGGCGGCCGCCACCACCGTCCTCGACGGCGCGCACGTCCCCCCGGACGACGCGCGACGGGTGCGTGCGGATGCAGTTCACCACGTCCTGAAGGCGCGTGTCGAACGACGGCAGGCCACCCGGCTTGCCGAAGAACTGCGGGCCATCGGTGGCGAGTGCGCCGTCTCCGGACGGCGAACCGACGGTGAACTCACCGACGTAGTACTGCTGGGGACGGCCGCGCAGTTCGAGACACTCGTGGCGGCCGTCGAGGACCGACCCTTCGGCCTCGGATGCGTGGCCGACGGGCTTCGAGAGTCACTCGACATCGAGGGGAATTCCGAGAGCGACACCCCAGACACCAGGCACGCGTTTCCGTGGGCCGAGCGAACCGCCGTGATGGGTATCCTGAACGTGACGCCCGATAGCTTCCACGACGGGGGACGGTTCCTGGACCGAGATGTCGCCGTCGAACGCGCGAGGGCGATGGTCGACGCCGGGGCGGACATCATCGACGTGGGCGGCGAGAGCACTCGTCCGGGGGCCGAACCGGTCTCGGTCTCCGAGGAACTCGACCGCGTGATTCCGGTCATCGAGGCGATTTCGGACCTCGACGTCTCCGTCTCCATCGACACGCGACGGGCCGCCGTCGGCGAGGCCGCACTCGATGCCGGCGCGGACATCCTCAACGACGTGACCGGTCTCGAAGACCCCGAGATGCGATTTCTCGCCGCCGAGCGCGAGGTCCCCGTTATCGTGATGCACAGCATCGACGCGCCGGTGGTTCCGAACAAGGACGTCGAGTACGACGACGTGGTCGAGGACGTCGTCGACGAACTCCACGAGCGCGTCGTCCTCGCCGAGAAGGCAGGCATCCCGAGAGAGCGGGTCGTCGTCGACCCGGGTCTGGGTTTCGGCAAGTCGAAGACGGAGAACTTCGAACTCCTCGGCCGCCTCGATGAACTTCACGCGCTGGGGTGCCCGGTGCTCGTCGGACACTCCCACAAGTCGATGTTCGACCTCGTCGGCCCCGAATCCGCCGACCGCCTCCCGGCGACCGTCGCGGCAACCGCGCTCGCAGTCGAACGCGGAGCCGACGTGGTCCGCATCCACGACGTTGCAGAGAACGTCGACGCCGTTCGCGTCGCCGCCGCGGTCAGAGACGGCACGGCGTTGGGCGAGTAGTCGCGGTCGCTCGAGTCGAACCGAGCGGGGAGACGAACCGACGGGCGACTGCGCGAGGAGCGACAGTTTATCCACCATGCCGCCGTAGCGTCCCCCGTGTGTACCCTCACCCTCGCGTGGCAGGCGCTCTCCGATGCGCCGGTCGTCGTCGCCACCAACCGCGACGAGTCGTTCGACCGCCCAGCCAGGGCACCCGGTCGCCTCGACGACGACCCCGGCGTCGTCGCACCGCGGGACGTCGAAGGTGGCGGGACGTGGGAGGGCTTCAACGACGAGGGCCTCTTCGTCGGCATCACCAATCGCTGGGTGGCCGGCCTCCCCGCCGAGCGCTCGCGTGGCCTGCTCGTTCGGGACGCTCTCGGACAGCCGAGTGCCGCGGCGGCGGTGACCCTCGTCGAGCAGGCGGTCGACGACCACGAGTACGACGGCTTCAACCTCGTCGTCGCCGACGCCGACGACGCGTTTCTGCTGGAGTGGGACGGGCACCTGCACGTCCGCGAGTTCGACCCCGGAGTCCACGTCGTCGTCAACGTCGGCACCGACGACTCCTACACCGTCCCCGACCACCGACCGGCGGTCGCACACCAGCAGGCCGAGAACGCTCGCAACGTTCGAGATGCGTTGACTCCCGAAGCGGACGAGACGGCCGAACAGTGGCTTGACCGGGCGGCGAACGTGCTCGGTGACCACGATTTCGGCGTCTGCATCCACGAAGACGGCTTCGGAACGCGCTCCTCGTCGCTCATCGCGCTGGGTGAGACGCCAGTCTACCGTTTTGCCGACGGACCGCCCTGTGAGGCGACCCACGAACCAATCGAGTTGTAGCCGGGGTGTCGGTACCGACCGCCGAAAGTCAGGTTTAAACACGTCGCCGGTGGTGTACAGACTATGAGCACGAGCGACCACGAACTGAGAATGGGGGGTCGGCCGTGAGTGCTGCAGAGGCTGAGGCCAACCTCTCGGAGGACGAACGGCTGGGTCTAGAACTCATCCGCGAGCGTGGCGGCATCCACCAGAGCGATTTCTGGAAGGAACTCGACATCTCCTCGCGCAAGGGGAGTCGAATCGCCGAGCACCTCTCCGAGGCGGGTCTCATCAACCGCGTCGATACGGTGTACAACGGCCACAACACCTACTACCTCGAACCAGCCGCCCGAGACCTCAACTTTGCACTCCTCATGGCGGGCGACATGCTGTCCCCGTTCATCGGTGAAGAAGAGGTAGATCCGAAGAGCGACGCCTTCTCGCAGTGGCTGATGAACCTCGCCTATCAGGATTACTGAGACGAGATTGAGAGTCGAGCGGGGCTGATTTTCGCCGGTTGCTCGATAGCGACTCGCGGCCAGTCGTTTAGAGACCAATCACCCGAAGAAAGGGTGCAATCCGAGCGAGTGGACGAATCCAGTCGCCCACGAAGCCAGCGAGTCTACGAACCAAACGGCCACCGAAACTAATCAGTAGAAACGCGAATCGCTGGTCAACGCGAACCGGGACGAGAAGAAAGCGTCCAACCGCGGGCGAGCGGGCTTATTCGTCGTCTTCTACGTCTTCTTCGGACGGAAGGAGTTCCAGGGATTCGAGGTACTCCTCGACGTCTTCGTTCGTCAGTTGGACGAACGCTTCCGTCTCGACATCGACCGTTGCGATGTCGATTCCCTCGGCTTCGAGTTCGTCGTCGTTCGTCGAGGCGATGGCTCGAAGTGCGAGGCTGATGCCCGCATCGAGGTCCATGTCGTCGGTGTAGTGTTCTTCGAGGAAGTCCTGAAGTTCACCGCGGTCGGCCCCGATGGACACCGCCTTCCACTCGTAGGGCGTCCCCGAGGGGTCCGTCTCGTACAACCGCGGGACGCCGTTCTCGACGCCGCCGATGAGGAGCGCCACCCCGAACGGACGAGCCCCTCCGACTTGCGTGTACTGCTGGATGTGGTCGGTCACCTGCTTGGTGAGCGTCTCGATGCCGATGGGCTCACCGTACCGCAGTCGGTTCACCTGCGACTGGCGACGGGCGAAGTCGATGAGTTGGCGAGCGTCGGCGACGTGACCGGCACTGGCGATGCCGATGTGGTCGTCGGCTTTGTGTATCTTCTCGACGCTCGTCGGCTCCATCAGCGGCGAGCGCGAGCGTTTGTCCGCCGCGAGGACGACGCCGCCCTGCGTCCGGATGCCGATACTCGCCGTTCCTCGCTTGACGGCCTCGCGCGCGTACTCGACCTGGTAAAGCCGTCCGTCCGGTGAGAAGATCGTGATTCCGCGGTCGTAGGCCTGCTGTTGGGCTTGTCCCTGCATAGTATCACTCGAAATCGAGTTCCGTCGCGCCCACGAACCCATCGGGGAGGCGCACGTCGTACGCGTCGTCTCGAACGACTGCACGGCGGGGTTCGTCATCGAACACGACGTTTCTCTTGCCAGAATTTCCGGCCCGACCTCCTAAATACCTTTCTTCACAGGCACGTACCGTGCCGGCGACGCCGCGAACGAAAACACCGACCGGGTTGCCCCGAATCTCGTCGATGCAGGCGAGTGCCGCGCGAGCCTCCGTGACCTGTCCTCGGCGAGCCCTGACGACGGTCTCACCCACGCCGTCGTCGAAGGAGAAATCGTAGACGGAGAGGTCTGTCTCGGCGCTGCCGACGTCGCCCAGCAGATTCTGTGCGGCGTACCACAGTTCGCGCTGAAACGACCCGCGGTCGAGACTCGCGTCCGGCCACGTCTCCAGGGCGACCCCGAGATAGCGCCACCTCGGCGTCAGATGCTTCGGCAGGTGTTTCACGGGGTCGGCTCCTCGGTCGCGGTCATCTCACTCACCCGCGTCGACGACGCGTTCTGCGACCAATACACCGACCTGGTCGTGGACGCGTTCGACCGCAGTGAGCGCAAAGCCGGCGTCCGTCAACGCGTCTGCGAGGAATCCGACCGTCGCGGGGTCGTCGTTCTCCGGATTGAAGTAGGGCGTCTCGACCG
>JBNJGG010000077.1:0-12629 GCA_051747545.1 Halobacteriota archaeon | reverse complement strand
CCGCACGCGGCATCGCGTAGTCCTGGAACGAGCCGGTGACGAGATTGGCGTTGTCGTCGTAGATCGCGCCCTCGTAGAGCGCCTGACCGATACCCTGAACGATTCCGCCTTCGACCTGCCCTTCGATGAGTTTCGGGTTTATCTGAACGCCACAGTCGTCGACGGCCGCGTACTCTTCGAGCGTGACGTCTCCCGTCTCTGAGTCGACTTCCACGACGGCGACGTGCGTCCCGTACGGGTAGGTCTTCCCCTCCGACCCGTAGTACGTCGTCGCATCCAGACCGGGCTCTACGTCCGCCGGGAGGTTGGTCCCGTAGTAGGAGTCCCTGGCGACGTCGGTGATGCTGACCGACCGACCCGGTGCCCCCGTCACGCGGAACTCCCCGTCTTCGAACTCGATGTCTTCGGGCGCGGCTTCGAGGTGCTGGGCGGCGATGAGTCGGCCTTTGTCGAGGACTTTCTGTGCGCTCTTGGCCAGCGAGTTCCCCGCCATGATGACGCTTCGACTGCTGTGAGAGCCAGTCCCGGAGAACGCCTGGTCGGTGTCTCCCTCACGAATCTCGATGTCGTCGACGTCGATACCCAGTTCGTCGGCGAGAATCTGGGCGTAGGTGGTCCGGTGTCCCTGTCCGAACTCCGCGGTTCCGCAGTAGGCGACGACGCTCCCGTCGGGGTAGAAGCTCACCTTGCTGCTCTCGACGTGGGCCGGTTCGGACCCGACCCCACCGGAGCCACCGACCGGCGACGAACCGGCGGGTTCGACGAAACAGGAGATTCCGATGCCGAGGTATCGGCCCTCCTCTCGGAGCGCCGATTGCCGTTCACGCAGTGCGTCGTAGTCGGCCAACTCAAGCACGTCGTCCAGCGCCGTCTCGTAGTCGCCGCTGTCGTACACCGCAAGCACCGGCGTTTCGTACGGGAAGTCGTCGGCTGGAATGAGGTTTCGCCGTCGCAACTCTGCGGGGTCGACACCCAGTTCCTTGGCGGCCTCGTGCATCAGGCGCTCGATGACGTAGACGCCCTCGGGTCGACTCGAACCGCGGTAGGCGTCCGTCGGTGCCTGGTTGGTGAAGACGCCACGGACGCGGCAGTAGATGTCCGGAACCGTGTACTGACTGGACAGCAGCGTCGCGTACGACCCCGTGCTCACCGACGGGGCGGCGCGCTGGACGAACGCGCCGAGGTCCTTCTTGTCGTCGACGCGAAGCCCGAGGATGGTACCGCCCTCGTCGAGGGCGAGTTCGGCGTCGCCCGCGTGACCCCGTCCCTGACAGTCCGCGAGGAAGGATTCAGACCGCTCGGCTCGCCACTTGACGGGGCGGTCGAGTTGCATCGCACACCATCCGGAGAGGATTTCCTCGGGGTAGTACTTACCTTTGATACCGAAGGCACCGCCAACGTCGGGCGTCCAGACCCGAATCTTGTTCTCGGGGACGCCCAGGGCCGTCGAGAGGAGGTGCTGGTGCATGTGGGGAACCTGCGACGAGATGGCGACCGACAGTTTCCCTTTCCGGTACGTCGCGAGCGACCCACGGGGCTCGATGGGATTTCCGACCAGACGCTGGTGGTCACGCTCGATGCTCACCACGTGGTCGGCGCGCTCGAACGCGTCGTCGACTGCCGCTTCGTCGCCGACTTCCCAGTCGAATGCGAGGTTGTCCGAGGCGGCGTCGTGTATCGTGGGGCTGTCGTCGGTGAGGGCGACGTGGATGTCCGTGACCGCGTCGAGTCGGTCGTACTCGACCTCGATGAGGTCGAGCGCGTTGTAGGCGTCGTAGCGGTCCTCGGCGACGACGACTGCCACCGGTTGACCCTGGTACCGGGCGCGGTCACCCGCGAGCAGCGGGCGGTCTGGGACGACGACGTCCTGTCGGACGTTGGCCGGCGCGCCTGCGGGCAAGGAGGTTCCGACCGGAATCGTTCCGGGGACGCCCGAGGCGTCGACGTCCGCGGCCGTGAATACGTCCAGGACAGACCCGTGGGCCTCGGCGGCGCTCGTGTCGATGCCCTTGATTGCTGCGTGTCCGTACTGGCTCCGAAGGACAGCCATGTGGACCATTCGGTGTTCCGCCAGGTCATCGATGTACTCTGCGCCACCTGTGATGAGTGCCGGGTCCTCCCGACGGGCGATGTTGTCGCCGATGTATCCCATGCTGTCGCGTTGTTACCGCCGATTCGATTAAATCTTCCCACTTCGGTGCCGTCCTCGGCCAATTATTGAACATGATGGAAATACGTCGAGGACGGGTGACGAAACCGCCACGTTAGAGCCATTCGTCACGACGATACAAGAATTTAGACACGATTTTGCTCTCACACGGTACTGACTTCGCTGTCGAATCAGGCTTTTGAGGCTCGTCGACCCGGTGCGAGGACACGTACTGTTTTTACCTGTGCACTGCTACCGGTACGCATGGTCACCGACCTCTTCTCACCGATTTCTATCCGTGACATCGACGTCCCGAACCGCGTGATGGTCTCACCGATGTGTCAGCACTCGACTGCAGGTGACGGGTGCGCAACGGACTGGCACCTCGTTCACCTCGGGAATCAAACGATCGGCGGGGCCGGTCTCGTGATGGCGGAGGCGACTGCCGTCGAGCCTCGGGGCCGAATCTCCGACGGGGATCTGGGTATCTGGAGCCGAGAGCAGGCCGACGCACTCGAGCCTATCACTAGGTTCGTTCGTGCGCGCGGTAGCGTCCCGGCCATCCAGCTCGCCCACGCCGGACGGAAGGGATCGGTAGCCAGACCCTGGGAGGGCGGGTACCCCATCGCCGCGGCCGACGGGGGGTGGGAGACGCTCGCACCGAGCCCCGTTCCGTATCCGTACCCGGACCACGAACCGCCGACGACGGTGCCGATGACCGGTGACGACATCGACGCCACCGTCGAGGCGTTCGCCAGGAGCGCGGCTCTCGCCGACGACGCCGGGTTCGAAATCGTCGAGATTCACGCGGCCCACGGCTACCTCATCCACGAGTTCCTCTCACCGGTCACCAACCGCCGCGACGACGAGTACGGAGGCAGCTTCGACAATCGAACGCGATTCCTCCGAGACGTCGTCGCCGCTGTTCGCGACACCTGGCCCGCAGAGAAACCGCTCTTCGTCCGAATTTCTGCGACCGATTGGCTCCCGAACCGGGAGTCGTGGACCGTCGACCAGTCGATTCGGTTGGCCGGGGTGCTGTCGACGCTCGGGGTCGACCTCGTCGACGTGAGTAGCGGGGGCGTCCACCCCGACCAGCAGATACCAGCTACTGGTCCGAGTTACCAACTCCCGCTTTCGGAGCAGATTCGAAGCGGTGTCGACGGTGACGTTCTCACCAGCACCGTCGGGCGTATCACCGACCCCGTACAGGCCGACGAGATTATTCGGAACGACCGCGCGGACCTCGTTGTCATCGGACGTGAACACCTCCGGGATCCCTACTTTACCCTCCACGCCGCAATGGCACTCGACGCGGTCGACCGAGTGAACCACCCAACGCAGTACGACCGGGCGTTCTAACGACTTTCTCCGTCGGTCACGCGTATACCACGTTAAGTCACACCACAGAGACTCGCTCTGTCGTACGCCGACCTTGAGGTTCGGACGCTCACGAGCCTCGAGTCGCTCTCACTGTACGACCACACGTTCTGTCGTCGGAAACTCCTGTTTCGACTTTTTCTGACCGCAATGTTGTGTGATGGCTCACTTCTACTGGCGTACTGTTACAGTACTATGCGTGTAATGACATCCAACGATGCATAATTCGCACGAGCTCTCGAAGTGTTCAATTCGGCATACAGTGCCGTCTTGTGGTTCCCTATCGGTCACTCCGTCTTCTCAATAACCAGAGTTCTGTCACGTGTTTGCGGTGCTGATTTCGTTCCCAACACCCGGCGTATCGATGTCTCTGACTCCTATTGCCCACATAAAAAATATTATTTATTGTATTATCGTCTTCGATTCACTGCTCGGCTACGGTGGGAGGGACCCTCGCCCTAGAGTGTCCAGTTGCCCAAACGGGCGTTCGACTCCGCTCTGTCTTCACGTTACGGAGTCACCTGCTCTATCGAAGTGTCGGCCGATTGTTGAGGGTGACCACCTCTCTGACAACTCTCTCTGTGCTCACGCCCCGTGGTCTGATTGTGTCCCGATTCCATCACAGGTGTGATGTGATTGCCCGAAATTCGGCTCCAGTCTCTCGAGTCACTCCGAAAATAGTACAAACAAATATGAACTACTCTCTTCCGTTTTCTCCTTGTTCTGCGCGCTCGACGCGTCCTGTGTCCCGTCGGCTGTGGCGTGCCGACACCCCACGTTTCCGGGTGATTCTTTGCGCTTCCGTCTCATTACCGCGACTGTCCCGTCGTTTTCACAGTCTCACGTCGCTGAAAATGCTATTTGTAGGTCCACAGTCTAATTGGTAGCATGTCTCATGTCGGGTGGACCCCTCCTGATGACCCTCCACGACTCCACTTGCCGGATCGACGCGACTTCCTGAAAGTACTGGGCGTCGCCGGTACGGCCAGTCTCGGTGGCTGTTCGGCAATCCCGTCCTCGGGAGCGGGCGGTGGTGCCGACGAACGCACCGCCGAGCGCTCAGTTAGCGGCACCTACACGACGGCGACCTCGTTCAACGCCCAATCGCTCAACTGGCTCTCGACAGCCGATTCGACCTTCGGTTCCTACGTCGGGCGAGTCCTCGACGGTGCGTGGGCAATCGACGACAGCCAGGAGGTCTTTCCGCTCTGGGTGACGGTCGACACCGACGACGCCCGCGTCTACACCGTCAGCCTCCGTGAAAACCTCCAGTGGGGCGCAGACTACGGTCAGATGACGGCCGAAGACTGGGTCTACCTCGTCACGGAGGTGTTCCAGTCGCCGGACAACTGGGCCGCCGGGCCGCCTCACCGAACGCCGACAGCTGGTTCGTCGAAGGCGAACCGATTCCCGTCGAGCAAACCGACACGCTGAGTTTCGAAATACGCCTGCCCGACGTCGACCCTCTGTTCCCGATGAAGCCCATCATGTGGGGGCAGTACTGTCTGCCGAAAGCGCTCATCGAGCAGTACGCCCCCGACGCGAACGGGGGGTCGGGTGACGTCCAGGGACTCAAACGGGACGAGGAAGTCCTGCAGTTGGCCTACGCGGGCAATCTCGGCCCCTACAGCTACGAAGCCTGGGAGCGCGAGTCCCAGTTGCTGGTGGCCGACGAACCGACGACGGCCCTCGACGTGTCGCTTCAGGCGGAGATTCTCTCGCTCATCTCGTCGCTCCAGCAGGACCTCAGGCTGTCGATCTTGCTCATCGGCCACGATTTGAACGTGATTCGAGAATTCTGTGACCGCGTGATGGTAATGTCCCTCGGGACCATCGTCGAAGTCGCCCCGACCGAGACGCTCTTCGAGGAGCCACAGCACCCCTACACGCGGGCGTTGCTCTCGTCGATTCTCTCGATCGATCCGACGACCGGGACCTGGGGGTCCGTCTCTCGGGGGGCGTCCCGAGCCCGGCACGTCCGCCCGATGGCTGTCGATTCCACACGCGCTGTCCGGAGGTCATTCCCCCGGATGACTACGCGTTCGACCAGGAAGATTGGCGGGCCGTGATGAACCTCCGACAGCGACTCGACGAGGGGGTGACGCTGACGGAACTGGCCGCGACGACGCCGGAAGTCGAGGAGGTGGCCGTCTCCGAACGCAAAGCCGCCGTTCGGGAGACGTTCGACTTGCCGGATCCTCTCCCGGATCGGGGCGCCGAAGGCGTTCTCGACACCGCACTCGACGCCGCCGCCACCGGCGACATCGAGGACGCCGCGGCCACCCTCTCAGCGGCGTTCGTCACCGTTTGCGAGCGGCGGGAACCGTCACTGGAGCAGACTCGAGTCGGGCACCTCGCGGCGTGTCACCTCCACGACTAGACAGTCGGTTCCCCACGGTTCGAGTCGCCCGATTCGACGCCCACCGAACCGGGAAACCCCTACGACGAGTCGGCCGAACTCGACCGGTAATCCACACGATTACTCACGCAATCGGCCATCGATATCGCCACGTTCTATAGCGCCCTTCGCCAACGCGACGGTGAGAACAGTTTCGAATGCCAGGTCAGGACACTACCTCAGATACTCGCCTCGCCGGACTGGTCCGTGGACTCACCCGTGACGGTCGCGGCTGGACCCTCGCGGCCGTCGCCATCGGCTGGTTTCTGACGCTCGGGACGCGCTTTCTCATTCCCACGCTCCTGCCACAGATCAAAGCCGAGTTCGGCGTCGGCAACGCGACTGCCGGATTAGCGATTTCGGTCATCTGGGTTTTCTATGGCGTCACGCAGTTTCCCTCGGGCCTCCTCGTTGACCGGATTGGCGAGCGGGTTCTGCTGGCTGTGAGCCTCGGTCTCGCCGCGATGAGCATGGCGCTCCTGAGTTTTGCACCGCTCTTCGTCGTCTTCCTCGTCGCTGCCGCGGTGCTCGGCCTCGGAACGGGGTTGTACGGGCCTGCTCGCGGGACGGTCCTCTCACGGACGTTTTCTGACAGCGACAGCGCGGCCTTCGGAATCACCCTCGCGGCCGGGAGCATCGGCTCCGCACTCATTCCACTGGTCGGGGGCGCGCTCGTCGATAGCCTGGGCTGGCGAATCACGATGGCTATCTCGGTCCCGCTCTTCCTCCTTTCGGCGCTGTTCGCGTGGCGGTCGATTCCCGTGCGAACCGTTCGTCAGACGACCAGGCGCTCGGCCTCGAAGTTCGGTGCCACCCTCGTCGGGACCCTCAAGCGTCCGTCCATCCTGGTCCCCGCCATCGGAGTCATGCTGATGGTGTTCACCTACCAGGGACTCACGGCGTTCCTCCCGACCTACCTCATCGAGGCGAAAGGGTACTCACAGCCGACCGCAGCCGCCCTCTTCGCCCTGCTGTTCGTCGCCGGCGCGGGATTCCAACTCGGGGCCGGTGCGCTGGCGACCCGGGTGGGTGACCGCCCGGTGCTCGTCGCCATCGCCCTCATCGGCGTCGTCTCGCTCGCCTCGCTCACGCTCGTCTCGAGCATGGTTCCGCTGGCCATCCTCATCGTCGTCATGAGTACGCGGCTGGCCGTCCCTCCGGTGATGAACGCGTACCTCCTCGACGTGCTCCCCGGCGAAGTACAGGGCAGCGCCTGGGGGCTGATGCGTTCTGGGTTCTTTCTCATCGGTGCGACCGGGTCGACGTTCGTCGGGACGTTCGCCGACGCCGACCTGTTCGACGAGGCCTTCTACGCGCTCGCCGCTGTGACGGTGGTGGCGCTTCTCATCTTCGTTCGACTCCCGGACCGCTCGGCAACGTCCGAGTGACTTCGCCGAACTGCTGATTGCCCCCCCTCAGTGATCGCCCTCCCCCGCCAGACGCACGGTGTTGTCGAACCGTTGCCAGACGCGATCGCTATCTGCCGTCGGGTCGAAGTATCAGTGAACGATGCCACGCCGACACCACACGCGAACGAGGTGCGCTGCCCACGCAGTCACGCGCGAACTCTCACAGACTCGAAACGACGACAACCGCGATTTCCTTCGACGCCTGTTCGACCGATTCGTGAACTGACCTCGCTGAGACGCCCGCGGACGGAGAGGCCGATGCGGTGGCCCTCGGGCGCGACGATGCTGGTCGGAGAGTTCGACGCCGAGTTCGTATCTCTCGGCGGGTTTCAACGGTTGCCCTTCGTCGTGAGCGAGAAAGGGCCGCCACGGTTCGATCAATTCCTCGTAGGGTTTGCGGTGCGAGGCCCGAAGCCACCCGAGCGCGACCGGTTTGTACGGTTCGAGCGATCCATGTTAGCTTCTGCCGTGTTGCTTGCCCGCGGGACCACAGTCTCCTGTCCGTCAGGTTCGAGGTCAGCAGTCCTGTCGGGGCTGCAGGGTCGAGACGCGTTGGAGTGTCAGGCGACCGAGACAGTCGCGATGGGGAAACGCTTTGGACATCTACCGAGTACGGGTCGGTATGGCTACCTTCTCACGCAAACGGCCCTGGTTGGCCGTCCTCTTGGGACTCCTCTTTACGGGACTGGGTCACGTCTACCTCCGTCGCTGGCGTCGGGCGTTCGGCTGGTACGTACTGACTATCGCTGTCTCACTCCTCTCGGTCCCTCCGGGCGCGTTCGAGGCGTTACTCGCGGGCGAGGCTGATATCATGTCGTTCCTCCCGGTCCTCGCCGTGTCCATCTTCAGCGTCTTCGACGTCTATCGACTCGCGCTCATACACAACGCTCGCCTCACGGCGTCGCCTGCGTCGGGGACCGACGAACCGGAACCAGACGCCTGTCCCGAGTGTGGGCGACCGGTAGACGGAGACCTGGACTTCTGCCACTGGTGCTCGACCCAACTGTCGAACACCAGTGAGTAGGTCGCCACCGGGTCGGCCCACATCGCTGTTCTGGCACGACTTCATTCATATGAGTGGGTGACGAAGGAGCGGTATGGAGTACGTTTCCACGGCGGGAACAGACGTCCCGGCCCTCGGACTCGGGACGTACCGATTGCGAGAGAGCGCGTGTACGAGAGCCGTCGAGACGGCCCTCTCGCTCGGCTATCGGCAGATCGACACTGCCGAATTCTACGGAAATCAGTCCGCGATCGGCACCGCAATAACCAACTCGCCTGTCGACCGAAGCGAGGTGTTCGTCACCACGAAGGTCTGGCCGGACCACCTGCGCTACGACGACGTTCTCCGGGTCGCCGAGGAGGGTCTCTCCAAACTCGGTACCGAGTACCTCGACTTACTCCTCGTCCACTGGCCGAACGACTCAGTGCCGATTGCCGAGACCATGGGCGCGATGAACCAACTTCAGACGGACGGGCGAGTGAGAAACGTCGGTGTTTCGAACTTTTCCGTTCCGCAACTCGAAGCGGCGATTCGGGCTTCTGAGACTCCGATCGTCACGAACCAGGTCCCGTATCATCCATACAACCTTCAGCAATCGCTGCTAGAGTTCTGTCTCGACGCGGACGTCGTGTTGACCGCCTACTCACCGCTCGCCAAAGGTCGGGTCACCCGAGACGACACGCTCGCTGCCATCGGCGACAAATACGGCAAATCCGCGGCGCAGGTCTCTCTTCGATGGCTCGTCCAGCAGGACAACGTCGCTGCGATTCCGAAGGCGAGTTCTCGGCGACACCTCGAGGCGAATATCGATGTCTTCGACTTCGAACTCACCGCCGACGAGATGCGTCAGATTTTCGACCTCGAAGGCGGGTTACTCGACCGCCTCCGCTCGAAACTCGGTCTGTGAGCTCCCACGGGATTCGGTCCGAAAATAGCGCGAGGCGTCTGCGGAATCGAACATATGTCGTCGTATATTATTCTCGGCCAGGGAGACGTACACCAGTCGAACGTTCTACAGTGACCTGCGTGTCACCGAAGGCCCTACTCACGCTACTCTCATCGCGTCCTCGTGGCTACAACCGTTCGAAAGCCTGCTGAATCACGTCGTACCAATTGCCAGTCGGCGGCATTCGAACCAGATAGGACGTCGAACGGCGTGTTCGCTCGGCTGACACCTGACGTGGTATTCTGTCGCCTGTAACGGTCGATGTGCGATTCAGTGTCGCAAATCGTTACGATCATATCTGTAAATATTCGCTTCAAAATGCGGACAAATGAGTTCCGGTTCTAACTGGTATTCAGTCCAGCTACGGGACGGTCGGAGGCGTCACCGTTCCCACTTCGTGAGACGTAACGTACCACGATGCGTCTTATTAATTTCACTCGCCGTTACAAGCATAGTGGTGTCAACGAACCCAACACACCCTTCCTGTCGGGCACTTTTTTCCAGTTCATTCTGCGGGAGTTCGTACGTCATCGCCGTGGCCAACGCGAGAGTTTGACCACGATGTGGAATCCGCATACCTCACTGGTCCACCACTTCACGCACTGATTCGCCACTTCACTCGACATTGGCCCGTTCTTCGTGTGATAATCGATTAATCTCGTGACGTTTCCCGATGTGGGTAATACAGTCAGCAGATACGTGTCGTGACTCGACCACTCGACGCATCCTGACGTGTTCGAATAGAGGCTCGTTCGGCTGCCTCTGGGTCCCCAGACCTTCGCGGATTCGGCGTGTCTGTTCAGAATCGAGTTCGCGATTTTCTCCATCAATACGTCCTCTGTCCCACAGGAATGTAGATCCGACAGCGTGTCCCGGACGTGCTTCTGGGCTGTCGTCTCTACCATGATACCCACTCCACCGACCTTCTCGTGTGAGCGGACGGCCACGTCGAGGGCGTCCTCGAATGCACGTCGTGCCGTCCGAGTGGTCGAATCACCCCGCCGACGAACTGCATTACCTTCCGTCTGAATTACCGCTGCTCCTCGGTCAGTTCAGATTCTAGAACCAGCTTGAGCCGTCGCCGCCGCGCTGAAAAAAGACTGCGCCGTCCTCAGAGCAGATCCGTTTCGAGGATGAACAGGCCGTGTTGCGTGTCCGAGCAGTAGATGTACCCGCGCTTGTCGACTACGATGTCCTCGAAGTGCGAGACCAGTCCGGTCGTGGGTCGCTGGACGCCGATTCGCTTCTCTGGGTCCTCGGGGACGAAGTGACCCGCCTCAGTCGGGGCCAGCGGATCAGAGATGTCGAAGACGCGCAGTCCCGCGTTGAAGTACGTCATGAACAGGTAGTCGCTCGTCTTGAGCCGCGTGCCGTCCGGGCGGTAGTGGGCCTGGTTGTGCGGGCCGAACCGTCCGGGCTTCTCGTAGTAGTTGTCGTAGGGGACGTGTTCTTCCGGAGTCGGAAGCGGCATCGTGCTGACGATTTTCGTGCCGGTGTGTTCCCGTGACATTGGGCTGTCGACGAAGCGGGTCTGGCTCTCGTCGGAGACGTCGACGAGGAACGTGTAGTTCAACGGCTCCGAGGGGACCGCAGACTGTACCGGTGAACCCTCCTTGACTGCCTCTCCGTTGACCGCGATGAGGTCTGTGTCGGGGACGGGAATCGCCGAGTGGACGCCCCGACCGCTCCCAAGGTCGCCGAAGTTGACACGGCTGATGTACTCGGGGTCGGTCGGGTCACTCATGTCGAGAATGACCATCCCGACCTTGCCGTAGGCGAGGTAGCCCCGGTCGTCCGTGACGTAGGCGGGCCCGTGGAAGTAGGAGGCTTCGGTCAGCTCCTCGTCGTCATCGTCGCCTTGCCCCGGCCACCACCACTGGCCGACTTCCGTCGGCTCGGTCGGGTCGGACAGGTCGACGATTGTCAGCATGTGGTCCGTGAATCCCGGCTTTCTGGTACTCATGTAGGCGTACCGACCCCCGTCGTAGTAGTTGCGATGCGTGCCGTCGCTCCCGGTCTGGTAGTGACCCAGGAGTTCGGGGTCGGTCGGGTCGGTCTCGACGTCCCAGACGTACGCCCCGGGTGTGAACGATCCCTCGGGGTCGTACAGCTCACCGTCGACCGGACCCCAGTCCGCTCGAGGCGCTTCGAGTCCGGTTATCATCGTCCCATCGGCGACCTGAACCTGCAAGGTCTGCGTATTGTCCGGTCCCTCGACGAAGTTGACGACGGCGGGTTCGGTGGGGTCGGTCACGTCGAGGACCGTCCACCCGCTGTGCCAGAAGGAGGCGAGATACAGATACCAGTTGCCACCTGCCTCCTGAATCCCGATTTTGAACGCCGGCCGCCCGTCGAGGTCGTGGTGACTGACGAGCGAGACGTTCCGTTGTTCTTCTGCATCGACCATGAACGATGGGTCTGTTCTGACAGCGACGATAAAAACCCTTCGTCGGTGATAATTCGCGGACGGGTTCGGAATCGAATCGTCTCTCCGAGGGCCTGTGCGACGAGTGACTCTCCCGTCTCGCCCGCCACTTTATCACCCTACCTGTCGTCAGTCGGCTATGGCACTGGAACGATTCATTCCGGACACCGTCTACCAAACGCTCCCGCGCGGACAACCGTTGAAAGACCTGTACTCGCAGGTGATTCGTGCGACCGGAACGACGACTGTGTACCTCGCGGGGACCGTCCCGGCGGACGACGACGGCCTCGTCGGCGAAGGAGACATGCAGACGCAGGTCCGGACCATCCTGGACAACATCGAGAGATCGCTCGCCGCCGCGGGGGCAGAGCCGACAGACGTCGTTCGTATCACCGTCTACACCGTCGACGTGGACCGGTACCTCGCCGAGGGCTCTTCGGAAGTCATCGACTTCTTCGAAGCGGGTCGACCCACGTCCACGCTCGTCGGTGTCGAACGACTCGCCGAACCCGAGTTCCTCGTCGAAATCGAAGCCACTGCGGTCATCGACTGACTCCGTCGCCCCCTACGGGGCCGCCGGCACCCTCGACGCCACGCGACGCTGCCAACCCGAACACGGACTTCGAATCTCGCGGTACGGTCTGTAGTTACTTCTCGACACCTCGAAATCAAATTATAGTTCGTTGTACGACCACCCGATGTCGTCGACACGGGTATCTCTCCGGAATCGCTCACTCGCGGGTTTCGCCCCTCCGGGCTCAGCGGGCTCGCCTTCTGCGTGTGGTTCTCTGGGTGGTGGTGCCGCCCAATTTTGCTTCTCGCTCTCGAAATGGTCGAGCGCTCGAATCGTAGACGGTGCTGGTCGGTGATTCACCGAGGCAAAAGGGAGTTCGAGGGCTCCCGTTGCGCCAAAAAACGA
>JBNJGG010000076.1:0-12779 GCA_051747545.1 Halobacteriota archaeon | reverse complement strand
GATACCCTCGGTCGAACCGCGCGCCTCGATGGTGTCGACCGTGACCGCCCGGGGGCCGGTCGTGAGGCCGTTCTGTGCGACCCACCCCGCGCCACCGAGTACTCCCGCACCCGCGAGTCCCGCGAGGAGGGTGCGGCGATTCACGGCTCGTCCCCCCGCGTTTGGCTCACACCCACGTGGGCGTTCGACGCGTAGACTCGGTCCATCGACCGAGGGTTGGGTGCCGTCGAATAAAGCCTCCGCGGTGTCGGTCGCCGGAACGTCGGTTCGGTGGTTAGCAGTCGAAACGAGAAGTGAAGCCAGGGTTCCGAGAAGCGACGGTCGGTTCGCCGTTCGCGACGTTACAGTCGCGCGTCGATGGCCGCCCGAATGTCGGGGACTGTCGGTCGGACGGGCTGGTTTCCGACGTAGATTGCGGGTGTCCCCCCCGCGCCGAGAGACGTGGCGAGTTGCTGGTCTGTCTCGATTACCGGTCGGTACGTTTCGTTCTCGGCGTCGGCGCGGATGGCGCACCCATCTGCACCCACCCCGTCCGCCAGATCGGTGATGAGGTTCATCGAGTAGTCGGACTGGTTCTCGAAGAGGTCGTGAGCGAACTCGAAGAACGTCTCGTCGTCCATCGAATCCTGCACGCCCCGGGCGGCGCTGGGAGCCCTCCAGGACCACCGCCGGTTCACCGGAATCGGGAAGTCGTGGTGTTCGTAGCGGATGTCACCGGTGTCGACGTACTCCTCTCTGATTGTCGGGAAGACCTCCAGACTGTACGTCCGACAGTGGACGCAGGCGAAGTCTTCGAACGCCATCACCGTCAGGTCGGCGTCGGGGTCACCGAGTACCGGCGGTGGGAGTTCTTCGACGACGGGTTCGTCCGAAATTTCACACCGTCTGCCGCCACCGGTGAACGTTCCGAGACAGCCAGCGAGCCCACCTGTCGCTACCCCGGCGGCCGCCGCGAGGTACGCGCGTCGAGTCCGACTCATGCGTTGGGGGACGAACCGCCCGTACTTAGGGGCACCGGGCCATCGTCGACACGGTGCAGGACCGATACGACCATCGATGTGGGAGGTCAAGCCCCATCTCACCAACTCGTCAGCGTTGATGAAGAAGTCTTTTACGTCGCGAGAGCGACAGTTCAATAGCAATGGCGAAAGGCACGGTCGATTTCTTCAACGACACTGGCGGCTATGGCTTCATCGATACCGAAGATTCAGACGACGACGTGTTCTTCCACATGGAGGACGTCGGCGGCCCGGACCTCGAAGAGGGGCAGGAAGTCGAGTTCGACATCGTTCAGTCCGATAAAGGTCCCGCGCAGAGAACCTCAAACGACTGTAAGCTGGTCCTGTGACGATCGCGTGAGTGGAGTAACACCACACCGCGTGAGAGTCGCCGGCCGTGAGACTATCGTCTGGGCGGGTCCAACGCGGTAGTCGTCACGCCGGTGACTACGTGATTCCGAAGCGTTCACTCATCGAGCGGATGCTCTCAGCCTCGGTTTCTGACAGTCTTCGCACACCGTGAATCTCCGTCACAGTCTGCGCTCTCCCGGCGATTGACGCGCCGCCGAATCAGGGTCTTTTTACCCGGCCAGCGGCAAGCGGATGGTATGAGTTTCGAGAAGGACGACACAGTCGTACTCCACGACAAGCACAGTGAGTACGATGGTGAGACGGGAACGATTACGCAGGTAATGGAGACCATGTTCGGCGACGCTACGTACACGGTCAGCTTCGAGGACGGACAGGAGACGGGCGTCCCCGAGGACATGCTCGACGCGGCCGAAGAAGACGAAGAGTAGAACGCTTTTTCCGTCGGCCCCGAACTCAGAGTGTATGGCGACCGTCCTGTTTCACTACGTCGACCTCCGAACGTTTTGCTACATGACCGAGGACGAGCGACGCGTCGAGGCGGCCCTTCGGTCGTACCTCCCCGAGGACTTCGATGTCGAACGCCAGGAGACCACGGGCCACCACGGTGACCGAATCGTCGTCCTCTCCGCGCGCGTCGAGAACGCCGCCGACATCCGTCACGTCCTCTCTCGTCTGGCGGAACTCCCGAACGTCGACAAGGTCCTTGACACGCTCGACCAGCGCGTCGACGACAACTGCTCCTTCTTCCTCCGACTCGACAAGCAGGCGGCGTTCAACGACGAGGTCCGCCTCGGTCCTGGTATCACGCTCCGAGCGAAAGTGGAGGCGTACCCGGCCAAACGGGAACACGCGGTTGAGAACGCCCGCGAGGCCATCGAACGCGTGCGGACCTGAGAACGCCCGCGAGGCCATCGAACGCGTGCGGACCTCGGATCTTTCTGTCGTTTCGCCGCGCGCCGCTAGCTTCGCGCTCTCGTTTTACTTCCACTTTATCGAACAGCCGCGCGACGGCAAGTCCGCGACCTCGACCGCCTCACCGGCGAGCACCGACTCGATTGCGTCGCGTATGTAGAACTCGGTCGCCACCTCGTCGGGGTTCAGCGCGTCGTCTAGCCTGCCGTGGTAGGCCAGTTCGAATCGCCCGTCCCGGTTCGCAAACAGGAACGGGTCGGGCGTGCAGACCGCGTCGTACGCCTCGGCGACGGTCTGGGATTCGTCTCTGAGGTAGGCGTCGTAGGCGACGCGACCGGTCTCGACCCACTCGCGCATCTTCTCGAAGGAGTCCTCCGGGTAGGCCTCCTCGTCGTTGGGGTTGATGCCGACGACGGCGACGTCGTCGTACTCGCCGGCGAGGTCGTTCAGGAGCGGAACCTTCGCTTTCGCGTAGGGGCAGTGATTGCAGGTGAACACCAGCAGTAGGGCATCGTACTCTTCGAACGACGCCAGCGTGTACGCCTCGCCGTCTGTTCCCGGGAGTTCGAACGGCGGTGCCTCGTCTCCGCGGTCCAGTTCGGAGTGAGATTCCATCTCGACCATGTCTGGCCATTGGTCCGAACGCCTCAAAGACGTTCGGAACTGGATGCGGCAGAAGTACGACGATGACCGACGCCAGCACGCAGCCCTGAACTATGGCATAATGACTGCCCGCCCCTCGATTTCTCCGTGTTCGAGTCGCTCGGCGACGGTGTTCACGTCGTCGAGACTGTACCGGGTGGTCCGTAGGTCGACGTCGCCGCGTTCGACCAGTGCGACGAGTTCCTGCAGTTCGGCGTAGCGGCCGACGAGCGTTCCTCGGTAGGAGAACTCGCCGTTGACGAGCGCCTGTGACGGTTCGTGGACGTGTCCTCCGTACCCGATGACGTGGTGGTCGCCGCCGGGGGCGACGATGTCGGGCGCGTAGGCGGTGGTGTCGTCACGCCCGACGAAGTCGAGGACCTGTCTGGCCCCGGACCCGTCGGTGAGCGCGTCGATTTCAGCCGTGACGTCGGTCTCGGCCGAGTTGATGGTGTAGTCTGCCCCGAGTTCGGAGGCGAGTTCGAGCGCGGAGTCCTTGATGTCGACGGCGATTACGTCGCTGGCGGTCATCACCTTGAGTACCTGCACACCGATGTGACCCAGCCCTCCGATGCCGACGACGACGACGAAATCTCCGGGGTTGAGCACGCGGACGGCCTTCTTCGCGGCGTGGTAGGCGGTGATTCCGGCGTCGGCGTGGGGCGCGATGTCGACCGGGTCGACTCCCTCCGGCAGTGGGATGACCGCTCGCTCGGACGTGAGGAGGTACTCGGCGAACCCGCCGTCGGTCGTCAATCCCGGGAACGAGAGGTTCTCACAGTACATGTCCTCGCCGAGGCGACACTGTCTGCAGGTCCCGCAGGTCATCACTGGGTGGCAGATTACCGGGTCGCCGACGTTCACCGTCTCCACTTCGGGTCCGACTTCGACCACGGTTCCGGCGTTCTCGTGGCCGAGCGTCATCGGCAAGGTCTGTTCGACGTAGTCGGTCCACATCCCCTCGATGACGTGATTGTCTGTCTGGCACCAGCCAGCGCCCTGCACTTCGATGACGACGTGGTCAGATCGTGTCGGCTTCGGGCGGTCGATTTCGTCGATAGACAGGGCGTTGCTCATGTCGTCGGTGTACTCGTGGAGTCGGGCTGCTCTCATGGCACGTATGTCACGTACTCCCAATGGCGGGAAAACAGTTATGTGCGATTTCAACGACAGAATGACCAATCAATCACCAACTTCGGGATATTGAAACTGTTTCGTGAACGAAATTGGTTCGATTTTGTATGCGATTGTGGGAATGATCTCCAACGCGTGCGAAATTCGCAACGACGTACGCCAGCACGACTGTCTCGGGCGTTCGAAGCACTGCTGATTGCGGAGAGAGGTGCCGACACCGTTCCCTTACCCTACTCACGAGGAGACGAGATAGACAGCCACGATGGCGAGGGCGATTCCGGCCACCTTCCGCGCGGTCAACGCCTCGTTCAGGAGGACGACCCCGACGACGGAACTGGTGACGAGAAAGAGCCCGAAAATCGGCGTGACGACGCTCACCGGGCCGAGCGAGAGTCCTCGGTAGAAGGCGATGACGCCGACGGCGACGCACAGTCCGGCCGCGTACACGTACACCGCCTTCGGGTGCGTGAGGTACTCGGCGGCGTTCTGGTTCACGTAGACGACGACTGCGAGATTGGCGAGCACGACGACCACGTTCGCGTAGAGCGACGCGGTGTCGCTCGGGATTCGCGTCTGGCCGGTCGTGGCCAGACTCATCAGCGGCGCGACGAACGTGTAGGCCCCCAGCGCGAGCAGTGCCCAGAGAAGGTAGCTCATAGTCCACGCCCGGCGTCGTCCCATATAGAGGTTCGGCCCTGCTACCCCGTCGGGAACGAGGTGATGCGTCCCCACGTCCCCTTCTTGCCCCACAGGCCCGAGCGCATACATTCGAGTTCGACGATCTGGGAGTGGTCGACGAAGAGGTTCACGTTCGGCCCGAAGTTCTTGATGTACCACTCGAAGACCGGTGGGTCGGCCGCCTCGAAGACGCAGTGTTCGATGCCGACCTTCCGGGCGATTTCGAAGGCCACGTCCGTTCGCCAGTCGCGGACGCGTTCGGTGATGCCCTCCGACTCGACCATTATCTTGTACGCCCCCGCTTCGAGGTGTCGCTTCGCTTCGTCGATGGCGATTGCCGGGTCGACAGCCCCTTCCTCTTCGAGCGCTTCCACGCTGGATGCGCCACCCGCGCCGAACTGGACGTTCACCTCGGGCTTTGCCTTCATGTCGTACTCCTGAACGAGTTCGGTGAGCGCGAGGAGGTCCTCGGTGTCGATTGAGAGAAAACCCGACGAGACTTCGACGATGTCGAAACCGAGGTCCGCCGCTTCGGCGAAGTAGTCCTCGACGTGGCCAGCGTCGCGGACGAGCACTCGCTCGATGAAGCCGCCGGTCGACACCTGCACGTCGAAGGAGTGGCACGTGTCGACGAGTTCTTCGACCGCCTCGGTGGGCATCAGCGCGAACGACCCGCCCGAGAACTTGTAGATGTCTACCCAGTCGCCGACGGTTTCGAGGATGTCGGTGAGGTGACGCCGACCCATGGGGTCGTAGTACGGACCGCGTATCTCGGTGATGCCGCGCTCGCGCGGTTTCTCTGTCCGGTTGTTCCGCGTCAGGAAGTCGAACGCGTGGTCTGCCATGCTAACGGTGAACATCGTGTCGCGACGCACTTAGTCGTTCGCCGGGGGCGAACTCACGGCCCCTGGCGGTGAATTCAACCCAACAGCGCGACCAGGTCTCTCGCGTCGTTTGCTTCGAGGTTCTGGACGGCGTCGACGATTCTCGCGCGGTGGTCGGCGTCGTACCGGTCTGCGGTCAGCGAATCGAACTTCTCGACCACCTGCTCCCACGACATAGGGTCGTTCGGATGGCCGGGGAAGTCGTCCTTCTCGATGTCGTAGGTCTTACCGTCGGACGAGTCCGACGACGTGCCGCTCGTGGAACTCGTGGCACCACCGTCGGCGACGATTTCGACCCTGGCGGGCATCTCTCCAGACTCGAATCGATCGGTCAACTCGGGGTCCTCCTCGACGTCGACCGTCTGGAGGAGACGGTGAACGTCGTCTCGCCGGATGCGCTCGGGGGCGTACTGAGCAGTCGTCACCTCGCCGTCGAGGGCGGCCACCGCGAGCATGTACGGGAGCGAGTGGTCTGCCTGGGCCTTGGTCTCCACCTCGTAACGACTTCCCTCGCCGCCGCCGATGATGAGTTTCGCGCCCGCGAACGTCTCCAACCGGATTTCCTCTATCGACTCGGGGGCGATGCCCTCGGTGTCGACCAGTTCGATGACGGCCTCGATTGCCGACTGGGCGTACGTTTCGGCGACGTACTTCTTGGCCATCACGTCGTGGACGCGCTCTCCCGGCGTGAACGCCACCTCGAAGTCGCCCGAAATCACCTGTTTCCAACCCTTCTGACCCTCAAATACGTCCCGCGGTCCCTCGACACCGTTTTTCGCGAGTAACAGCGAGTAGACGGCGTTGCGGGCGGCGTTCGCCGAGGCGACGCCCTTCCACTCGTTGATGCCGCCGGTTCTGGTCACCCGGAGCGCGTTGTGCGCGGTGGCCGCGATGCCGACACCGTTGCGGAACTGCTCTCGGTCGAGTCCGAGGACGGTCCCCGCCCCCGTCGCAGCGGAGACGACGGTGTGGGTAACGTGGTCCCACCCACGGTCACGGACGGGGGCACTGTACCCCAGTGCCCCCTGGACTTCGTAGGCGACGGCGAGACCGATCAGCAGTTCCTCGCCCGACACGTCGGCGGATTCGCCGCTGGTGACGACGGCGGCGACGTTGTCACTCGGGTGCGGGGTCTCACCAGGGGCGAGATACGAGTCCATGAAGTCGAGGTACCGCACGAGCGACGTGTTCACCATCGTCGCGTCCGGTGGGGAAGCCCGTCGCTCGGTCCCCCACAGTCGACAGTCGCCGCCTCTGTTCAACTCCTCGACCGTCGCGCGGATTTTCTCGGTCGTCGACTCCCCCATGGCTCCGACCGCGATACCCAGCGAATCCAGCAGTCGACGCTTCAGCGCGTCCACCGTTTCGTCCGACAGGTCGTCGTAGTCGAGGCCGAGTGCGAACTCCGCGAGTTGGTCGGTCGTCGTCATGGTACACGCTACGGCAAGCGGCCGGATATCGGTTCGTTATAGTTAGAAATCCGATACGAAATCGGGATTTTGGACTGGATCGGCTCGCGTCGTGAGGAAATACTTTTTGCCGTGCCCCCATCGGAACCTGTATGGACGAGACGCGGGAACTGCTCGACCTCTTGTGTGAGAACGCCCGACAGAGTACGACCGACCTCGCCCGGCAGACCGGGCGCTCGGAAGCGGAAATCGAATCGGCACTGGAGGCACTCGAAGCAGACGGCATCGTCCGCGGCTATCAGGCGGTCGTGGACTGGGACCGCGTCGAGGACGAGTACGTCCGGGCCGAGGTCGAGTTGAACGTCGAACTGGACCGCGAGACGAAGTACGAGGACATCGCCCGCCGAATCGCGAAGTTCGACGAGGTGTCCACGCTCCGCCTCGTCTCGGGGACCTACGACTTCGACGTGGAGGTGGTCGGTGAGTCGATGCACGACGTGTCGGCGTTCGTCTCCGACCGCATCGCGCCCATCCCGGAGGTGACCCAGACGGTCACTCACTTCGTAATGAAGACGTACAAAGACCGCGGTATCGAACTCGACGACGCCGACGAGGACGACCGTCTCTCGATTTCTCCATGAAGCTCGCCAATCGCGTTCAGGGAGTTCCTCCCTCCGGCATACGACGGTTCTTCGAACTCGCAGAGGAGATGGACGACGTCATCTCACTCGGCGTCGGCGAACCCGACTTCAGTGCGCCGTGGGCCGCCCGCACCGCCGCTATCGACTCGATCGAGCGGGGCAAGACCTCCTACACGGCCAACCGCGGTATGCGGCGACTGAGAGAGGCAATCGCCCGCCACGTCACCAGATACGACCTCCGGTACGACCCCGACGACGAGATTCTCGTGACGACTGGTGCGAGCGAGGGACTCGACCTCGCGCTGAGAACGCTCGTCGACCCGGGCGACACGGTCGCGATTCACCAGCCGTCGTACATCTCGTACGTTCCCGGCGTGCTGTTCGCGGAGGGGACTCCGCTCGCCGTACCGACCCGTCACGAAGACGAGTTCGTCCTGACGTACGAGGCGCTGTCTGAGGCGGGTGCCGAGGAGGCAGAGGTCCTCGTGCTCTGTTACCCGAACAACCCGACCGGCGCGACCATGGACCGAAGTCAGCTCTCCGAAGTCGCCGAGTTCGCCGTCGAGAACGACCTCGCCGTCATCTCGGACGAAATCTACGCCGCCCTCCGGTACGAGGGCGAACACGTCTCGATTGGGACCCTCCCGGGGATGCGGGAGCGGACGGTCGTCTTCAACGGGTTCTCGAAGGCGTACGCGATGACCGGACTCAGGCTCGGATACGCGCTGGGCCCGGCAGACGTCATCGACGCGATGAACCGCGTCCATCAGTACACGATGCTGTCGTCGCCGACGACCGCACAGTACGCCGCCATCGAGGCACTCGAAAGTTGCGACGCCGACGTCGAACAGATGCGTCAGCAGTACGACCGTCGTCGTCGATTCGTCCTCGCGCGGTTTTCCGAGATGGGTCTCGACTGCTTCGAGGCGACGGGTGCGTTCTACGCGTTTCCCGAGTGTCCCGGCGACGACGAGCAGTTCGCAGAGGACCTCCTCCACGAGTACAACGTGGCCGTAGTTCCAGGTCGCGTGTTCGGTGAGGGGGGGCGAGGCCATCTCCGAGTGTCCTACGCGACCGGCATGAACGACCTGCGGACGGCGATGGATCGAATCGAACGATTCCTTCGCTCTCGTTGATACTGGTCGCCCGGGGCAGGGGTCTCTATTTGTCCGTCCTATCGGAGCCGACCGCTACCCGTTAGTTTCTGACTTGCGTCGACACACCAGAATAGTATCACATATCCATCAAAGTTCTGTAAATAGTTTGTTAGATGTGTGGCACCGGTTAACTGGACGTGTCAGGACTGTAAGCCCCCCGTCTGACGATGATCTCTCTCATATGTTACTATTTGCTGACTGTTATCACGTTTTGATAATGGTGAGAGAGATACACAAAAGTTTATTTGTGGTCGAATCATGAGTGAACATAGATGCCTCAGAGAGGCAGAATCGGTCCAGTGCGGGGGGAAGACGCTGTTAGCTTCGCCCACGCACTGGACATCCTGAAAGAGCAAGGAAGCTCGCTCCTCGTCGTGGGGTCCGTCCCCACCGAGATGTACACGCGGGCTTCAAAGCAGATGCTGGGTGCACCAGACGCATCACCCCCTCGGCGGCGGTTACTCGTTATGCCAGAGGGCGAGCGTCACCGCGCTCCCGAACGCCTGGAGCGAACTGGTCCGAACGCACCAAATTTCGCCAGGGTGATCACCCACGAAGCCTCCGCTCGGAGTGCGGCGGCGTCCCAGACGGCGTCGGTGTCGTCGCAGCTCCAGATTACCTCCGTCGACGGAACGCTATCGCAACTTGGTATCGCCATCTCTGATGCCATAAGTGAGTTCGATACGCTGGCCGGTGGCCTCGAACCCGCGGAACTTCGCTTTGCCTTCGACTGTCTTCCGACACTTCTCGCCGAGTACAACGAAGAAGCAGTTTTCCGTTTCCTACACATCATCACGACCCAGGTGCGGCTGGTGCGCGGGATGGGTCACTTCTGGTTACCACAGGAGCTGAACGGTGAGATGACGCGTTCGCTCAGACCGCTGTTCGATGCGGTCATCGAACTTCGCATCGACGACGGTGTACTGAAACAGCGCTGGCACTTCCGTGACACAGACCTCGTGTCGGATTGGCTCGCGTGTGACCCATGACGCACAACAACCCCTCACCACAGGTGTCTGACCAAGACTTATCAACCCTGTGCGTGAGTAACTCACACGAGATGACGCCAGCGGAGGGCTACCGACGGAAGCTCAGGGACGAAGCCCAGCGATTCGAGGTTTTCTTTGGGACGCTCGAAAGCGACCATGGCCTGGCGGTGACTGACCCAATCGAGCGTCATCAGTTCCGTCTGTTTACGTCCCGATCCGTGTCCCCCGTCGACGTTGACCCGACCCGGTTTTGGTTCCCCGCCGACGCGGCAGTGCGCATCGAAACGAGCACGATCACGCTCCCGTCTGTCGTCGCCGTCTGCGTTCGAGACGAGGCCGGAGACATGATCGCCGAGGCGAATCACTTCGCAGAACAATCCGTGCCACACGGCCGGTACTCTCTCGAACTGTGTGCACCCATCAAGATTTACCTCCGCGTGGAGTCGTCGGTGTCGATCTCGGCTGACGCTTCTCGGACCCAAATCGACTTCGGCGAAGAGACGACTGTCCTCGTCGGCGCTCGGTCACGTCACGAACAGCCCGCCGCGACGATTACGACCACTGATGACCCGGAAGACGTGATGGCGGCCGTTTCGGCGTTCAGTTCGTCGCTGAAGACGACGTCTCCGGAACGCTCTTACCCCACGCTCCGTGGACATCCACCACTCGTGGAACTCGGTGAGGAGTTGCACATCCCGGAGGGAATCGAACCAGCTGCGACAGACGTAAAAATCGAACTGCCTCCGACGCTCCGCAACGTGTACGTTGTGACCCCGCTCGCGTTCTACCTCGGGGCCACACTCACACCCGGCCCGAGACCGAGGATAGTTACGTCGACCGACTTCGAGTACGCGCTCGACACCGCTATCGGATTCGAGCGGGAGGTAGAGCGGGTATTGAAGCAGACGTTCTTCTTCGATTGTATTACGCGCACCGAAGGGTACTACAAACTCGAGTTGCACGAACGTCGAGAGATAGAAAAGCACGTCGACTTCGAGTTCGACGAGCTCTACGACGACTCGCTCGCCAACCAGTTGGAAACGTACCTCAGCGTCCCGTATTCGACCGTCGAACCGTACCTTCCGGAGTGGAAACTCACCTCACACATCGCACCGACGTCCGAGAACGTCGAACTGCTCCCGTTCTTGACGAACGACCTCGCAATCGTCAAAACACCACGTGCAACTCCAGCCTCCGGGTCGGTCGTTCAGGCAGACGCCGCTGGTGAGTTCTTCCGTGACAACGAGTCGTCGGCCGCGGCAAGTCAGTTCTTCCGAAACGAGACGTTCACTCGGAGCGCCTCGGAACCATCGTCGACCCAGCGCTCGTACGTTCAACCAGAGCCCGCTGAGTCGCTCGAACAGGTGTGGGTCGGTGACGGAACGCCCATCGGTGCGAGTAAAGCGACGCCGAAGGCGTATCTAAACCGCCTGGCGCGGTCACCAGCGTCGGGCGCTAGTACCATTACCGTCGTCTGTAACGACGAAAAGATGGCGGCCGAACGCGACCTGGTCGACGACGTGTACAGTTCACGTGACGACTTGCCGTTCGACATCCGGATGCATTACGATCTCACGGTGGACGAACTCCGGTCGTTGCTGACGACGCAAACGGAGTTTCTCCACTACATCGGCCACATCGACGGCGAGGGATTCGAGTGTGCAGACGGCAAGCTAGACGCGACGACGCTCACCGTCGTCGGTCCGGACTCCTTCCTGTTGAACGCGTGTCAGTCGTACGAGCAGGGGATGGCCCTCATCGAATCCGGTGCTATCGGCGGTATCGTGACTCTTAGCGACGTCATCAACAGCGGGGCGGTGGAGATGGGGTTGACTCTCGCCCGTCTCCTGAACCGTGGGTTCCCGTTGCGCAGTGCCCTCGAAATCGCACGTGACGACAGCGTCATCGGTGAGCAGTACACCGTCATCGGTGACGGTGGTCTCTCGATTGCACAGGCGGAGTCGGGAATGCCCAACATCTGCGAAGTGCGAAAGGATGGCGAATCCTACGAACTCGATTTCAAAGCCTATCCCATGGCCGACGGTGGGATGGGGAGTGTGGTGTCTCCGCACCTCTTACAGAACGACGAGTACTTCCTCTCCTCGGGGACCGTGGAGACGTTCAGACTGTCGAAAGACGAGCTAAAACAGTTTTTGCTCCTCGAAGACATCCCGCTCAGGATGGGCGGCCAGCTCCGCTGGAGCAGCGATATCGCCCTGGACGAACTGTAGATATCGCCCTGGACGAACTGTAATCCGGTTTGACTTACGGGCCTTTGATGCACGAGCAGTTGCCGGCGGCGACGGTGCCAGCCTGCGAGAGGATGAGCGTGAGGGTGAACAGGACGCCCATCATCCGGGGGTGGTCTCTCAGGTACGACGCGAGTCGATTGGTGTCAGCATCGGACATTGCTGATTAGTACATACCGCGGGTTTGATATGAATTTTTTTCTGAAAATCAGACAAGAAATATTAGTAATTTACACAAATGAGACAGATAGTAAACCCTGTGAGAGGAAAAAACCCGAAGGCGACAGTCCGATACCGTCGATTCAGCCGCTCTCGTCGACACGACGACGTTCGAATCCGGGTTTTCCGTGTCTGACGTCGCGCGCGCCCGACCGGCACACGCCTCTCTCGACGTCACATGACTTCGACTGCAAACACGACGTATCTGAATCTGCTGGCGAGCGTGACGCTGAGCGCACAGTGCTGTGACGTTCTCACTCCTGCTGTCGGATTCACAATCGTCTTCGACCGAAACTGCGTTTCAGACGGTACGAATAATCCGTCACTTACCGACGCGTCAGTGGTCGTCGCGTTCCAGACGATTCGGTGGCGGAGAGTTCGTCGGTACAAGGTACTAGTACCTTCGTCACCACAGTGTATCTAATGGACGCACCGTCGCGGTCGGGGATGACCGATACCCGTGGTGACTCGAGGGAGAGGGGCGGTTTTCGGGAG
>JBNJGG010000075.1:0-12785 GCA_051747545.1 Halobacteriota archaeon | reverse complement strand
GCTGTTGCTCTTCCCTGAACTGTCTCAGGAGATCGCTCAATGCCATCGTCTCGGGGACGATGAGAATCTCGCGGGCGATGTCACCGACTAACTCGGCGTCCCCGCCCTCCACCTCAGCTCGTAGAACGTCCTTCACGTCAACGAATCCGATTACCTGGTCGCCGTCGTCGGCATCGAGAACCGGATAGCGCGTATGACCTTCCTCAAGGATGATCGACTGGAGGTCGGAGAGTGAGGCATCCGCCGGAACGCTCACCACGTCCGGTCGTGGAACCATGACCCCCCTCACAACGATGTCGTCGAGATCGAAGACCCGTTCGATCATCGTCACTTCCGCAACGTCGATGTCCCCTTCCTCGCCAGATCGAGTCAGTACCCGAAGGAGCTCGCGCTCGCCGAGCGTCTCATCCGTTTCGGAAGCGGGTGGCACGCCGAGTGCTCGCGTGAATGCGTTGGCAGCCCCGTTGAAGACGACGATTCCCGGATAGAGGATGTAATAGAACACCTTCATCGGCGGGGCGAGGAACAGGGAGAGTCGCTCGGTCTGGGCGATCGCGAGCGTCTTCGGCGCGAGTTCACCGAAGACGACGTGGAGGAACGTGATGAGACTAAAGCCGATCACGAAGGCGACCAGATGGATGAGGTCCACAGGGAGAATCGGTGCCAGCACGGGCTCGATGAGCGACGCCACGGCTGGTTCGCCGACCCACCCCAACCCGAGCGAGGCGATGGTGATCCCAAGTTGTGTCGTCGCGAGATAGTCGTCGAGATCCGCCATCACTTCTTGGAGCGTCCCCGCGCCGGGACGCCCCTCCTCAGCAAGTTGTTCGACCGATGTCCCTCGTATTCGTACGAAGGCGAATTCTGCAGCGACGAAAAAGCCGTTGAGTACCACGAGAGCCAGCGCAACGACGACCTGCGCCAGCGAGAGCGCGACGTTTACCATTGATGGGGCTGGAAGCCACGGCCGCTCGTTTGTCGTTTGTCCATATCTCGACCTCTCGTTCCACCTACTAAAATCATTTAAAACATCTTGGAAAACGAGGTGAGTGTTAGGATTACCCAACCAGACCTGTAAATCTCTTGACCGAGACTGGCCTGTTGAACAGCTGCTGAACTGACCCTCTCAATTCAGCAGACCGCTCCTATCAATCTCTGAGGATTTCAACAGAGCTATTGGATTGCAACCCCTGACTGGCTGTGCCTATCTGTTCTCGGCCACGAATCACTAAGTTGCACGAGTTTATCGAGGAGCCCCTTCTCCTCAAGCTCTGCCAAGCGTTCGAGAACGTGTTGCTTCTTGCGTGTTTCGTGCTGATTTCGGAGGCTCAGCGGTCGGCCACACGTTGTACACTCACTGTGTTCGTGTCGGTTTTCGGAACCACAGAACGAACAGCGAATCATTTTGGACTCGTCGCCGATGCTATCTAACCCATACTGGTCTCGAATCGCCTGGTTGACATCGTCGTTGTTGAGGTGGACGTACACCTTGGCCCGACTGCTCTCAGACCCAGCGATAGAACACGTCCATACGATAGCTGCGGTTGTCGACGGTCTGGAAGGCGTAGCCTTCGGCCGTAGCCGGGTCTTTGCCAATTTGGAGGAGCCACTCCAGGAGGTTGCGCCGGTGATCGGCGTAGTCTATCACTTGCCGTTCGTTGAAGAACTTCTCCGATGGTCTGGGTACGAGGGTTAGGTCATCTACTGTTTCACTGTCGATTCCGCGTCTCATGTGGGTCGGTCACCCCTATACGTTCTTTTGCCCTGACATTTATATGCACGTCTACACTGTAGTGCGATTTTCCCGATTTGAACTTCGTTACCCGCGGACGTTTTCATTTCAGTTTCCTGAACACTTCGAAAACCAGCCGACGAGAAGGCGAGGGATGCTCCGACAGGGATTCGAACCACCTGAACTTCGATCGCTACGCTCCCTCGTTCCGTAATTCAAATCCCGTACGTGCGCGTTTCGCTCGCGTCACGGGGTGACGCTCGCTGCAATGCTCCGACAGGGATTCGAACCCTGGTCATTGCCGTGAGAGGGCAATATGATTGGCCGGACTACACTATCGGAGCGTACTGAGAACTACTGGTGAGGTCATTAAAATGGTGTCGTTTTGCGTCCGCGTCGATTGATGGTGTCGACGCACGGGCGGAGGCGGCGACGACACGAGCCGCCGGCGGTTTCGACCCGGCCCGAGCGCCCAGCAGAGAATCCGACGCAAGTGGCACCCACTCAAGAGGAACGACCGCGTGGATAGGGTATGGACGAAACACTCGAAGGCCGCGTTGCACTGCTCACCGGAGCGAGTTCAGGTATCGGAAAGGCGACCGCACGGGAGTTCGCCAAAGAGGGGGCGACGGTCGCACTCGCGGCGCGCGGTGCCGACCAACTCGAAACACTCGTCGCCGAACTGGAGCTGACGTTCGACGTTCCGGCGCTGGGAGTTCCGACGGACGTGCGGGACGAAGCGGCGGTCGAATCGATGGTCGAGGAGACGATCGACCGATTCGGCAGGCTCGACGTCGTCGTCAACAACGCGGGGGTCGGAACGCACGGCCCGGTCGCCACCACGGAGACCGAGGAGTACCGGCGGATGATGGACACGAACGTCGACGGGATGTTCTTCACCACTCGTGCGGTACTGCCGCACCTCGTCGAAACGGAGGGTAACCTCGTCTTCCTCGGGAGTTTCGCCGGACAGTACCCGAGACCCTCGAACCCGATCTACGCGGCGACCAAGTGGTGGACGCGCGGATTCGCCCTCAGCCTCGAAGGCCAGGTCGGTTCTGACGGCGTCGGTATCACCGTCGTCAACCCGACGGAGGTGCGTACAGAATTCGGCAGCGAGGCAGGAGCCAGCGCCGCCGAGCGGTTCGGTCCCGAGGAGTCGTCCGAACCGGAGGAGGTGGCCGACGCAATCGTGTTCGCCGCGAAGCAACGCCACTCCACGATAAGCGAAATCGACCTGTACCGACGGGACAAGCTTTCCGACTGGTGAGCGCGGCTACGGCGACGCCGCGTCGTCGGTCTGCGTGTCGACGATTCGAATCCCGTCCCCCACAGTGAGCTCTGCGTCGGCCGAGGAGTCGACCACCCGGGTGTTCACCATCACGCGATAGTCGTGGTCGAACCAGTCGCCGCCGCTCCACGATGGCATCGTCGCTCGACGCTGCTGGACGAATCGCTCGCGGAAGCCGTCGTACTCCTCACCCGTATCTGGGTCGCGTGACGGGACGACACAGCGTTGGCATGGGTTGACGCCGTGAAATCGAACGCCGCCGATTTCGAAGATGACGACCTCTCCCGGTGCCGAGAACAGCCGGTCTTCCCAGAAGGCCGGGACCCCGTCGATTTCGAGGTTCGCTCGCAACCGTCGTCGCATCCCGTCGGTGTCGATGCCGGGGAACCACGAGGCGACCGCTTCGAGCGTGGCCGTGCTGATGACTGTGGGTCCCGAGGCGTCGGTGTCATCTGGAAAACCACCCCGTCGACCGGAACGAAGTTCGACCGGTTGGTCGAAGTGCGACCCGAACCAGGACGCTGCAGCCTCGCGGTCTGCAACGAGGTCGAACGTCGCCGAGTCGCGTCCCGGCGCATCGAGGTGGACAGACCGACCCTCGGACGAGTACGTCGACTGGATACCGTGGACAAGTCGGGTGCGCTTGCCGTTTACGTACCGACCCTCCTCGTCGACGATTGCGTACTCGCGGTCCCCGTCGAGGCCGCCGTCTGGGACGAGGTGAACGCTGTCGACTTCGCGGGCATCGAGGGACTTCACGGGGAACAGGAAGATGCGACTGAGGGTTGCCATTGGAACACCCTAACACACGATGGGTGATAGTCGTCGTGGTCGACTCTGACAGCAACGCAGTGGAATCGAGCGACTTCAGAGAGATGAACGAAGACACGCGGAGCAACGAGGACCGCACACATCGCGTCGACGCGAAAAATGACGGAACGACGTCACCGAGCGTCGGCCTCGGAGTGGTACGTCGCCCCGCGGGCGAGTGCGCTCGCTTCCGAAGCTGTGAGCGTCGTCGACTACGCTACCAGCGTGGCGTCGAGCGTGACGTCGACGGCAGCGAGTGCCTTCGAGACTGGACAATTTTCCTTTGCTCCCTCGGCGATTTCGAGGAACTCGTCCTCGTCGATGCCGGGGACCTCGGCTTCGGTGACGAGTTCGATGAGCGAGATTGCGCCGTCTTCGAGGTGAACGGTGGCTTCCGTGGCGACGCGCTCTGAGTCGAAGTCGGCTCTCCCGAGGTCTGCGGAGAGTGCCATCGAGAAGCAACTCGCGTGAGCTGCGGCGATGAGGGTTTCTGGATTCGTTCCTTCGCCCGTCTCGAAGCGTGAGGCGAACGTGTACGGACCCTCGTAGGCACCGTCACCGACCACCATGTTCCCCTCGCCCTCACGGAGAGTACCCTCCCAGACAGCCTTGGAGGTGCTCACTACCATCAGCACTCACCTCGGGGAGAGGGTCCAACAGTCGATTCGACCGGTTCAGCGTGGGGTTCGTCGTGTATCGTCGGCATTGTGTTCTTCTGCACCACGTGGGCCTACACGGTGAAACCCCATCAAGATGTTCACTCGGGGAAAATCCGCCGCCGATACGGTCTCGTCCGTCGAACTCGCTACTCCCCTTCGTCGCCCAGATCTCCGAGGACAGCCTCGACATCTTCGGCGTCGAGTGGCCGATACCCGTCTTCGAGAGTGACGACGGCGAGGCTCAGCTCGTCGGCCCGGAGTTCGTCGTCGGCGACGAGCAACGCGCGCACCGCCAGCGTGATTCCATCGTCGACGGTCAGGTCTTCGCGATACTCGTCTTCGAGAAATGCCTGAATGTCGCCTCGACTTCCGCCGATGACGGTCGCCCGCCACTCGTGCGGCGTTCCGGAGGGGTCGGTCGAGAACAGTCGCGGGGTCTCGTCTTCGACGCCCCCGAGTAACAGCGACGCGCCGAATGGTCGCGTTCCACCAGACTGCGTACTCTCCTGAATGGAGTCGGTGACGGCCTTCGCAATCGTTTCGACGTCTATCGGTTCGCCGTACCGAAGTCGGTTCGTTTGTGCCTTCCGCCGGGCGAAGTCGATGAGTTTTCGCGCGTCGGCGACGTGGCCCGCGCTTGCGACGCCGAGGTGCTCGTCGAGTTTGTGCAGTTTCTCGACGCTCTCGGACTCCATGAGGGTCGAAGCCGTCCGACTCTGAGCGGCGAGGACGACGCCGTCCGACGTGCGGATACCGACGCTCGGAGCCCCTCGTTTGACTGCTTCGCGTGCGTATTCGACCTGGTAGATACGGCCGTCTGGCGAGAACAGCGATGTTCCGCGGTCGTACGCCTGCTGATCGCGACCACTCATCTGCAACTCTCCGTGTGGACGATGGCGAGTTCGCGCGCGGTCATTACCGTTGAGATAGTCACGAGCGGGCAAAAACCCTCGTGAAGCCGAACCTGCGGGTCGTCGTGTCGAACCGCGAAGACGACGCGGACGGACGACGGGCCGACACTAGTCGGTCAGGATTCGACCTCGACGACGCTCGCATCGGGAGCGTTCCGTTTGATGCTCTCGATTCCTTCGCGGGCTTTCTGCTTCGAGGAGTACCCCTGACCGCTGTCGGCGATGATGTTGCCGTTTCGGTGAACGAGTCGCCAGCGGTAGTCGCCCCGTTTGTCGCGGTAGAGCTGAAAGGTCGCAGTACTCATGTCACCACCTTAGCGGGCAACAGGGATAAGACCCGTCGGTAGCCGAGACGGTGGCTCTCCGACCGTCGAGACTACCTGTCGCTGCCGGGAAGTGTGCCGGGGTCGCCCGACCGAAAGATGTAGTCGATACCGATGCCCGTCAGCGTCGAGTCCGAGTCCGCAGCGTATCGCTTGGCCAGGTCGAGATATCGAGTCGTGATTTCGACGACGCGGTCGTAGGCATCGGTCTCGGACGCGGTGAGCCAGTACTCGGCGGTCACCGGGGTGAGCTGTCCCTCGGCGACGTCCTGTTCGAAGTCGTCGATGTCGTCGAGCCAGATTTGCGCCCCGATGATGGCGAGGACGATTGCCTTCTTGAACTCCGAACTGACCGCTACCCCTGCGGCCCGGTACATCTCTATCATCCCATCGTAGATGACGCCGACGCGACCGTACTGCGTCTTGAGGTACGGGAGGTCGAGTTCGCGATCCGAAAAGATCGGCGGCGTCTCCTCGAAGGGCGCGTCCCGGTACTCTTCGCGGATTGCCGTTTCACCTTCTGCGGACCCGTCGAGGGCCAGTCGAGCCAGTTCACGAAATCGCGGGTCGCGGTCCTGGTGAGCTTCGGAGACGTCGACTGCGTGGTCGTAGGCCTCGCGCACGTCGTCTGTGTGGTGAGCGAACTTCTCCTCGACCCGATTCTGAAGACACGCCTGCGCGATTTCGCCGATGCGTCGACGCGAGGAATCGTCCACCGGAAAGCTCACCTCGAAATCCTCGTACTCGGCGTCGTTGAGGGCGTCTCGCATGTCGCCGTCGAGCAAGGCCTCGACGATGAGTTTGGTGACCGCCTCCGCGGATTCGACCTCCGTTAGCGTCTCGGCACACGACTCGCGGTACGAACTCAGCCGGTCGGCCGAGGCGGGCAGCGAAAGCGGGAGACGAACGGCCGACCCGAGCGTCATCTGAACGCGTTGGGTGACGGGATCGAACTCGATGGGCGTCTCCTCGATAGCGCGTTGATAGACGTGGCCGAGGGTGAGTTCGGCGGGCATCGTCAACTTCGTATCGTAGGAGAACTCGACCGACGCGGGCTTCATGCCGAACTCGTCGGCGATGGCTGCTTCGACTTCGGCGTAGGCGTCCGATATCATCGCCTCGATGGTCCGGTCGACGTATCCCTTGATTCTGAGCGCCGACGAGTCGAACACACCGGTGTCCGCGTAGTAGCCGAGGAGGGCGCGCAACGAGGTCGGTGCCTCGCGCCACCGAGCGATGCGTTCGGCCCCACGAGCGAGCACGTCGGAACGCCGGGTCGTCGTGTGACTCATTGACTAACCGAAGAGAGCGTCCAGTCGGCATCCCGCCGACGAGAAGAATTGGTGACTGTGTCGAGGCCGTTCATACGAGGACTGTCTCGGCGCGCAATTAATCAACGCTACTATCTGCACTTCGCAGTTCCGAGGCAGTTAAATACGACGATTGCCCCTTTCCGAACAATGTCCCGTTTCGCGACGTTGTCTCGACGGTTCGAGACGTGTCTCACGGCACTTCGGGTCGCGGGTCGTCGCCTCTTGCGGTTAGATACGAACCCGGTCCCAAGCGAGTGGACGCACGTCACCAAGGTCGACCCCGAGGACGACAAACCGCTCCCGCTCCTCTTTCCGCTCTACCTGAGCCACACGAGTGCGATTTCGGTCGGTGGGTCCCGTGACGTCACCTCCCAGAACACCGAAGAGACGTTCTCGCTCCTCCAGTGGGCCGCGCCCCCGGCCTTTCACGAACCGAGCGCGGCGGCCCACGTCACCGAAACGACGCGCAGACAGGCGGCGTTCCTCGCCATTCCCGAGGTCCTCAACGGCGATTCGGAAGCGCTCGTCGGAACGCTCGGGGCCGGAATCGACTACATTCGGAATTCGCTGGTGCCGACGGAGTTGGCCGCGTCGCTGCCGTGGTGGGTCCCAGACCGACTCTGTGACCGACTCGCCGACGTCACCACGTCGCTACTGCTGAGCCGAGCGGTGTTCGAGGCGTACATCATCCAGAATCCCGACAGCGCCGCGGCGCGGGAGGCGAACGTGAGCGAGGACGACGTGCTCACGCCGGACGAAGCGAGACAGCGGGCCATGGCGGCGGAGCGACACCTCGGCAGTGAAATCGTCTATCTGGAGTACTCCGGTACGTTCGGCGGGGACGAAGCGAAAGCGACGCTGGAGGCCCTCCGTGAGTCGGTCGGGTGGTCTCGCATCTGGTACGGCGGCGGGGTAACGTCGGCCGCAGAGGCAGCCTCGATACGCGAGGCCGGAGCCGATACCGTGGTCGTCGGCAACGTCTTTCACGACATCGCCGCCGGCGAGCGCCGAATCTGTGACGCGGCCGCGGCAGCCCTCGGGCCGTCGACGAACCGCGACGAGGTCGCCGAGTGGATCGACCGCAACGTCGACATGGAATCTCACGCCGGAAGGCGGTACCTCTCGACGGTACCCGACGTGACCGACCCCGAGCGAAAGGCGCGCCGCTATCTCATCGCGACGGTGCAAACGTGGCTCGAAATCCGCGCGGGGTTGGGGGAACGCGGAAGCGACGACGCTGAAGACACCGTCGAGGTCGACGGCCGACGGTCGCTGACCGCACTGGAGGCAGTTGACCTGGACGCGTCGGAGTTCCGTTCCCTCGTCGGAGAATCCGCGACGCCGTACGTCCGCGCCGTGGTTCGAGGACTCCAACGAGCGAGCGAGGACGGTGACCGCCCCCCGATGTCCCACCTCAGTATCGCCCACACGCTTGCCGCGACCTAGGCGTTGGCGACTGTCCAACGTCACCTGACAACCGACCGCGAAACGCGCGAGACAGCCTCGTCGAACTCGAGATGGAGGGGAGTCTCGGACAAGCTGTCGGCGTCGACCTGCGAGGAGTTAGCGAGTGTTTTGCGCCGGGGACCACTGTCGACGGCCCCGGCGGTCGTGTCGTCGGGACTGTCGAGTCGACGACCCGGGCACCGACAACGGAACGATGTGAGTTGATTCGGGAGATGCCCGGGGCGTGACCGGGGGACGGGACTACCCGCCCCACTCGCCCCCGACGTCGTTAGCGACCTGCTCGCGCCAGTCGTCGAACGCAGACCGACACGATGGAATCCGGCTGATGTGTGCGATGAAGCCTGCACCGCCGTCTACGAGGTCGTCATCGCAGAACGGGCACCGCATCGGGTCTTCCCAGCGAGATTCCGAAGCGATGGGGGCGTATTCCGATGACATGACGGCTGGACGTACACTCCCCACCCTAATCACTGTTTCGGGCATTCACACAAATCCATACTGGTTATGGATAAGGTTTTCAAGAAATATGAGATATTGAAAAATATCCCACCCATATTTGAGGAATTCAATGCAAATACGTAACTGAGCATCGGCGGAAAAACTGCTCGGCGTCAGTGAGAGAGCCGAAGAGACCGTCGAAGACACGGGTGTACGTGTTCACTGCTCGGGGACCGCGTCGAGAGGTCTACCCCGCAGGAGGTGAACTAGTGCGAGGAGAAGCCACGGAAACCCCGAGAGGAACGCTAGAACACGAGTCACCCGGCGGTAGAGCCCTCGTCGCGTTCGTACTCGACGAACGCGAAGTCGCCGTGGTCGTCGCGGGCCACTTCGACCCACCGGTCGCGGTCCCACTCCGGGAAGCAGGTGTCGCCCTCGTAGGGTGCCCCGATTTCGGTGAGGACGAGTCGGTCTGCGAGTGGGAGGAACTGCTCGTACACCGCGGCCCCGCCGACGACGAACGCGACGTCGTTCCCGGCGTCCTCGGCGGCCGTCAGCGCTTCGTCGACGGACGAGGCGACGACCACGTCGTCGGGGACGTTCGGTTCGGTGGTGCTGAGAACGATGTTCGTCCGGTTCGGAAGCGGCCCTCCCAGTTGTCCTGCGATGCTCTCGTACGTCCGACGACCCATGATGACCGGGTGGCCGATAGTGGTACGCTTGAAGTGTTCGAGGTCCTCGGGGTAGTGCCACGGCATACCACCGTCTGCACCGATAACGCCGTTGGCCGCCACCGCGGCGATAATGGCGAGGTCCATCATTCGGCGACCTTGAAGGAGATTCCCGGAGCCGATTCGTAGTCCCGGAGTTGGATGTCGTCGTATTCGAGTTCGTCGAGCGGTTTGTCGGCGATGTCGACGATGGGTCGCGGTTTCGGCTCACGCGAGAGTTGTTCGAGGAGGCCCGGGACGTGGTCGTACCCCTCGGTCTCTTCGTCGGGTGCGGTCGTCGCCACCCACTCTCGAACGTCGAGGTAGCCCGCCTTGGACTTCACGTCGGCGAGTCGAGTCTGTAAACTGGACAGGTTGTCGGCGTACCACGCGCCGCGGTCACCCTCGCCGCAGTAGACGTGGGCGTCGACCACCGTGTGGGCGAACGACCCGACTTCGAAGCCGGTCTGCTGGGCGACTGCCTTGGCGAGCAGCGAATAGGCGGCGATGTTGAACGGAATCCCGAGGGCGATGTCACCCGAGCGCTGCGTGAGGTGGAGACTCAGTCGGTCACCCTGGACGTTGAACACGAACGTGTAGTGACAGGGAGGCAGCGTGCTGACCGCGGCGTTAGCCGGGTGCCACGCGTTGACCACGATGCGTCGTGACTGTGGATTCTCGCGTAACTGGTCGAGGACGTACTGAATCTGGTCGAAGGTGCGTTCGTCGTCGTTGACCCACCGATGGTCCGCCTCGGGCCACGTCTCGCCAGCCAGGCCCTCTTCTGGGATTGGGTATCGCCGCCAGAAGCGACCGTACGCCGTGTCGAGTCGGCCATCGTCGTCGGCCCACGCGTCCCAGATGCGCGTCTGCTCGCGCAACGTCCGGATGTGCTCTTCCCCGGAGAGGTACCACAGGAGTTCGTAGATGAGCGAGTTCCAGCGAAAGCCGTCGAGTTTCTTGGTGGTGAGCAGTGGGAATCCGTCCCGAAGGTCGACCTCGTAGTGGCGACTGAACGCCGCGACGGTGTCGACGCCGGTTCGGTTCGGCTTGTAGGTCCCGTTTCGAAGTGTCGATTCGACGAGGTCGAGGTACTGTTTCATGTTCGATGTGATGGGTTCGTGAGTTGTGTCCGGTCGAGTCGTTTGTACTCGGTTTGGTGAATCGCGTCGTGTTCGTCTGGTCGGTCGGGTGAGCCGACTCGTGTGCGACGTATGTGTTCGGTCGTGTAGGTCGCGTGTCGAGAGCGCGGTCGGTCGCAGGTCTCCAGCGACGGACGGTTGCTATCCTCCAACGGGTGGGGACCGTACAAAATGATTGGGAATGCGGGTGTCGGAACGGAAACACCGAAGACCCGTCGTCGCCGAACGCACAGACGTGATTCACAACGTCGCAGCAGGTGTGCAGGCGTTCACCAGCAACGCGTTCCTCGTGACGGGCGAGCAGACAGCGCTTGTCGACACCGGAGCGAACTTCGACGTGGTCTCCCGTATCCGCGACCACGTCGACGAGGTTGACGTGGTCGTCATCACCCACACGCATCCCGACCACGTCGGGAACGTCGACGCCGTTCGAGAGGCCTTCGACGTGGAGACGTGGGGATACGACACCGACCAACCCGCCGTCGACAACGAACTCGGCGACGAGCAATCGATTCAGCTCGGTGACCACTTCTACACCGCCTATCACACCCCCGGACACAAGAACGACCACCTCTGTCTGTACGCCGGGGACTCGAAGGTCCTGTTCGCGGGAGACCTCGTCTTCCAGAACGGGGCGTTCGGGCGAACCGACCTCGAAGAGGGAGACCGTGAACGCCTCGTCGAGAGTATCGATCGACTCCTCACCGTCGTCGACGACGAGTTGCGCGAGATGCACGTCGGTCACGGCCCGAGCGTCACCGAGAATCCGTACGGTCACGTCGAACTGGCGAGTCGGACAGCGCGAACCTGGTAGCCACCGAATCGAGGCCACCGTGTTGTGACGACGCGTCTCGAACCCCCGAATTCGTTGGAGAGAGGCCGAGAGAATTTTCTAGACACATTTCCCACAATATCAAAAAGTTAAATATCAAAGCCAAATCAGTACGCGTCATGAACGACCCCGTCGAGAGGTTAGTCGCGACGTTCCTCGACTTCGGGGGAGACTCGCTCCGAACCGTCTGGGTATTCGACCAGACGACGCACGAGCGGTTGTACGTCAGAGAAGACGTGTCGGCGTCGATGGGGAACGACCGGGTACGTAAGTTCGTCGACAACGAGCGGTACGGCTACATCACGAGGAGCACGTACGAGTCGCTGTACGATTGTGACTACTCGTTCACCGTGAGAGGCTTCGACTCGTTCGAGTTGTTTCGGACGTTCATCGCCACCGATGCGAAAGCCGTCGGCGTGTTCGCGGGGTTCGACGCTATCGAGGACGGGTACGACTTCGGGTCGTTGAACCGAGAGATACAGGAGAATACGGCCGACATCTCCCCCGATGGATTTTTTCCAGCGGGAAAGCTGAGTACGGTCTGAGCCGCTGGCATCGAGAATGAACACCACCTTCCGGTGAAACCCATCGCTCAGGAGGGAAGTCAGCGTCCAAAAATGGTCGGGATTGACTGGCTCTACTCGAAGAGGTCGACAGCCTGCTCGTAGCGAGCGCTGGGTTCCTCCCAGTCGACCACGTCGAAGAAGCCACTGATGAAGTCGCCGCGGGCCGGCCCGTAGTCGTAGTAGTACGAGTGCTCCCAGACGTCGAGCGCGAGGATGGGATGACTCCCCCAGAGTGCGCCCTGGTCGTGCTTGTCGACGACGACGTTGCGCAGTTGGTTCGAGAAGCTGTCGTACACCAGCAGCGCCCAACCGCCAGCGTTGCCTGCGGCGGCTTCGAACTCACCTCTCCACGCGTCGTACGAACCGAAGTCCTCATCGATGCGGTCGGCGAGTGCGCCTTCGGGTTCGTCACCGCCTTCCGGCGACATGTTCTGCCAGAAGAGGTCGTGGAGGATGTGCCCACAGCCGTTGTGCGTCACGTTGCGGAGTGCGCCCGGAGAGGAACCGAACTCACCGCTTTCGCGGTTCGCTTCGAGGGTCTCCTCGGCGGCGTTCCACCCGTTGACGTAGCCCTGATGGTGGGTGTCGTGG
>JBNJGG010000074.1:0-13123 GCA_051747545.1 Halobacteriota archaeon | reverse complement strand
GCTGAAACCTATCACCGATTGAGGGTTTCAACAAGGCCAAACCAACAGGTGTGGCCTCTCACCTGACGCCGAGAGGCTCACGATACGACCCGTACGCCGACTCGAACACGTCCATGATTTCGCCCATCGTGGCGTACACCTTGACCGCGTCGACGAGGTACGGCATCACGTTCGCATCGTCGTCGACGGCGCGCCGGAGGGCGTCGAGCCTTCCAGACACCGCCTCGTCGTCGCGCTCGGCTTTCACCGTGGCCAGTCGGTCGAGTTGCCGCTGCTGGACTGTCTCGTCGACCCGGTGGATGTCGGGGCTGGTGTCCTCGGTCAGCTGGTACGCGTTGACGCCGACGACGACCTCTTCGTCTCGCTCGACGCGGGTCTGGTACTCGTAGGCCGCCCCCTGAATCTCGCGGTGGAAGTAGCCCCGTTCGATACCCACCAGAACGCCGTCACGAACCGACCCGTCGCCGAGCGTGCGAATCTCCTCGATGTACTCTCGGGCGGTTGCCTCCATCTCGTCGGTCAACGCTTCGACCATGTAGCTCCCCGCGAGCGGGTCGATGCTGTCGGCGGCACCCGACTCCTCGGCGATGATTTGCTGGGTGCGGAGGGCGACGCGTACCGCTTCCTCGCTGGGGAGTGCGAGCGCCTCGTCGAAACTGTTGGTGTGGAGGCTCTGGGTCCCGCCCAGGACGCCCGCGAGCGCCTGTAGCGTGACGCGGACGACGTTGTTCAGCGGTTGCTGGGCGGTGAGCGATTGTCCCGCAGTTTGAGTGTGGAACTTCAACTGCTTCGACCGCGGATCGGTGGCACCGTACCACTTGTCCATGAGCCTGGCGTAGAGGCGACGCGCGGCGCGGAACTTCGCCACCTCCTCGAAGATGGAATTGTGCGAGTTGAAGAAGAAGGACAACTGCGGAGCGAAGTCGTCGACGTCGAGACCGCGGTCGACCGCGTCCTCGACGTACGCGAAGCCGTCCGCGAGCGTGAAGGCCAACTCCTGGACCGCCGTCGACCCTGCCTCGCGGATGTGATACCCAGAGATGGAGATCGGACGGAACTTCGGCGTCTCTTCCGCCGCGAACTCGACGGTGTCGGTGACGAGTTTCAGCGACGGTTCCGGCGGGACGACCCACTCTTTCTGCGCGATGAACTCCTTGAGCATGTCGTTCTGGAGGGTGCCTCCCAACTGGTCGCGCGGGACGCCACGCTGGTCGGCAAGGGCGACGTACATCGCGAAGACGACGGGCGCGCTCGGGTTGATGGTGAAACTCGTCGTCACCTCGGCGATGTCGATACCCTCGAAGAGTCGCTCCACGTCGGCGAGCGTGTCGACGGCGACGCCCTCGGTTCCGACCTCGCCGTCGGCCAGCGGGTCGTCCGAGTCTTTGCCCATGAGCGACGGCATGTCGAACGCCGTCGAGAGCCCGGTCTGCCCGTGTTCGATAAGGTAGCGGAACCGCTCGTTGGTCTCCGCGGCGGTGCCGAAGCCCGCGAACTGCCGCATCGTCCAGGTCCGCCCCCGGTACATCGTGGGGTATACCCCGCGCGTGTAGGGCTCCTCACCTGGAAACCCCACGTCCGCGAGGTAGTCGAGGTCCGCCACGTCCGTCGGCGTGTAGAGATCCGCGATTTCGAGGTTCGACACGGTGGCGAATCGCTCTCTTCGCTCGCCGTGTCGGGCCGAGAACGGGTCCCGGTGCGTCCGCTCCCACTCCTCGCGGGCGGCCCGAATCTCGGCGAGGTCGTCGTCGTCGAACATGCCGCAAGATTTGCCTGAGCGATGATTAAGGATTTGGGTGTGACCAGCTACCCAAAGCTCTCGACTTTCGCGTCGTCCGGGTCGCCGCCAGCCGCTTCGACCGCGGCGAGTGCGTCTGCGACGAAGTCGGCGAACCCGTAGACGAACACTTGCTCACCGTCTCGGCCGGTGAGCGCCTCCGCGACGGCCGCGTCGATGCCACCGTCTGTAATGGTTACCGACGCGCCCAGTTCCCGGAGTGAAGCGAGTCGCGATTCGTGGGCTGGCGCGTCGTCCTGATAGACGATTGCCACCTCCGCGCCCTCGTCGCGTGCGCGTTCACCGATTCCCACGGCGGGACCGACACCCGGGCCACCCGCGAGGACGACGACGCGCGGTTCACCCTCGAAGTACTGGTCGCCGAACGGACCGGTCACCTCTAGTTCGTCGCCCGCCTCCGCAGTGGCGAGCAATTCCGTAAAGGGACCCGCCTTCTCGGGGTCGATACCGACGGTCACTTCGAACGTGTCTTCGACGGTGGGCGACGAGAGCGTATAAAAGCGGGCGTGTTCCTCGCCGTCGATAGTCGTCGACAATCTGACGAATTGCCCGGGGCGCGCCTCGAACTCCGGCGGTGACTCGAACTCGATAGCGATTGTGTCCGGACCGACCGAACGGCGACCAGAGATGACAATTGTCGCATCCATACAGGGCATTGGTGTAGCATGACAAAGTTGCTTCCCATTTAGCCGCCGTCTGAGTGTACAAACGTCCAATTCTTTCAGAGGGGGTTTTTCAGAAGGCTTTTCATTGACGGAGCGGAACCTCCGAAATAGAATGGTTGCGGACTTCAATTGGGCCATCGGCGGCGAGGCAGGCGATGGCATCGATTCCACCGGCAAAATATTCGCTCAGGCACTCTCCAGGGCCGGACGACACGTGTTCACATCAAAGGACTTCGCGTCACGAATCCGCGGCGGTTACACCGCGTACAAGGTCCGCACGTCCGTCGACCAGGTTCAGAGTGTCGTGGACCGTCTCGACGTGCTCATCGCGCTCACCCAGCGTACCATCGACGAGAACCTCGACGAACTCCACGAGGGGAGCGTCATCATCTACGACGGTGAGCGCACGACGATGCAAGACGTCGAGATACCGGAGGGCATGATTGGTCTCGACGTGCCACTCCAGTCGCTGGCCGAGGAGGCTGGCGGCGCTATCATGCGCAACGTCGTCGCACTCGGCGCGGCGTGCGAGGTGGGGCAGTTCCCCATCGAACACCTCGGAAGCGCCCTGCAGAAGCGCTTCGGAGGCAAGGGACAGGCCATCGTCGACAACAACAGGGAGGCCGCAAAACTCGGCCAGGAGTACGTCGCAGACAACTACGACCACGACTTCGGCTACTCGCTGGAGACGACCGACAACGACTACGTCCTCCTCAACGGTGACGAGGCAATCGGGATGGGTGCCATCGCCGCAGGATGTCGATTCTACGCGGGCTATCCCATCACGCCCGCGACGAACGTGATGGAGTACCTGACGGGGCGAATCGAGCAGTACGGCGGCCACGTCGTCCAGGCGGAGGACGAACTCTCCGCGATCAACCTCGCGCTCGGTGCCGCACGCGCGGGTGCGCGGTCGATGACCGCCACATCGGGACCGGGTATCGACCTGATGGCCGAGACGTTCGGCCTCATCGCCACGAGCGAGACGCCGCTGGTCATCTGTGACGTGATGCGCTCGGGCCCCTCGACCGGAATGCCCACGAAGCAGGAGCAGGGTGACCTCAACATGACCCTGTACGGCGGCCACGGCGAGATTCCTCGGTTCGTCCTCGCCCCCACGACCATCGCCGAGTGTTTCTGGAAGACCGTCGAGGCGTTCAATCTCGCCGAGAAGTACCAGACGCCGGTCTACGTCGTCTCCGACCTCGCGCTGGCGGTGACAGAGCAGACCTACTCGCCCGAGACGTTCGACATGGACGACGTAGAAGTCGACCGGGGTCGCCTCGTCGACGACGAGACCGTCGGCGAGTGGCAGAACGAGCAGGGCCAGTTCAAGTCCCACGCACTCACCGACGACGGTATCAGCCCGCGCGCCTTCCCCGGAACGAGCGGCGGCGTCCACATGTCGACCGGGCTCGAACACGACGAACTCGGTCGACGAACCGAAGACACCGAGATGCGCGTCAAGCAGGTCGACAAGCGTAACCGGAAGGTTCAGACGGCCATCGAAACCGAGTCGTGGGAACCGCGCGAGTTCGGGAACCGCGAATCCGACAACCTCGTCATCTCGTGGGGGTCGAACGAGGGTGCCATGCAGGAGGCCATCGACTTCCTCGAAGACGACGGCGTCGACGTTCGGTTCGTCTCGGTCCCGTACATGTTCCCGCGACCCGACCTGTCCGAGGACATCAACGACGCAGACCAGGTCATCGTCGTCGAGTGTAACGCGACCGGGCAGTTCGCGGACATCCTCGAACACGACGCCCTGCGACGGGTCAAGCGCGTGAACAAGTACAACGGCGTGCGATACAAGGCGGACGAACTCGCACAGCGTATCAAGGACACCCTCGCGGAGGAACAGGAGGTCTCAGCATGAGCTCAGAGGTTAGATTCACCGATTTCAAATCGGACAAGCAGCCGACGTGGTGCCCCGGATGTGGGGACTTCGGCACGATGAACGGGATGATGAAAGCACTCGCCAACACCGGCAACACGCCCGACGAAACGTTCATCGTCGCGGGTATCGGCTGTTCCGGGAAGATCGGGACGTACATGCGGTCGTACGCCATCCACGGCGTCCACGGCCGTGCACTCCCCGTCGGCGCGGGCGTGAAGATGGCCAACCCCGACCTCGAAGTGATGGTCGCCGGCGGCGACGGCGACGGTTACTCCATCGGCGCGGGCCACTTCGTCCACGCCGTCCGCCGGAACGTCAACATGACCTACGTCGTCATGGACAACCGCATCTACGGCCTGACCAAGGGACAGGCCTCGCCGACCAGCCGCGAGGACTTCGAGACGGCGACGACGCCGGAGGGACCACAGCAACCGCCAGTCAATCCGCTCGCGCTGGCGCTGGCAGCGGGCGCGACGTTCATCGCCCAGTCCTTCTCCTCGGACGCGCTCCGTCACGCCGAAATCGTTCAGGAAGCCATCGAACACGACGGCTTCGGCTTCGTCAACGTCTTCAGTCCGTGCGTGACGTTCAACGACGTCGACACCTACGACTACTTCCGCGACAGCCTCGTGGACCTCGAAGAGGAGGGCCACGACCGGACGGATTACGACGCAGCAAAAGACAAAATCCTCGACTCCTCCAAGGAGTACCAGGGCGTCATCTATCAGGACGAAAACTCGGTCCCGTACGAAGAGTCCCACGGCCTCACCGAGAACATGTCCGACATCCCCGACGGCGCACCGGAAGACGGGATGGACCTCGTCCGAGAGTTCTACTGAGCGCGCGTCGCCGTTCGACCGCGATTCGTCTTTTCACAACACCCGGTAGCGACCAGCCACGCATCGGTAGGCCAGCCGTTTCACTACCGTGAGACAGACCACGCGCCGAACGGGCGTGCTCACCGCCCCCACCGACACAGCCACCGGAGGAAGTCAGTCTGCGTCGTGTTCGATGTCGTCCATCAGGTCGATGATGTCCTGCCCGGCGTCCATCGACGCGGGGTGAAAGCCGACCGCCATGACGAAGTCGTCCCCGTGAGAGACGGTGGCCACGTGGAGTCTGACCGGCGTCGACTCACCATCGGCCGCGACCGTTCCTTGGAACGTCGCAACTTCCGTCGAGGACCCAAGGATTTCTCTATCGGTCGTCCCGACGACTTCGAGGTCCTCGAACTGTGCGTTCGAATTCTCCCCGAGGAGGCCGTTCACCTGTGAGAGCACCCACGAGACGAGGTCGGCGTTCGACAGTTGCGAGAGCGGATTCACCGACTGTCCGGCGACCGCGGCGTCGGGCGTGCTGACGACCATGAGGGCCGCCACGTCTCCGTCCGGGTCTGCTTCGGTTGCGTCGGGGTCCGCTGTCGCGTACATCGAAACCCAACTCCTCAGCGTGACGTTCTGTGAGATGCCGGCGACGCCGACCGGTTGCGTCACCGTCACGTCGGTGGTGTTCGCGTGAACGAATCCGCTATCCGTCGTTGCCGACTCGGGAATCGTCGCAGGTGAGGCGGTAAAGGACAACCCACCGGCCCCGCCGACGCATCCAGAGAGGACGACCATCGCGGCCAGCGCGACGGTCGGCGGCGTGAACCTGTTCATATCCGTGTGAAAGGAGTCACAGGATAAGAACGTTTCCAGGGTGGAACTACTGTGAGAAAGTCGACGGCGCGAGCCAGTCAGCGTCGTATCGCTTCAGAGGTCGACGACAGACGTCGAACCTGACGGATGGCCGAACTGCCACTCCGTGGATACTGTTGTTTTTTATTGAGTGACGAACGAATTGGAGTGATATGCCTGCGGATTCGTACGACGTTATCGTCGTCGGCGGGGGGACGGCCGGAGCCTTCGCAGCGGCGACGGCCGTTACTGAAGGGTTAGATGCGGTCATTCTCGAACGAAAGAGCGAGGAAGAGGCCGGCCACATCGCCTGCGGAGACGCGATTAAAGGAAAGAGCACCTTCCCGGACGTCATCGACCTCGACTATCTGAAATCGGAGTCGTTCACCAACCAGAACATCCGTCGAGCCGTCTTCGAGAACCCGAAAGGAGAGACACTGGACATTCCATTCGGAGAACCCGGAGCGGTGTTGGACCGCAAACGCTACGGAGAAGTCATCCTCGAAGAGGCCGAGCGCGTCGGTGCCGACATCCACTACGACACCGTCGTACAGGACGTCCAACAGGAGAGCGGCCGAGTCACTGGCGTCGTCGCAAAGCGCAAGGGAAAACCAGTAACCTACGAAGCCGAGCTCACCGTCGACGCCGCAGGCGCACTCTCGGTTCTTCAGGATAAGACCGACTTCTCCGATTCCACGTTCGACACCAACGTCTCCTACTCGCAATTTTGTTCTGCCTACCGCGAAATCGTCGAGGTGAGAGAGGAAGTCGAGTGGTCCGACGCCATCGTGTTCAAACCGACCGAGGAGCTGGGATACCTGTGGTACTTCCCGCGGAGCGGAACCGAAATCAACGCGGGTCTGGGGTTCCAGATGAACAAGGACCCGATGAAACTCGTCGACGTGTTGAAGCGCGACCTCCGCAATCGCGCCGAGTTCGCCGGGGCGAAAGTCAAGGACAAACTCGGCGCGGCGCTCCCGACTCGTCGCCCGTACGACTCGGCGGTCGCACCGGGTTTCATCGCCGTCGGCGACGCGGCGGGCCACGTCAACCCGACGACCGGGGGCGGCATCCCCGGTGCCGCCAAGTCGGCCCACTGGGCGGTGGAAGTCGCCGCGGACGCAATCAGCGACGGCGACGTGAGCGAGGCGTCGCTGTGGGAGTACAACCACCGAGTCATGACCGACTTCGGGAAGCGATTCGCGGCGGTGGACCTCTACAACATCTGGGGCGGTGCCCACGACGTAGACGAGATCACGGACATCGTCTCCTCGGTGCCGGGCCAGAAACTCGTCGACGCGATGGGAAAGGGAACCTCGTCGATGGGTCTCGGACTGAAACTGAAGACGCTCATCAACACCTTCGGCCACTGGGACGCCCTGTACGAACTCTACAAGGTGAACAGGAAGGCTGGAGAATTGAAAGCGCAGTACGACCGCTACCCGACCAGTCCCCGGGGATTCGAGGGGTGGAAGCGCGCGCGAGACGGAATCATGGACGACGTGTACGCCATCTCCGGCGCGGACCCGAAGTACTGATCGACCAGCACCCCTGCGATCGGCGCAGGAACGAGTCGTCCGCAGGCCGACCGTAACTCGATTCGTGAACTGACCGAGAGCCGACTACAACTCGATTCGTAAACTGACCGAGAGCCGACCGTGGACCAATTGTAAAACCGACTGACGACCGGCCGAAGTCGGAGCGACTCGCCGCCTCCAGAAGTGCTTTGCGTACTGCCCACCGCCGACTAGCAGATGAGTGACCGGTTGACTGCTGAGGACGAACTGAGTGCGAACGGTATTCCGATGCTCGGCCTCGGGACGTGGCGGAACACCGACCCGGCGCAGTGTGCCGAGTCGGTGCGAACCGCGCTCGAACTCGGGTATCGACACGTCGACACCGCCCAGACCTACGGCAACGAGGAACCAGTCGGTGAGGGACTCGCGACGGCAGACGTCCCGAGAGAAGACGTCTACCTGGCGACCAAGGTGTGGATAGACAGCCTCGCATACGACGACGTCCACAGAACAACGCGACGGAGTTTGGATCGCCTCGGCGTCGACTACGTGGACCTCCTCTACGTCCACTGGCCGTCCGAGACGTACGACGCCGAATCGACGCTCGCCGCGTTCGACGAGCTGTACGACGAAGGGTTGACCAGGGCCGTCGGCATCAGCAACTTCATGCCCGAACAGGTGACCGAAGCCGTCGAGCTGACCGACGCCCCGATCGTCGCCAATCAGGTTGAGTGTCACCCACTGTTGCAACAGCGAGAACTCCAGGAACACTGCGAAGCCCTCGGTGTCGAACTCGTCGCCTACTCGCCGCTGGCACAGGGTGAGGCACTCGACGTCCCGGAACTGAACGACATCGCGGACAAACACGGCGTCAGCGCGGCACAGGTCTGTCTCGCGTGGCTTCGACAACGGGGTATCGCGTCGATTCCGAAGGCGACGGGAGACGCACACCTCCGGGACAACTTGGACTCGCTCGAACTCGAACTCGACGACGAGGACTTCAGTACCATCGAAGAACTCGACCGCGACTATCGGACCATCGACTTACCGTTCGCCCCGTGGTGAACGTTCGAGCGTCTAGTACGACGCCTGCGGCGCGTCCGTGAGGCCCGGTGTGGGAACGGCACGCACCCGTGTGTCAAACGATGGTAATATTCACTGTGCTGGAACCCGTTGTGCGTCCATGGAGTTCACTGCACAGACGACGGCACTGCTCTTTGCCATCCCGTTGCTTGTGATAGTCGGCGGCACCGTGACGAGTCCGATGCCGCAACCGCTCAGCATCGGTATCAGCGTCGGTATCGCGGTGTTCGGCGTGTTCTCGTTACTGGTCGGCGTCAAACACGGTGAGTATCGCGCCTCGAACTGAGCAGACCCGGCCACCGCCGTGAGGCGAGCACAGATACGCGAAGCGGTCACTGCTCGATGGCGTCTTCGAACGTCTCGTCGGTGACGCTGGTCGAGACCTTGACACCGACGAGGCTCACGACGAGGCCGGCGACGATGAACAGACCGAGTCGGTGTATCGGTTCCAGCGTCACCATATCGAACAGTCGGACGTGGAGGAGCAGTCCCTCGCGTTCGAGAATGTACCCCGAGAAGCCACGGATGACCAGTCCGACGGCGACGACGCCGAACGGCAGGTTGAGGTAAGGCGTTCGAACGCGTTCGTCCTCGATGAGTTCGTCGAGGAGACGCCCGGCGCTCGCGGTCAACGCGGCCAGCGCCAGCCACGGGACCGACGAGTAGATGAAGTGCATGACCCAAAAGAGCGCCGTGTAGTCGTACGTTACGGAGAGGTCTCGAACTGCCAGCGCGCCGATGAAGATGCCGACGAGGGACAACCCGGCGGCGACGACGTACGTGACCACTGAGACTTGCCCCGAATAGAGTGCGTCGCGAACCCGGTCGGGGAGCGTGGCGAGGAACTCGTCGATAGCGAGCCCTTTGTAGAGGAGTGCGGCACCGAGGAGTGAGGCCAGGCCCGCGAGGGCGATAGCCGGGGAGAAGTTGATGAGAAGCAGTGGGAGCAAGAGCAAGCCGACGCCGATGGGAACCAGCACGGTCGTCCTGAGTTCCTCGTCGGCGAGAAACTGTTTGAGGAGATAGTACGTCGATTCGAGGTCACGGGCCTGGCGCACCACGACGCGGTCGACGGAGTCGACTGGAAGGCGACTCTCGACGACGGGGACCAGTCGTTCGTCCTGGACGCTGTCGATGACGACTACCGCGCCCGAGGGGTCGTACCGTTCGACGAGGTCGTCGAGTTGGCTGGCGACCGAGCGGTCGACTCGGACGGCCGAATCACCCGCTCCCGACACGACTGCCACGACGGCGTCTTCCTCGTCGTCTCGGAGGTCGCGGGTGACCCGAAGCGCTTCGAGCAGACAGTTCACGCTCGAATCCTCGGGGTCTGCGAGCCCCACGTCCGTGACGAGCGAGTGGACGGCCTCCCAGCCAGCGACGGGCATCTGCAGGCCCGTCGTCCGTCCGATATCGTTCGTCCGGTCGACGCAAACGACGAGGGTTGTCACACCTATCCGGAACACCTCACGGGTTAAAAACCCAACTCCGCAGAGAGCGGAAACTGGTCAGCGAGAGCCCATCGTCACAGACGAAAGTCGGCGTCGTCGTCCGGCGCGAACGTGTCGGCGACGCCCGCACCGAACGCGTACGCAATCGACGCCGTTCCCCCCCGAACACGGTCGAAAAGACCCCTGCGTGGCTCGAATTCACGGATTGACACCGGCTCGCCGAGCAGTTCTTCGAGGTGAGACTCGAGGTCCTCTCGGGTCCCGAGTTCGTCGACGAGTCCGAGGTCGAACGCTTCGGAGCCGAGATACACTCTGGCCTCGGTCTCCCGAACGTCGTTCGGGTCCATGTCACGACCATCCGCGACGCGTTCGACGAAGGTGTCGTAGTAGTCGTCGATGATGCCCTGAAGGTACGCCCGTTCGTCGTCGTCGAGTTCCTTGAGCGCCATTCCGGCGTCCTTGTACTTTCCGGCGGCGAAGCGCTCGTAGGAGACGCCGAGGCGGTCGGCCAGTTCGGAGACGTTGACGGATGACCCGATGACGCCGATACTGCCGACGATGCTCGCATCCCGCGCCCACAACTCGTCACAGCCGCTGGCGATCCAGTAGCCGCCCGACGCACAGGTGTCGGTCGTGTACGCCAGCGTCGGTCCGTCGAACCCCATCGCTGCGAGGCGAATGTCGTCGCTCGGGACCACCTGCCCACCGGGGGTGTTGAGCTTCACCACCAGGGCCTCGACGTTGTCGTCGGCGTCGGCCTGTTCTATCTGTTCGACGACGTCGTCGGCGGGCGTGGACACCTGACTGGTCGGTACGGGGCCCGGCGAACCGCGACGGGTAATCGGCCCCTCGACGGCGACTTCTGCGACGTTGTACGAGGGGAACCACCGCTCGGTCAGCCCCCCTGCAGTCCGTATCCCGAGGACGACCACACCGATGGTGAGAAGCACGCCCAGTAACTGGGAGAGGTTCCCAGGAATCAGGACGAAGACTACCCAGCCGAGGAGGGCAGATACGACGGCGAAGACGGCTACTACGGCAGTTTTCTGGGATGACTTGTCGTTTGCGGTCACAGTTGCTCACCGGTCATATCCGTCGCTGAGGTGCCGTGGACATAAAACTGCTAACGCGAAAACGAAGTGACGAACTAGAGCAGCCCCGTCTTCTGGAGCTTCATCAGGTCCTCGGTGTCGAGGGTTTCGCCTTCCTTGAATTTCTGATAGATCTCTTCGGCCTCCCGCTTTGCCTCCTCGCGCTTCTCGGCGCGCTGGTCGCGGCGACTCTCCTCTTCCTGCTTGTCCAGTTCGCGGAGACGCTTCTGGACGCGCACGAAGTCCTCGTGGTGGCGGTCGGCAGCCTCCTGGGCCTCGACGAACAGTTCGTGCATGGCGTCGGCCTTGTCACGGATGTCGTCGGCGGCGCGGTACGCCTCGATCATCTGGTTGTGGTGTTCCTGCGCCTGGTCGGCTAGCTCGGTCACCTTCTGGTGGTGCTTCGACGCTTCCGAGCGAACCTCTTCGGCCTCCTGGATGAGCTCTTCGAGTTCGCCGCTGTCCTGGACCTTCTGCTTTCGCGTCTGGTACTCCTCGCGCTTCTTCTCGATTTTCTCGATGAGTTCGCGCTCTTCTTCGGCACTCAGGACTTCCGTCTGCTGACGAAATTCGAGATTCTCGATTTCGGATTCGAGTTGCTCGAGGTCTTTGCCGTCGTCGAGCTCCAGGTCCCGCTTCATCTGTTCGACCTTGTCGAACAGTTCGTTGGCCTGCGCGTTGAGCTCGTTTCGCTGTTGTTTGTGCTCCTGAACGCGTTCGTTGAGCTCGTCGCGCTGCTCGCGGTGTTCTTGTGCCTCGTCGACCTTCTCGCGTGTTTCGGCGTTCAGGTCGTCGCGCTTGGATGCGCGCTCGGAGGCCATCTGATTGAGGTCGTTTCGCCGGTCTCGAAGCTGGCCTGCGAGCTTTATCAACTCGCCCTTCGACCCAGATTCGAGCGCCTCGTCTGTCAGATCAATGTTGTTCGACTCATCAAGTGCTTGTACGTTGTACTCCTCTAGTAGTTCCTGTACCATACTCATTCGAACCTCGACACCATACCCCCTCGCAGCATGGCGACTAGTCGCTGAAGCGCGATCGGCCGTGTATAAGAATTCCCGATCATTCTGCGTGCGATGCCACCAGTGCCGGAGGCGTTCTGGTACCTTCACATTACGGTGTGTGACATATAAATACTTCGGTGATTGAGAGCGTGAAAATGGCTATCACACCGCTTGTACCCACCGTGTGGGGAGTTCACACGAACCGAGGGCAGTATATAAATAACGTCGGAGAATCGGAGTGTCCGTTCGAGTGAAACGGTCTGGAATACGGTTTCGAGCGCCCGACGGGGGCGAGACGGGCCGGCAACTCGCGTCGGTGACGTGTCCATCGAGTGTCACTGCGACGCGACACACTTCGGTAGCCATTAGTCGGGGAGACGCCGAATCGAGACCATGGAAGAAGTCGTCCGCGCGCGGGGACACGAACACGTCAGCGCGCGGCACACGAGCACGTTCGAGGTGACCACGGACGATTGGCTCACGCCCGCCGGCGACTGCATTCTCGGCGTCGAGGCCGACCGGTCGCCCGCGGACTTCGACCCCGAATTCGTCGACGCGTGTCGGAACGCAGACGCCTCCATAGCCGTCACTCTCAAAGCCGCCGGGCGCACGCAAACCGTGACCGGTCGCGGCCATCCGGACCTCGAATTCGAGAGCGAGCGGAGCCTCGTCGTTCGGACGAGCGACTACGTGGACGAGCGAACGGTGGCCGTCGGTGCCGACGCCGCTGCGACCGGCATCGACCGGCACATCGTCTCGGCGCTCGCGGAGGGCGCACCCATGACGATGACGTTGCGAGTGTCGCTTCGATAGCGTGTTGGACACGTCGATGACGGGGGACGACGACGGGATTTCCGGTTCCGTCGCCGCCGTCACCACCGTGGTTCGAACGCCGACGTTTTGACTGGAGCACCCCAACGATGGGCATGGTCGAAGAACCTGCC
>JBNJGG010000073.1:10383-13180 GCA_051747545.1 Halobacteriota archaeon | reverse complement strand
ACTCCCGAAGGCCATCCAACACAGAAACGCGACGACTCCGACACCGAGCAGTTCGACTTCGACGCCGGTGCGGTCTTCTACGCCATCGGTCACACGCCGAACACCGCCTACCTCGAAGGCACCGGCGTCGAGATGGACGAGGAGGGATACCTCAAGACGAAGGGCGGATTCGACGGCGGGCAGACCGCCACCGACGTCGACGGCATCTTCGGGGCCGGCGACGTCGTCGATTACCACTACCAGCAGGCGGTGACCGCGGGGGGGATGGGCTGTAAGGCGGCTATCGACGCCGACGACTACCTCGAAGATCAGGAGCGCGCGGGATCGACGACGGGCGAACCAGCGGCCGCCCAGTCGGACGACTGAGTCACGACCCTGCATCTGCGGACTGTCTGGGCCACCAGCGAATCTCTCGACCGCTTCGGGTGGTCGACTCCCGCGCCCACGTCCCACAGAACCTTTATCCGTGACCGACTCAGGAGACGTATGGTCGAAACCGAAACCTACACCGTCGAGAGTCCAGCAGGTGACACCGATACGGTCGAACTTCCCGCAGGCCTCGTAGAGGCGTTGAGCGAGGAGGATGAACCACCGTCGACAGTCGTCGCGGACGTCACGCTGCTGTCGTTCGTCCAGCGGGCGCACGCGCTGGTCCACCACTCTCACGGCGACCCGTCCGAGGACCTCGAAGCCATCAACGAATCCGCGGAGGAACTGTTCGAGGAGCGATTCGGCGTCAGTTTCGCCGAGGCGACCGGACACAGTCACTAGCTGCACCCGACGTACCGGGAGTTGGAACTGTCGTCTCGGTCGCAGTTAGACGAAGGCGAGCGGGACCATGATCGCACCGCCGACGAGTAATCCCGAAACGAGCTCGACTCGTCCCCCCCCGGGCAATCCCTCGCCGAGTTCGAGGGCTTCGGGGATGAACTCCGAAATCACGAGATAAATCATCGCTCCGGCGGCGAATCCGAAGCCGAACGGGAGGAACTCACGAGCGATTCGGACGAACCCGAACGCGATGACGGCTCCGATTGGTTGTGGGAGGCTGGAAAAGATGGCCCACCAGACCATTCGCCACGGTCCGACGCCCATCGCACGGAGCGGAATCGACACGGCGACCCCCTCAGGGACGTTGTGGATGGAGATGGCGACGGTCATGAAGACGGCCAGAACCGGAACCGTAAATCCGAGGAGGGCCAGCCCACCCTCGAAACCGAGGTCGGCGAACGACACGCCGACGGCGACGCCCTCGGGAAAACTGTGCACCGTGAGAATGCCGAGGATGAGGAGGAGTTTCTTGTAGTCGGCGGCCTCGTACTGTTTCGGATTCACTTCTCGTTCTTCGATGACGTAGTGGGCGACGACGACGAGCAAGACGCCAGCGACCAGCCCGGGAACGATTTCGCGCAGGGTCCCGTTCGACAGTCCCTCGAAGATGAGTCCGAACACGGACGCCGACACCATGATACCGGAGGCCAATCCCCAGAGTGTGACGTTCCACCGGTCGCTGAGGTCTTCGACGAAAAAGAAGGGTATCGCCCCGAGTCCGGTCGCCAGCGCCGTCACTAATCCGGCGACGAAGACGAGGACCAAATTCTCCAGAAACGCCATGGAGTCGGTAGTGACTCGTCGGGCATAACTATTGTCACTTCTCCGATATTTTTCGGTTGGCCTAAACTGTAGTCGGGGATTCAGCGTTGAAACGAAACCGCACAGACGAGCGCCCACGAACGACCGGACACACCACTGATACGCGTCGTGATGTCGGTGAGCCCGACGACAGAGCCGGGAGAGGCGCTCAGTCCGTGTGAGCCACACAGCCCTCTACGGAATCGAAAACAGAGAGGACGGTGAGACAGCGACGAAATGACGCTCAGACGCTCTCGGAACCACCGTCGGCTTCGACTGATTCGTCCACGTCCACCTCGGGTTCGCGGGTGGACGCTCTGGTTCGACTCGCCCAGCCCTCGATGTGCTGGGAAACGTAGTCTTTGCCACCCCATCCGACGGCGATACCGACACCGATGGCGACTGCGGCGGCGAAGCCCCACGCGAGCGCCTGGGCGAAGATTTCCAGAATGGAGGTGTCGACGCCCATCGTCGACAGACCGACGACGATGACGATGAAGTACAGAAAGAGGCGAACCCCGGTCGCGAAGTACTCAGTGTACCGTTCTTGGGTCACTCTACTCGTGCTCATGACGGCGTCGCCGACGAAGTCGGCCACCACGATACCGATGACGATGACCAGCAGGCCCGCGATGAGCGACGGGAGGTACGTCACGGCGTCGGCAACCCACTGAGAGAGCAATGGAATCGCGAGTACGTCGGCGGCCGCGACGATGGAGACGGCGAAGACGAACCACTTCGTCACCGTGCCAAACGCCTTCGAAACGGCCTGTTCTGTCCCGCCGAGAACGTCACCGAGGAAGGTCGCAAGGACCGCCCTGTCGAGGTCGACACGGTCGACGATGCTGGCGACGAGTCGGCCCAGACCGACGCCGATGAACCATCCGAGGATGAGGATGATGGCTGCGACGACCAACCGCGGAAGGAAGACCGCGACTGTGCGAAACAGTTCCTCGAAAAACGTCGGGAACGGTACCTGTAGCGCGACGACTGATGTGTACGCCATTGCACATATTAATTATGCACATTTTGGCTTAAACGTGGTGTGACAACAGTCGATGTTTTAGTTGTTTGGCAGTAATTTCACTAAATAACAGTAATTTTTCGAGGTATTTTAAAATATACAGAGCGTCTCATCGGGGGCCAGGTGTGGGGACAATCACCG
>JBNJGG010000073.1:0-10373 GCA_051747545.1 Halobacteriota archaeon | reverse complement strand
ATCACAGATTAACGAGTGACCGCCGTCTTCGTAATAGACGGCGCGGTCCAGAGGCGACAGCCCAACCCGAGATAAGTGACGGATTGAGGCCCACGTGGTGTCCCAACGCCGGGGCCACTGACGACGCGAGTGAGACGGGTGACATTCGAGAGTGGGCGGGCGACGTTCGAGAGTGGGCGGGTGACATTCGGGTAGACGCCCCGTGGCCACCGGAACCATCGAGAATTTCATCAACCCACATACCATTTATCGCTGGACCCACGTTACCTCCGCACACTCCGGCACCGTCTTTATACACCGACGAGAGGTACAGTAATTCGATGGGAGAGCTATCGGAGTTGTTCGCGCCTGACCGAATCGCACTGGTGGGCGCAACGGAACGCGAGGGCTCTGTGGGCCGAGCCATCATGGAGAACCTCGCAGCGTTCGAGGGGAGCGTAATTCCGGTGAACCCGAACTACGACGAGGTGCTGGGCACCCCGTGCGTCGAGAGCGTCGAGGAGGCAGACGCCGACCTCGTAATCGTCGTCGTCCCGCCGGACGTAGCTCTCGACGTGGTCCGGCAGGCGGGGGACGCAGGAGTCGAACACGTCGTCGTCATCACCGCCGGATTCGGCGAGACGGGCGGCGGTGGTGCCACGCGAGAGCGAGAACTCAGACAGGTCGCCGACGAGTACGACGTGAACGTGGTCGGGCCGAACTCGCTCGGTATCATGAGTACGCCGAAAGGAATGAACGCCACCTTCGCCCCCGAGAACGCTCTCGAAGGCAAAATCTCGTTTATGAGCCAGTCGGGTGCGTTCATCACCGCCGTCCTCGACTGGGCCAAAGACCAGGATATCGGCTTTAAGGACGTGGTCTCGCTGGGTAACAAAGCCGTACTCGACGAGACAGATTTCGTCCGTCACTGGGGTGGCGACGAAGGCACGGACGTCATCATCGGCTACCTCGAAAGCATCGAAACGGGACGTGCCTTCATCGACGCAGCGCGAACGGTAACCAGTGAGACGCCGATCGTCGTCGTGAAGTCCGGCAGAACCGACGCCGGTGCGCAGGCGGCATCCTCGCACACGGGCGCTATCGCCGGAAGCGACCGCGCCTACGAGGCGGGCCTCGAACAGGCGGGCGTCATCCGCGCAGAGACCGTCGAAGACCTCTTCGACGCGGCCCGAATGCTCGCCGACCAGCCACTCCCAGAGACGAACGGCGTCGGCATCGTCACCAACGCGGGTGGCCCGGGCGTACTGGCGACCGACGCCGTCGGCGATTCCGACCTGAAACTGGCCTCGTTCACGGACGAGACGGTCTCGACACTCTCGGAGACGATGCCCGAGGAGGCCAACATCTACAACCCGGTCGACGCCATCGGAGACGCCTCAGTCGAGCGATTCAGCGACGCGCTGGAGGCAGTCATCGCAGACAAAAACGTCGGTTCCGTGGTGGTCCTGTCGGCACCGACGGCCGTCCTCGACTACGAGGAGTTAGCCGTCGTCGTCACGGAGTTACAGGCGACACACGAGGTGCCGATTGCGACGTGCCTGATGGGGGGAACGCGGGTCGAAAGCGCCCAGACGGTGCTGAACGAGGTCGGCATTCCCAACTACTTCGACCCGGCGCGGGCGGTGCGTAGCCTCGACGCCCTCTGGCGGTACCGAACGTTGCAGCGGCGCGAATACGAGTCGCCGACCGAGTTCGACGTGGACCGCGACCGAGTCAACGAAATCCTCTCCGTGGCCGCCAGACGCGGTGAAAGCCGTCTCGGGGTCGAAGCGATGGACATACTGGACGCGTACGGGATACCGATTCCAGCAGGAGGAATCGCCGAGACGCCGACTGAGGCGCTCGAACTCGCAGATTCGATAGAGGGGGCCGTCGTGATGAAAATCGTCAGCCCCGACATCCTCCACAAGTCCGACATCGGCGGCGTTCGAGTCGGTGTCGACGTCGAGGACGTGTACGACACATTCGAGGATCTGATGACGCGGGCCCGAAGTTACCAGCCGAACGCGACCATCCTCGGCGTCCAGGTCCAGGAGTTGGTGGACCTCGACGAGAGTGTCGAAACCATCGTCGGCGCGAACAAGGACCCGCAATTCGGCCCCCTGTTGCTGTTTGGCCTCGGCGGTATCTTCGTCGAGACGCTGAAAGACACCTCGTTCCGAGTTGCCCCCGTCTCAGAGCGCGAAGCACGCGAGATGCTCGACGAAATCAGGTCGGCACCGCTGCTCCGGGGGGCACGCGGCCGATCGCAAGTGGACCGCAGGGGGGTCGTCGAGGCGATCCAGCGACTCTCGCAACTCGTGACAGACGTACCGGCAATACTGGAACTCGACGTGAATCCGCTCGTTGCAACGCCCGACGGCGTGGCCGCCGTCGACATCAGACTCACCATCGACCTCGAGAAGTTATGAAAACCGTACTCGTCACCTCGACGCAGGAAAGCACCGGGAAGACCGCAATCACCCTCGCAATCGGGCTCATCGCGAAGGAGCGGGGCCTGCGGATTGGCTACATGAAACCGAAGGGGACTCGCCTGCAGAGCACCGTCGGCAAGACGCTCGACCGGGACCCGATGCTCGCCAGGGAACTCCTGGACCTCGACGCCGAGATTCACGAGATGGAGCCCATCGTCTACTCGCCCACCTTCGTCGAGGGAGCCATCCGCGGGCAGGAGTCGCCTGCAGAACTGGCAAAGCAGATTCGCACGTGCTTCGAGACGATTTCGAGCGAACGCGACCTCGTGCTCGTCGAAGGCGGTGGCGACCTGACGACTGGCGGTATCGTCGAACTCACCGACCCCGAAGTGGCAGACATCCTCGACGCGGAGGTGCTGTTGGTCAGCGACTACACTGATCCGCGGGACGTCGACGAGGTGCTCGCGGCCGCAGCTACCATCGGCGACAGATTCGCCGGGGTCCTGTTCAACCGCGTCGACGACGGGGCCTACGAGCGCCTCGAAACCGAGGTGATTCCGTTCCTCGAAAGCCGTGAAGTCCCCGTCTTCGGCGTCCTCCCCCGACGGAGCGAACTCGCCGGGGTCACCGTGTCGGACCTCGCCGCAGAACTCGGTGCCGACATCGTCACCGACGTCCAGACCGACGCGTTCGTCGAGCGCTTCCTCGTCGGCGCGATGAGCGGGGACGCGGCGCTCAGATACTTCAGACGGACGAGAGACGCCGCGGTCATCACCGGCGGTGACCGCGCTGAGATTCACGTCGCAGCGCTCGAAGCGCCGGGCGTGAAGTGTCTCATTCTGACCGGTGGCCATCGACCCCCCGGGGCGGTCATCGGGAAGGCCGAAGAAAAGGGGATACCCATCTTGCTCGTGAACGCCGACACTCTCTCGGCGGTCGAGCGGGCCGAAGAAGTCGTCAGGACGGGACGGACTCGAGACGAGCAGACCGTCGAACTGATGCGAACGCTTCTCCACGAGCACGCCGACGTGGACTCCCTTCTCGAAGCGGAATCGACAACGGAGTAACGCCGATTCCGAAGTGGGCAATGCGTTCGAGTCATCCCTCAGTGTCGCCTACACTGTACTCGTGAGACGGAAACGGAGTGTTCAGGCTAGCTGTTCGATTCGTTTCCGTCCTCCGGCACCCCGGTCTCCGTCTCGTTGCCTGCCATCCCGTCGTCTGTCTCGTTACCGTCCATCCCGTCCGTTTCTTCAACTGCCTCTAACTGCCCCCGTATCTCGCCCCCGGGATTCTCGACGGTGTGGATGTTCACGTAGTACTCACCAGGATTCTCTCGTATCTGCTCGATGAGCGGCACGTCCTCGACGGTCCCCTCGATTGCTCCAACACTTCCGTCCTCCATCTCGTCGTCCACCATCTCGTCGTCGGTCTCGTTGCCATCCACCTCGTCGTCGGTCTCGTTGCCATCCACCTCGTCGTCGGTCTCGTTGCCATCCACCTCGTCGTCGGTCTCGTTGCCATCACCGGTGAAGTCGCGAGCCTCTCCCTCGCCGCCGCCGTCGGGTTCCTCGGTGAAGATTAACAGGTCTTCGATGATGTCGCCGTTTTCGTCCGGTTCGCCCTCGTGGATGTGGCCCTGCGTCACTTGTGAGATGTCGTCAAGTTCGATCGTAAACCGAAGGAACTCCCCGCTCTCGCGGAACGTCGCGGTCCCACTGGACCCAGTTGTCACCGGTGGGACCTCATTGTCTCCCGAGAGTTCGGCCTCGAAGACGACGGAACCGTCGTCCTCGCCACCGAATCCACCCTCCTCGTCGGTCTGCTGGGCGACGGTGATACCGGTCCCGAGCAGGAGGCCACCCGCTGCCACGGCCTGCAAAATTCGTCGTCGTGAAAATCGATTCGACGGGTCGCTGTCGCTAGGTTCGTCTGTCATGTGTCGTCGAAAAGAGCGTCGTCGAATGGACGAATAAACTCGGCAGAACGTTCCGCCATCGAAACGGTGCCAACTCCGGATTGTCGGTTCGGAACGTCGAGTTGGCGTCGACGCAGACGACTCCGACGGTTGGGAAATTGTGCCTTTCTCGAACGACAACGATCAACTCGAATGATAACCCCCGTCGAGGTGTGCACGGAGCGGGCCCGGTAGCTCAACACGCCCAGCCCCGACCCGAGTGTGTGAGACGCTCGCACCCCCCTTCGGTGACGACGACGAGGTCCTCGATTCGGACGCCGAAGCGGTCGGGAAGGTAGATTCCGGGTTCGACGCTGAACACCATCCCAGGCTCGAGGGGTTGGTCGTTTCCCGCGACGATGTACGGCTCCTCGTGGATGTCGAGCCCGACGCCGTGACCCGTTCGGTGGACGAACTGGTCACCGAAGCCAGCAGCCTCGACGACCGACCGTGCGGCCCGGTCGACCGCCTCGGCTGGGACACCCGGTTCGACGGCGTCGATACCTGCTATCTGGGCCTCGCGGACGACCCGGTGGACGAGTTCGAAGTCCTCGGGAGGGTCGGCTCCGAAGACGACGGTTCGGGTCACGTCGCTCGGGTAGGAATCGACGCGTGTTCCGAAGTCGAGGACGACGGGGTCACCCGAGGCGATACGTCGCCCGCCGTGACGGTGGTGCGGGCGAGCGCCGTTCGACCCAGAGGCGACGACCGGTTCGAAGGAGACGCCAGTGCCACCGTTTTCGGCGAGCAGCGATCGAATCTCTTCGGCGAGTTCCGACTCGGTCATCCCGATGGCGGTTCGTCCGAGCCCGCGAACCGCCTCGGCCACGGCGTCGGTGATGGTCCCGGCGCGGTCCAACGCCTCGAGTTCGGCGTCGTCTTTTCGCACTCGCAGTCGGCCGAACACCTCGCTAGCGAGGCCGACGGTCGTATCTGGAAGGACGGATCGCAAGTCGAGCGTGAACCGCGCCCACATGGTGTCGTCTACCAGGACGTGCCCGCCCACCAGGTCGAGGTCAGCAACGAGGGCCGCCAGCCCATCGACCGGGCCCTCCTCGTCTGCCCACGTCCTGACGTCGTCGACCCACGTCTCGGCCCTGACCTGGGTCTCGTACAGTTCGGGGACGAAAAACACGGGGTCGCCCGTCGCGGGCACGACCAGAAAGAGGTGGCGCTCTCCGGGTTCGTCAGTGAATCCAGAAGCGTAGTAGAGATTTGCACTGGGAAAGAGAACGACCGCGTCGGCATCACCCATCCGGTCCTGGCAGGCGTGAGCGCGTCGTTCGAACGGCGTCATGGGCAGTGATTGCCCGCAGTGGCGCAAATAGGTGTGGGACGCCCCAGTGATAAACCAATAATCAAGATATGAAATCGACAGGGGCGTGAGTCGAGACCACAGGGAGTTCAGTGCGGCTGTGGTGTGCGATGTCGGACGAATCTGTGGCAGGAACTGCTTCAGGTCGCTTCCCAAGCACTCCATTCATCCCGTAGTGACGAGCGGTTCGACGATTTCCGGAGAGTTCAACCCAGTATCGTCACTCGAAAGTCTCGTCGCGGGTCGAGCCAGCGTATCGCGTGCGTCAACTCAAAAAGAGGCCGTGAGAGCGAACAGACGGGTGACAATGCCAGTTCACTCCGCTGTTTTAACCGTCGCCGTCGAGGTGATACCCGACACCTCGTCAGGATTCGGTCAACAGCGACGTCGGGAACCACTCCTATCGACGGGCTTACGCTGGTTCCGCGACAGTCATGACGGGAACCGGTGCCGAGCGCACGGTCTTTTCTGCGACACTGCCGAGCAGGATACGATCCGTGCCACGCCTCCCGGTCGTGCCCATCCCAACGGCGTGTATGTCGTTCGATTCGATACAGTCGAGAATTGCCTCGAGAGGCGTTCCGCGTTCGATATGGCGGACGATATTGGTAACCCCGCGTGTTTCGGCCTCGGAGACGACGGTTTCGACAGCGTCGGTCGCGGCCCGTTCGCTTTCCTGTCCGGAAACCGTCGACCGGATATCCGGGCCGAGTGCGGAGTCGTCCACCACCGAAAGGACGTGCACGGTTGCATCAAGCGACGCCGCAAGCTCGACGAGATGAGTGGCAGCGTACGTCGCAGCGGAACTCCCATCCGTCGGAATGAGGACGTTCTCGTAGGGAAAGACGAACGTCTCATCGGCCCGCATCCGGACTGTGAGAACGGGAATCGAGGAGAGCCGGACGACCTTCTCGGATACACTGCCTGCGAGAAATCGAGAGACCCCCTCACGGCCGTGGGTCGACATCACGACCAGATCCAAGTCGTACCGCTCGGCGTATTCTACGATCGTCGGGGCCGGATTGCCCTGGACGACATCGGTACTGTACGAAACCCCGAGCGTGTCTAGCGTTTTTGCGGCCTCGTCAACGATGTCCTCGCCTCGTTGTACGAGTACATCCACGGTTCGGCCCTCGATAACGGTGACACTGTCACGCGTCGTGTCCGCAACGTAGAGCACCTGGATGGTCGCGTCGGCCCAGTGGGCGAGCTCGCTGGCGTGATGGAGTACCGCGGCTGCGCCCTCGCTACCGTCATATGGGAGGAGGATACTCTCGTACATGACTCGATGAGACAGGGTACGTCTACGGACCACCTAATGGTTTTCACCCATCCCCGGGGGTAGCAGCTTCCACCCACTGGAAATTGCACTAACGCTCGCCCAGTTCCGCATCTCGGTGTGTTTATTTAGATAGTCGCGACTGCAGAACGGAGCCACCGGAAAAATACTCCTCCAACTCAGAGGAGAGCCGGTAATCTGGTCGAGGAGCTTTGGTGCATCGAAATTTCGCCAATTCTTCGGAGGGCGTAAGGAGGTGCGGAGGTGAACGAAATCGGATGGTCAACAGGCTCTCGGAACGCGTGGCCCTGGTCGGCCTGCACGCTCGGGTAGTCACATCGCGAGAGGCTGTCGGATGGCGGGTAATCCACGTCGAGTATACTCCCACTGCCTGTGATTCTTCGTTGTGTTCGAGTGAGTCGACGGCTCACCGGAAACGAACATCTGCGACTCGTGAATTGGTAGTGCGAGATTTGTACCGGAAGTGAATTGCCCGCTCGGTCACCGACGCAGGAACACCGTGGTCAATCGGCTCCGCGCTCGCCAGCCGACGATTCGTCTTCGATTTGTTCGGCGGTGTCGCGGTCGACGGTCAGTCGGACCTTCTGAATCCGAGTATTTTCCACCCGTTCGGCCCGCAGCGTTACGTTCTCGTAGCCGAATTCCTCGCCCTGCTCGACGAGGCGACCCGCGCGGTTGAAGATGAAGCCCGCGATTGTCTCGAACTCCTCGCCTTCCGGCAGCACGATGCCGAGAGCCTCGTTAACCTCGTGGATGTTGACCGAGCCGTCAACCAAAACGGTGTCGTCGTCGACAGATTCGATCGGATGGTCCTCGTCGCCCACCAGTATCTCGCCGACGATCTCCTCAAGTACGTCTTCCATCGTGATGAGGCCTTCGGTAGCGCCGAACTCGTCGATGACGATAACCATGTGTATCCGGTTTTCGCGCATCTCCGAGAGGAGCTCGTCGACGTTCTTGGATTCGGGGATGTGAAGCGTCGGTGTGACGACGTCCCCCACCTCGAGGTCGGGGGAGACGCCGTAGTCGGAATCCCGCAGGTCACGGATGTCGAAGACGCCGATTACGTTGTCCAGGGACCGCTCGTAGGCCGGCAGACGGGCGTGCCCGGACTGAATACATTTCTCGATTGCCTCTTCGACGGTCGCGTCCCTGGAGATAGTCGCCATGTCGAGGCGGGGAGTCATCACCTCCTTGGCGGTGGTGTCGTTGAACCGCAGGGTCCGCTGGAGCATCTGGCGCTCCTCTTCATTGAGGATGCCCTCACGCTCGCCCGTCTTGATCATGTTCTGAATCTCGTCACGAGTGACGTAGGGAGACTCGATGGACGAACTGCCGCCGGTGATCTTGTTTACGACACCTGTTAAATAGTAGAAAAAAGTGATGAGCGGCCACATCACTTTCCCGAAAATTTTCAACAGGGGAGCGACGGTTCGTGCCCACGAACTGGTGTTCTCGACGGCGTAGGACTTGGGCGCGCTCTCGCCGAAAAGCAGGACCATCGACGTGATGCCGAACGACGATACGAGTACTGCCGTGCCCGCGTCGAAGTAGAAGCCAACTATGGTAGTCGAAATAGAGGACATCGTTATGTTGACCATGTTGTTTCCCACGAGTATCGTCACGAGCAGGCGATGGGGGTCCTCTTTGAGGGACTTGACTACCCGCGCGCCACGCTTTCCCTCTTCGATCATCGCGTCGATCTGGTGGGCCGGCAGAGAAAACAACGCTATTTCTGATGACGAAAAGAACCCGGACCCCATGATGAGAATCAGAATCATGACGATTCCGATTCCGGTGACTGCCGTCTGACCCAGTTCGACACCGATGATCGGCACAGTGTACAGTGTGATACCGACCTCAGATGCTACCGTAAGCATAGATAACCCCATCAATGCCGCCTATTGCTAGAGCAGAAAATTAACTCTTGTGGAACAATGACGGTATTTAACGTTAAATACTCACCTGTAACATACTACCGATTTGAATTTGTCTCGTGATTGTGCATTGATCTTCTCGGTTTGAAATTCTGCGAGACCAGACCTTCGGGCGCTAATCGCGGCTCGTTCTCAGACGGACGCGACGATGGTAACGACGCTCTCGTGTCGCACACTGGTGGCGGATGTCGACCTCGGGGCTCTCCCGTCGTCGAGGGTACGAACGGAGTGGGCGCCGTCGGTCCCCTGTTTTAATGTGTTTCGGGTAACACGTTGAGGTATGCCCTGGGACGCGATAGACGCCCTCGACGACGCCCGCGAGGCCACACAGTCGCTGTTACTCCCGGTCGACGCGACGCGCTGGCTCAAACTCGCCCTTATCGCCTTCTTCGTCGGCGGAGGCGCTGGGACATCCGGACAGGGAAACGTAAACTTCGGACAGGCGGCTCCGACGGGCGACGTGTCACAGGCCGGTGACCTACCACTGCCGATGCTGTCTGACGCGCAGATTTCACAGCTGGTCCTTGTCGCGCTCGCCGCGCTCGTGGTGTTCGTCGCACTCGGTGTCGTCTACGCGGTTATTTCGGCCGTCATGGAGTTCGTCCTCGTCGAGGGATTACGCACGCGTGAGATACGGATTCGTCGTCCGTTCTCCCAGCATCTCGGCCCGGGTCTACAGTTGTTTCTCTTTCGGCTCCTGATTATTCTCGCCGTCCTCGCCGTCGTCGGTATCCCAATCGGACTGGTGATTCTCGGTGGCGTCGGCATCTCTGCTGTGCTGTTTCTGCTCGTCCTCCCACTGGTTGCCGTGTTCGCTGTCGTCGGTCTGGCGGCGGGGCTCGTCGGCCTGCTGACGACGGACTTCGTCGTGCCGACCATGATGCGAGAGGACCGCGGGGTCATCTCGGGGTGGAAGCGGGTATGGCCACTCGTGAGGACGCGATGGAAGCAGGTCGGGCTCTACGTAGTCGCCCGCTTCGTCCTCGGTATCATCGCCGGAATCGCCGTGGGCCTCGTTACGCTCCTGCTGGCGTTAGTCCTGGCGCTGCCGTTCCTCCTCGCCGGTGGCCTCATCTACGTCGCACTGATGGCCATGGGCGGCCCTGGTCTCGCGGGGTGGATACTGCTCGGAATCGTCGGGGCGGTCTTCCTTCTCGCAGTCCTGGTGGTAGCGTTACTCGTACAGGTCCCCGTGGTGACGTTCTTCCGGTACTACGCGCTGTTCGTCCTGGGACTGCAAGACCCCCAACTGGCCCTCGTCGCGGACCTCCGAAGCGACTCGGAAGGCGGTGAGGGTCACGGTAGTGAAGAGACTGCGCCATCGTCACTCGACGAACCCGACGGCGACGAACGCACGACTGGAGACGCCGACACCGACGACACTGAAGAGCAGACGAGGAGAGACGAGGACATCGAAGAGTGATCGGAGAGATAGCTCATTCAGCAGCTT
>JBNJGG010000072.1:0-13365 GCA_051747545.1 Halobacteriota archaeon | reverse complement strand
AGCAGTTCCACGTCGTGTACCTCGCTGTTCTGTCTCGTCCGGACGGGGAAACTGTACTCGCTGACGACGCGCGGTTCTGGGTCCGGGTCGATGACTCGAAATCCCGTGTGCGTACACGGCGAGTCGTAGGGGCCGCAGTCGGTGTAGCCGCTGTCCATGAAGCCCGCCATGACCGACCCGTTGTCGAGCATGGTCACGTCGAAGTAGCTGTCGGCGCTCTCTTCTATCCACGTCCGATTGTCCTCGGTGAGCAAGTAGACGCTACCGTCCTCGTGCAATCCGGCACCGCCGCCCTGAGAGCCGACGAGCGTCTGGGTCTCCGCGCTCGTGTTCGCCCCTTCGACACCGATGCTCGGAGCAGTGGCGACGCTGACGACGAGTAGAAGCGCGAACAGTCCGATACCGACGGCGACGAGAGCGGTGCCAGTGCGGAGACTAGTCACGGAGAGACAGGTACGGTGTGTCCGGCATAAGCCTTCGGATGCACAGTGAATAGCGGAGACGGCCGTCTCGACAGCCGAGGCCCGACCGGTTCGACAGTCGACTAGCCAACATCCGACGACAGAATCACTGTCGATGGCATCCCCGATAATCGTCCATTAATCGAACTGGTGTAAACGTGAAAGATAATGGACAGACGTGCCAACAGTCATGTGTGATGAAACTGTATCGCTCGACAATGAGCACGAAGTCGACCCCCAAAAACCCCCTCTTCAAGTGGTACGAGCGATACATCGGAGACCCAGAGACCGAGGACGTCTATCTCGGGTTTGCCCTGTTCTTCGGCGGCATCGCACTGGGTGGCGTCGGCATTCTCATCTTCCTCCTGAGCGGCGTCGTCACCGCCGACCCGGCGTTCGTTTACGCGCTTCGAGAAATCGGGTTTGCGGCCGCAGCCGCCGGATTACCGGTGGCGTTGCTCGGCATCGTGGTGCTCTTGCCCGGCGACACGCGGATGACGTACGCGGCCGTCGCGGGTCTCGTCGTCTGCGGCGCGGCGGTTGCGCTGTTCGTCGCAACGTATCCAGAACAGTGGAACGTCGGCGGCGGCGCGGGCGACTACAGCGCCGAGGGAGTCGCCGTCTACGCCGTCGGGCTCGTGGCCGTGGTGGGGTCGACGGCCGCAGCCCTCGTCGGCCACCAGGTCGAACGCGCAGCCGGTGGCCCGGTCGCCACGGAAGCAGACGCGGACGCACAGGAGACCGTCACCGACGAGGACGTCGAACGCGACATCGAGGAGGCGATGTCGAACGTCGAACTGTCGTGGGGCGGGGTCGAAAAACGCGACGGGAAACGCCTGCAACTCAACACCGAAGTCGTCGACGAGGTGGACCGAACCGGTTTCGAGAACGCCACCGCCAAGACCGCGCGCGCCAACGGGGGCGAAGTCGACGACGCAGTCGCCGGACTTCGACAACTCCGGGGTGAGGGCAACGAGACCGCGAGTGGGAGCGGCACCGACGACCAGACGAACGCGCTACGCGAACTCAGAGAGCAGAAACGGGCGGAAGAAGCCGCGAAACCTGACGGGTGGCTCGCGCGGCTGAAAGCACTCCTCTCCCGGTAACTCGACCCTTCTCCCAGTAACTTGACCGCACGCCCTCCCTGCAACCACTCGCGCTACTGCGACCTGCTCTCGGCACCGTCGTCACCAACTCTGACTGACGCGAACGGTCGTGAAAGAGAACCGGGTGTACCAACCCACCTTGTTTTCAGAGTTATTATGGTCCGTCTAACGACGGGAAGTGATTGATTAAATTTTCTTTCTATCAGTTATGTCTAATGTTAAACTTGCGGGAGAACGTTTATGCATGTTAAGTGGGATAAGACGCGTATGGCTAAGGGCCTCGACGTCGGTACGATGAACATCCTCTCGGCGCAACAGGACGGGACTGAGACGGTTTTCGTCCAGCAACGAAACTCGTTCGTCGAGATAGAGTACAGCGACATGGCAGAGCAGATGCTCTCGCGGAGCGACGTTCTCCACATCCGCAAGGACGATCAGGTGTACGTCGTGGGCGACGACGCACTCAATTTCGCCAACATCTTCAACCGGGAGACGCGCCGTCCGATGCAACACGGTATCCTCTCGAGCGAAGAGTCGTCTGCGATTCCGATGATCAAACTCATCACCGAGCAGGTGGTCGGCGAACCCAACTACCAGAACGAACGGTTGTACTACTCCAGTCCGGCCGACCCCATCGACTCGAAGCTCTCGACGCTGTATCACGAGAAGACGCTCGAATCGATGCTCGGAGACATGGGCTACAACCCCGAACCGATCAACGAGGGGATGGCCGTCATCTACTCAGAACTGGCTGACGCCAACTTCACCGGACTCGGGGTCAGTTTCGGCGCGGGCATGACTAACGTCTGTCTCTCCTACTACGCCGTCCCAGTGATGAAGTTCTCTATCGCCCGGGGAGGCGACTGGATAGACGAGCAGACGGCACAGGCGACGGGGACGCCCGTCGACAAAGTCACGTCGATCAAGGAGGACGACTTCAAACTCGACTTCCGCACGGACGTCGGCGGCGTCGAGGGTGCCCTCGCAATCTACTACGAGAATCTCCTGGATTACGTCATCAAGAACATCGCACGAGAGGTCGACGAAGAGGACGTCGAAGAAGGACTCGACGTGCCCGTCGTGGTGACGGGTGGAACGTCCTCGCCCGACGGTTTCGAGAACCTCTTCGAAGACCACCTCGAAGAGGCGAACATCCCCTTCTCCATCAGCGAAGTCCGCGCAGTAGACGAACCGCTGTACAGCGTCGCTCGCGGTGCGCTCGTCGCCGCTCGCTCGGACGCAGACGAGGACGAACGCGAACGGGCCACCGCAGCGGGGACGGACGCGGACGCAGAAGCGGAAGTCGCTGCAGAGACCAGCGAAGACTGACCGGTACCGCGTAAGCGACTATTCTTCCGACTGTTCGGTATCACGAGTACCCGATTGGCGCTCGTAGAACCGTCGAAGCGCCTCGGACCACGATTCGACTCGAACCGGCGTTCCCCCGTGTTCAGTCTCGATGCCGACGTAGCCGCACCGTTCGCAAACGGACGCCTCACGGCCACGGTAGACGTACGTCGTGAGGGTCGTCTCACACGCCGGACAGTCCATACTTTCAGCACATTTTCCGTCGTTATAAGCCTTCAGTCGGTCCCGCCGACATCCACTAGGTGTTCGTCCGAACGAGCCGCCGTCGAGACCCACCGGACTGGAGGTGGTCTAGATAGGTCAGACGGAGATGGACATCTCGCGTAATTCCGTGGAGTCGACAGGACGCCGTACTCGGGACCGGGGTTCCCACCGGAGTTCCGAAAGCACGGTCTACTCTCGTTGACGCAGTGAGCTCCTCTCGGCGCGAGGGCGACAGTAAATGTCCGAAACGCGCCGTCTGCGACGACGGCTGCGCCGGTACGCTGTGACTACGGTCAGCAAGTCAGTCAATAACAAAGTCACGATATCCTATATGTTGCTGTGTGAGGGAATCACCATGACGGTATCTGGGTCTCGTCCGAATGGGGGGCAAGAATCCATTTGCTGGAGGGCACGAAATCGAGACGTACAGACGCAGTGGTCCGAGTGTAAGGAACCGAAAAGACGGTGGAAGTGTGCCATCAGGAAGTCGAACGAACGTCCGCGAATCACAGACACACCGACGATCCAATGAGCGTAGCGAATCTCCAGACTACGCATACGAGCGACGACTCGGCGGGGGTGACACAGGACCTCGCGTTCGAAGTGTTGAGTTGTCGTCGACGACGACACGCGCTGCATTACCTCCTGCAGCAACAGCGGACGGTCGAACTGCGTGAGCTGTCGACGAATCTAGCGGCGTGGGAGAACGACGTCCCGGTCGAGTCGGTGACGTACAAACAGCGAATGCGGGTGTACACAGCACTCCGGCAGTCGCACCTGCCGAAGATGGACGCGAAGGGAGTCATCGCCTTCGACCCGAATCGGGGGACTGCAACGCTGACCGACGAGGCGTCCGAACTCGAAGTGTACCTCGACGTCGTCCCTCACAACGAGATTCGGTGGAGCAAGTACTACGTCGGCCTCGGGGGGTTGTGTGCAGGGCTGGTTCTCGCAGGAATCGCAGGCGTGTTTCCGTTCTCCGAACTCCCGGGGATGGGATTAGCCGGACTCGTCACGACGCTGTTCCTCGTCTCGGCAGTGATACACAGCTATCACGACATGAACAATCGCCTCGGCCGAGACGGGGAGCCCCCGACATGATTCGATAGAGGAGATGACCCCAAGGCGGCGGGGAGATAACCCTCAAATCTACCGCACACACGATTAGGCTCGTTGCACTCGTCGTCCCGGCCGCCCCGCTCGCAGTCACCGAATCAGTGGGATTGATTCGAGCGATCCGAAACCGTGGGCGAGCCAGGACCCTCCGGGCTCCGACACCTACGTCTAGTCCGACCGCGACGCCCACGTCTACCCCGACACCGACTCCAACGTCTGAACCACGCCGCCGAGCTCGCTGCTCTCAAGGGTGACCGGTCGGCACTCTCAGCGACCGTCCACGGGGACGGCGTAACGACGACGCGGGTGTCTAGTCGACGTTCACCAGCAAGTCGAGCGCGTTGCCACCGAGTATCGCGTCGCGTTCGGCACCCCCCCGAACCGTCTCGATTGCGTCGACGATTTTCTGAAACGCCGCCGGGGTGAGCGTCTCGTAGGGGAAGTCCGTCGCATACAGCACGCTGGAGGCCGGGAGTGCTTCGAGCGTCGTCCGGAAGGCACTCGGGTCGCCGTAGTAGCCCGCCGTGTCGACGTACACCCGCGACTCGAACTGGTGACGGAACTCCTCGTAGGTCTTCAGGTAGCTCGCGTCGACCTCGCCCCGGTGGACTCGCGCCAGCGACCCCTCGATTCGGCTCAGAAAGGCCGCGATGTTGCCGCCGTTGTGGTGGAACACGAGGTTGAGATTCGAATACCGGTCGAAGACGCCCTCGTGAATCACCTTCGAGATGCACTCGGCCATGGCGGCCTCGCGGCCGAAGACGACGTTGAGTTGCCAGTGGTCCGACAGCGCCTCCGGGTGGAGCGACTCGTTGAGTTTCGGGTGAATCATGATCGGCGCGCCGGTTCGGTCGGCCACCTCGAACACCGGTTCGAGTTCCTCGTGGATTACCTCGACGCCGTCGGTCTTCGTCTCGACAGCGCCGCCGTGGTAGCCCGCGTCGAGACAGCGCTCGAACTCGGCGGCGGCGGCCTCTCCGCCCGCGGTGACTGGGATGGCCGCGAGACCGTAGAACTCCTCGTACCGCCTTACGATGTCGAGGAGAGCGTCGTTGGCCGTCGCAATCTGGTCGGTATCGGCCCCACCCATGTAGTACGGCTGAGAGAGTACCGCCGCGTCGACACCGGCGTCTGCGTAGCGGTCGCGAACGGCGTCGATGTCGGTGAAGACCGCTTCGCCGTCGTGCTGTTCGATTCTACTGTAGCGCTCGACGAGTGCCTCCGGCAACGGGGTGGTGAAGTGAGCGCCGAAATCGACGATAGGTAGTGACGAGGATGCCATGAAGAACGCCCACGCCGGACGGCAATAGGTGTATGCCTGCCGGAACGACGACTTACAGGTGCTTGCTTGGGCACGCGACGCGCCGCCCGTTGTCTGTGAGAGGTAGGAAAATATGGGCCTGCTCGGATTCGAACTGGCCGGGAGGCTTCAGTTCGCTCGCTACCGTTCACTTCCGAGCGTGTGATCGATTCCCTGTGAACGAAGCACGGGATGGCCCCACGACCACCCTCTCCCGGGGGTTTTGGTCCAGCTTTTGCAAGCGAGGAGCCGGAGGCTCCGAGTGCAGTAAAAGGTGGGAGTAAAATGGGCCGGCTCGGATTCGAACTCGCCGAGACGGTCGCTCCTTCCGGTCGCGCTGCGACTCGTCTGCTCGAATCTTCGCGGCGTCATGCTGGCACGCATCACGGACGACTCGCTTCGCTCATCGTTGCGTGAATGCGGGAAGAAGTGGGCCGGCTCAGATTCGAACTGAGGTTACGGCCACCCGAAGGCCGAAGGATACCAAGCTACCCCACCGGCCCGCACTCGGGGTGATGGGTCGGTTGCGTTTAACAGTTGTGATTGGGAGGTCCACCGGTAGTAATCGACGGACGGTGCCACGACACCGGCGACTCAGTACGTCGTGTATCCAGCGGTGTCGAGGTAGTTGTGGGCGATGGTAACGACGTGGTCCGCCTGCAGCGCGTGGGGGCCCACGCGGACTCGGAGGTCGGCCGTTTCGGCGAGGAGCGCCGACTCGGTGTCGGTGAAGTCGTGGTGGTCCGAGAGGACGAAGACGGGGTTCTCTGGCGGGTCGACCGCGACCACCGGGTCACCCTCTTCGTGAAGGTGGATCACCGGGCCATCCTCGGCGGCCTTCGAGAGCGTGGTCTCGAACCCGAACCGCCGAATCGTGACCCCCGGCGTGCTCTCGACCGGCATGTTGCCGACGGCCTCCTCCCGGCGTTCCAGTGCTTTGCGGACGAGCGCGGCGGTACTCCGCTCGTCGGGATTCAATCGACGAACGTTGCTCCCGTCGAACGTGACGGTGAAGGCGTCTCCGAGGACGAGGTGGACGCGAACCCCCTCTCGGATGCTGTGTGAGAGGCCGAACGCCGCGTTCACACAGCGAGCGAGGACGTCCAGTCGTCCGGCGCTGCCCGCGAGGTCGTCGAGCGAAAAGTCGGGTGTCGTCGGGGCGTCGTGACCGCTGACGATGAACTGTCGCATACGATGACTGGGTGAGAACCGACCTTGGGTTTATCCGTCCGGCCCGAACGGAGACAGCTTCGGACCACGACCATTCTGCGGAGAAAACCCAACAACCGCAGTCGTCGGTATCGAATGGGAGACGACGTGGTGGCGGATACGAGAGAACGTCCCGCCACCAGCGCAAAGACTCGTCGATCTTCGGTGAGTGCCGAGTCGTCGTCCTGCTGGCTACTCGATTCGGAACGCCGTCTCCGCCGCCAGCGACTCCGCGGCGGTGGAGTCGTCGTTAACCCACACGCGAATCGCGTGGTCACCGCTGGCGGCGGGCGACCACTCGCGTTCGGACTCCCGGATACGCTGAATCCACCGGCGAGTGAACACCTTTCGCTCGCCGCGACCGAACCGGAACACTCCCGGCGTCTCCGGAACCGCCCGTTCGACGCGAGATGCGCGTTCGAGTCCGTCGAGCGACCAGGACCATCGAACCGGGGTCGCCGTCCGAATCGTCACCGGCACCGGGAGTCGGTTGCGAAAGACGACGCGGAAGTGAACCGGGTCGTCGGGCGTGTACACGTCTCGGTCGGTCTCGACCTCGACAGAGAGCGCCCGCCGTCGAAGCGCCGTCGGCATGAGGGCGTGACTCGCGTTTGCCCAGTCGACGTGCGAGCGACCTCTCGACCGGTCAGCGGCCCGATTGGGCTTGAAGGGGTCCTCGTCGTCGGCGTCGAGGGCCTCGGACTCGTATATCCGACGCATGCGTAGTCGCACTCGGGAGACGTATTTAGCTCACCGGTGCGAGCGGACGGGTCGACGACGGAGCGAACAGTCGCGATGGTGACGACGGCCAGCGCCGAGCCGAGTCAATCGAAGGCGTCCCCGACGAGTTCGTGGTACGGACAGGCGATTTTGTGGTCCGCACCGACGTCGAGGAGGTCCGGGTGGGCGTCCCACGACCCGCAGTCGTCCTGGGCGACCGGACACCGCGTGTGGAACTTACAGCCGGAAGGGGGAGAAATGGGAGACGGGACGGTCCCTTCGAGGAGGATTCGAGACCCCTCCCACAGGGGGTCGGGTTCGGGAATCGCCGACAGCAACGCGCGGGTGTACGGGTGGTACGGCGGCGAGAACACGTCGTCGGTCGGGCCGACTTCGACGATTTCTCCGAGGTACATCACTGCGATGCGGTCGGCGATATGTTCGATCACCGAGATGTCGTGGGCGATGAAGAGATACGAGAGGCCCAGGTCGTCCTGGAGGTCCATCAGTAAATTCAGAATCTGCGCCTGCACGCTCACGTCGAGGGCACTCACGGGTTCGTCGCAGACGACGAACTCCGGTTCGACCGCGAGTGCGCGTGCGATACCGATGCGCTGGCGCTGACCCCCGGAGAACTCGTGTGGATAGCGACTGGCGTGACTCGCCTGCAGGCCGACCCGTTCGAGCAGTTCGCGTATCCGTCGCTCGCGCTGGCCACCACGTGCGAGGCCGTGGATGTCGAGAGCCTCACCGATGATGTCGCCAACGGTGAGTCGTGGGTTGAGACTGGCGAACGGATTCTGAAAGACGAACTGCAGGTCCGTCCGTCGCTCGCGCAACTCGCTGGCCGACAGCGTCGTGAGGTCCGTGCCCCGGTGGTAGACCGAACCCGCGGTCGGCGTTTCCAGTTGCAGGAGTGTCCGGCCGAGCGTACTCTTGCCACACCCGGACTCGCCGACGAGGCCGAGCGTCTCACCCGGCCCGATTTCGAGGTCGACGCCGTCGACGGCACGCACCCACTCGCGCTTGCCGAGGAGGCGGTCGAGAAAGCCCTCCTCGGACGGATAGTGCTTGGTCAGTCCCTCGGCCCGAATCACGGTTCTCCCGGCCGTCATCTGTGGTCGCCCTCGATTTCGACCTCGAAGGTCAATTCCCCGTCGAGGTCACCGGTGTATTCGAGACACGCCGCGGCGTGGGCGGCGAGGGCGGTCTCGTCGACGGTGTCTCCACTCGCAGTGTCGACGAGGGGTGGGTCCGTCCGGGTACAGACCGCCTCGGCGTATGGACACCGCGGATGGAAGCGACAGCCCGGCGGAACCTGCACGAGGTCGGGCATGGAACCGGGAATTGCCTCCAGCCGGTCGCGCTGGTCGCCGATTCGAGGAATCGAGGCCATCAGCCCGACGGTGTAGGGGTGTTTCGGCTCGTAGTACAGCTCCTCGACCGGGGCGCGCTCGACGACCCTGCCCCCGTACATCACCATCACGCGCTGGCACGTCTCGGCGACGACCGAGAGGTCGTGGGTAATCAACTGAAGCGCGACGTCGTACGCTTCCGAGAGCGTGGTCAGGAGGTCGAGAATCTGGGCCTGCACGGTCACGTCGAGCGCCGTCGTCGGCTCGTCGGCGATGACGAGGTCGGGGTCACACGACAGGGCGATGGCGACGACGACGCGCTGTTGCATCCCGCCGGAGAACTCGTGGGGGTAGTCGGCGTACCGTCGCTCGGGGTCGGGGATGCCGACCCGGTCGAGCATCTCGATTGCGCGCGCTTTGACCGCGGGTTCGGGGATATCTATGTGGGCGCGGATCGCCTCTGCAATCTGCTCGCCGACCGAATAGACCGGGTTGAGCGCGGTCTGTGGGTCCTGAAATACCATCGCAATCTCGCCGCCTCGAATCTCGCGGAGTCGGTCCTCGGAGGCCTCCAGGAGGTTCTCCCCTTTGAACCGAATTTCACCGCTCTCGATGCGTCCGGGACTGTCCACGAGGCCGAGAACGGACAGGGCCGCCACGCTCTTTCCCGCGCCGCTCTCGCCGACGACGCCGAACCGCTCGCCGCGTTCGATGCGGTAGGAGATGCCGTCGACGGCCGTGACGACGCCCTCGTCGGTGTAAAACCGCGTCCGGAGGTCGGAGACTTCCAGCAGCGCCATCACCGAAGCCCTCCCGGGGAGATGCGTGGCGGCAGTCCACACCACCCGCGCCGAAGAGAGATCGGGGTCATCCTCGAACGTCCTCCAGCGTCATCGTCGACCGTTTCTGTCGCCGCCGGTATCACCCTGTGGGTCGAGCGCGTCACGAACGCCGTCCCCGACGAGGTTTATCGAGAGGACGAACGCAAAGATGGCCAGTCCGGGGAAGACGGATATCCACCACTGACCTTGCAGGAGCGAGTCACGCCCGCTCGAGAGCATGCTCCCCCACTCGGCCGTCCCGGGTTCGAGGCCGACGCCGAGGAAGCCGAGCGCCGCCGCCGAGAGGACGACCGTACCGATACCCAGCGTCGCCTGGACGACGACCGGCGCGATAGCGTTCGGGACGATGTGCCGGAAGATGATTGCGCGGTCGGTCGCACCGAGTGCCTTCGCGGCGGTGACGTACTCGTTCTCCTTGACGCGCAGAATTTCGCCACGAATGAGGCGTGCGTACCCAATCCAGCCGACGATGGCCAGCGCGAGGATGAGCTTCCAGAAGCCCTGTCCCAGCGCCGCGATGAGCGCGATTGCGAGAACGAGGAACGGGAAGGCGTAGAGGAGGTCGACCACCCGCATGACGAGTTCGTCGACCCAGCCACCGAAGTAGCCCGCGACGGCACCGAGCGGGACCCCGATGAGGACGGTGAGACCGACGGCGATGACGCCGATAGAGAGGCTGTATCGCCCGGCGACCATCACCCGAGAGAGAACGTCGCGTCCGGCCCAGTCGGTGCCGAAGGGGTGGACCGTCGACGGCGGTTGGTCCAGGGCGGCGAAGTCCGGTGCGGCCGGGTCGTAGGGAGTCAGCGAGAGCGGTTGGACCGGAACGCCGGCGACGACGATCGGGCGGGCAAAGGCCGCGACCAGCGCGAGGAACGCGATGACGGACAGCCCGACGACGGCGGTTCGATTTCGTTTGAACCGACTCCAGGCCCGCTCTCGTCGACCGGTGACGCTCTCGACGTGAGCCGGTGTCCAGTCGAACAGGTCTCCGCGCTCGTCGATCGCCTCGGCGTCGAATCCAGTCACGCGGATTCGCCCTCGGTCGGTCGGTGGGGGTCTGTTGGACATGGTTAGTACCCGAACACTCTGTGCGACATGGTTAGTACCTGATTCTCGGGTCGAGCCACGAGTAGAGGATATCCGCGAGCAGGTTGGCGAAGACGACGCTCGTCGCGACCAGCAACACGAGGGCCTGGATGACGGGGAAGTCGCGCTGGAGGATGGCCCGCACCAGCAGTCGGCCCACGCCGGGCCACGAGAACACCTGTTCGACCACCACCGCGCCGTCGACGATGAACGCGATTTGTAACGCCGCAACGGTGACGACCGAGGTCAGCGAGTTCCGGAGGACGTGTTTGACGATGACCGTCCGTTCGGAGAGCCCCTTCGCGCGGGCCATCGTGACGTACTCTTCGTTCAACTGCTCGACCATCGACGAGCGCGTCAACCGCATCAGCAACGCGGCCGACGCGGTCCCGAGCGTGACCGCGGGCAGTACCATGAACGTGAGCGAATCTATCGTCAGGAGCGGTTTATCGGGCGGGATGACGCGGAAGACGTCGAGGTGCAGACTGAAGACCAAAATCAGCAGCAGGCCCAGCCAGAAGTTCGGGGTCGCGATGCCGAGCAGGGCACCGATTCGACTCACCTCGTCGACCACCGTCCCCTTCTTCATCGCTGCGACGACGCCCGCCGGGATGCCGACGACGACGGCGATGAGGAAACCGAAGAGGCCGAGTGCGACCGTTTGCGGCAGTCGGGAGAAGACCGCTGCGGCGACGCTTCGGTCGGTGACGACAGATTGGCCGAGGTCGAGACGAACGACGTCACTCAGCCAGAGGAAGTACCGATGAACAACGGGTCTGTCGAGGTGGTACTGCGCTTCGAGTTGCCCACGGAGTGCCGGCGACGCGTCCTGAAACTGTAGGATGTAGTCGACGGCGTTGCCCGGGAGGAGCGCGACCAGCGAGAACGTCACCAGCGAGACGCCCAGCAAGAGCGGAATCGTCAGCAACACTCGCTTCAGGATGTATCGAGGGAGCGTCATGGATCACAGCGGGTTCGGTTCGTCCACGGCAGTAGAGAACGGCGACCAGAGACGGCCCACGTCGTGGGAGTACGGTGTCGAGAGACGTGGGGTTGGGTGCGTGACCATTCGTCTGTGAGCGAGTTACTTGTCGAGCCAGGTGAACTTCTCGGCGTACGGTGCGTAGATACCGGTGAACTCGCCGCCGTCGATTGGGTAGGTCGCAAACCCGTTGACGGTTCCCGCTCTGACCGCGTCCAACGCTTTGCCGAACCGGACGAAGGCCATAGGTGAATCGCGACAGATGAGTTCAATCAGTTGCTGATAAATCTCCTTGCGCTCGGCGAGGTCGTAGGTCTGCAATCCTTGCTCGATGAGCGCGTCGACGTCCTCGTTCTTGTAGTGTGGGATGTTACAGCAGTTCGGAGTGGCCCGACTGCTGTAAAAGAGGTTGTTGACGTAGGCGTCGGGGTCCCACCCACCCGACCAGCCGAGTGGGATGAGGTAGTTCCGCGTGTGAGAATCGCTGGCCAGCGCAATCGAGTTGCGAGTCGTCGGCTCGACCTGGTCGATTTCGACCTCGAAGAAGTCCGTGCTGTTGAGGCTCTGCTGGAGCACCTGCGAGATTTGCATACTGTCGGTGCTCTGGCTGGTGAGAATCTTCGTCTCGAACGGTGCCGAGACGCCCGCCTCCGCGAAGCCCTCTTCGAGAAGTTGTGTCGCCCGCTCGAGGTCGTACGCCGTGTACTGCTCGCCCATTCGCTCGTTGAACTCGAGGGACGTGAACTGCCCCGCGAGCGGGGAGATGGGCGACCACGCCGGGACGCCGATACCGTCGTAGACGGAGTCGACGATTGCCTGCCGCGGGACGAGTCGCGAGACCCCGCGTCGAACCTTGCGGTTGTCGAACGGCGCGAGTCCCATCGGGAAGATGACCATGGTGAAGTCGCCCTCCGTCCGCTCGGTGAGCGTGTACGTTTCGTCGTTCTGGAGGTCTTGGTAGCTCCCCTCTGGAACCGTGTTTATCATGTCGACTTCCCCGCTCTGGAGTGCTGCCAGTTGCGACGACTCTTCGACGATGATGCGGAAGGTGACCGTGTCGATGGGCGGTCGGTCAGGAACCACCTCGTCGCCGCCGAACCAGTAGTCCTCGTAGCGAGTGATGCGGAACAGGTCGGACGGTTCGTGCTCGGCGAAGGCGTACGGACCGGTGCCGACGGGAGTGGTGTTCAAGTCGAGCGTGCCGGCGGAGACCGCGGCGGGGACGATTGGAACGCTGGCGACGGCGTACTTGAGGGGTGTGTACGTACCGTTGAGCGTGATGTCGAGCGTGTAGTCATCGACGACCGTCGACGACTCGTACCACTGGAACACCATCGACTCGCGGGAGGTCCCCCGGTATCGTTCGTAGGAGGCCTGAACGTCCTCGGCGGTCAGTTCCGTGCCGTCGTGGAACGTGACGCCCTCGCGGAGCGTCGCGCGCCACAGCAGGTCGTCTTGCTGCTCGAACGACGTCGCGAGGACCGGACGGGGAGCGCCCTGAAAGTCGACACCGAGGAGCGATTCGTAGATGAGACCAAACGCCTTACTGGAGGTCGAGTCGCTAATCTGTGTGGGGTCGTAGTTCTTCACCTCACCCCCAGCGTGGCGACGAG
>JBNJGG010000071.1:0-13547 GCA_051747545.1 Halobacteriota archaeon | reverse complement strand
CGTCTGCGAGTACCTCGTAGTACCCCAATCTGTCCCCGAGATACACCGAGACCGTCTCGAAAGCCCCGACGATGGATTCGAAGAACGTCTCCGCGAACGCGTCCGGTGTGTCTGTCGACTGCGTTTCTGTGGTTCCCATAAGAGAGAGTGAGGACCCCCGGGCGGCTATAGTTAATTTCTGAACAGGGTATCACTAAACGATATTTGTCTCACGTGGTGAGATACGGTTAAATCGGTGAAGTGCGTACTATGTTAACGAGAGTCATCATGCACGATTGCGGACTCCCACAGACATGCCCAACTCGATACTCGACGAGATTCTCAGCCACTCACTCGACCTGCACCACCACGACCGTTTCTTGAGCGAGGAGTCAGAGAGCCTCAGTCCCGACCACCTGATAGACCTGCTCCGCCACGCCCCGCTCCTCGAAGCACTCGTGGAACAACCGCTCGACAGACGCGACATCGAATCCCGTCTCGATGTGTCGCGGGCGACGAGTCACCGCTTCACCCGGTGGTTGCTCGACCACGGCTACGGCGTGCGACGCGACGGACGGTTCTCGCTGACGGGCGAAGGGATGGTCGTCACCGAGGAGATACTCCGGTTCGAGCGCAACGTTCGGTCGGCCCACCGACTCGCGCCGTTACTCGAACGCATCTGTCCAGACCACCAGGAGTTCGTCGTCGAACCGTTTGCCGACGCCGTCGTGACGGTTGCGACGCCTACGGACCCGTACCGACCGGTCGCGCGTTTCCTGTCGCTGTTGGGTGACTCCGAGACGTTCCGTGGATTCAACACGACGCACATGGTACCGGTGTCCGTCGATTCGCCCGAGAGACTGTTCGACGGTGTCGACACCGAAATCATCTATCTCCCCGCGGCGGCCGAACGGCTCCTCGAGACGGAGTGGGGCCGCGAGGCACTCGGGCGAGGCCGCTTCACGCTTCGAACGCGCGAGGCGCTCCCCTACGGGTTGGCTGTCTTCGACGGCCGGGTCGGTATCGGTGGCTACGACGAGGAGACGGGACAGATGCGTGTCTTCGTCGACACGGACGACGCTATCGCGCGTGAGTGGGCGACTCGAGTGTACGAAACCTACCGGGAGCACTCCGAACCCCTCGTCGTCGCCGACGAGAGTGAGTGAGGTCGGCCGCGATCGCCTTGAACGGGCCGACGAGAACGAGCGACGCGTACTCGAACCGGTCGAGAGACTTACTCGAACTGTTCTGCGACGGCGGCGACGACTGCTTCTTCGACCGCCTCTCTGCGGCCGGCGAGGAACTCGATACGACCCTCTCGGATTCCGTTGGCGGAGATTCCCGCCCTCGGTTCGAGTTCGGCTGCTCGCTCTGCGACGCTTCGCACGTCGAGCGGGCGCGTACTCCGAAGGAACAGTTCGTCGGTGCCGATGCCGACGGTGACGAAGGCGTCGCCCTCGCGGTTCCGTCGGTGCAGTTCGTCGAGGAGCAGTCCCGTCGGCGGGAAGTCGAACCGATGGGTGTAGGCGTCGGTGTCGAGGAGTGCGAAGGCCACGCCGTCTGTCTCGCGTCGTTCGAGGTTCGCCTGTGCCGTCTCGACTTCGTCGTCGAGTTTGATGCGGAACTGCTCGGAGATGTGACCCGCCAGTTCGTCCACGTCGACGGTCGGTCCGCCGACCTCTGAGATGCCCGTCGATACCGACTCGACGGTGTCCTCGAACAGCAGGTCGGTGATGAGTTCCCGCTTGTCCTGATAGGCGTGGTAGTACGCTTCGAGCGCGATGGACTCCCGAAGCTCCCTCACGCGGGTCTCGTCGTACCCTGCGGCGGCCGCGAGGTCGACGTAGGCGTCCGGGCACTCCTCCCAGTAACTGACCGCGGGGAGGTGCGCGAGGTCCTCTCGGATTCTGGGGTTGACCGTGGCCGCCAGATTCGCTGCCAGCGCGCCCGTCGAGATCGACGAATCGTCGGCACTGACCGTCCCCGGATTGACCAGCACGTCCACGAGGTCGGCCATCTCTGCGTCTGCGGTGGCCGCATCCAGGACGACCTTGTTGGTGTCGTAGATGTCGAGGAACTCGATGCCGTCGGCCGATTCCAGCGTGCTCCCCACGCCGACGAGCAGCACGAGCGGGAACTTCTCGTCGTGGCGGTCGTTGTCCTGCAGCATCCGGGTCACGTCGTTCGTGGCGTCGTCCATGCCGTAGACGGCGTCCTCTATCGGTCTACGGGTGAAGTAGTGGTACTCGGCGTCGGAGGCGACGTGCTCCTCGCGAATGAGGGGCAACACGGCGCGCTCGATAGCTGCGCCGGCGACGTAGCCGTCTGCGGTCGCCGCGTGTCGGACGACGATGGGTTGGGCCTCGATGACGGCACGGCGAATGGCCGTCGCGGCGTCGCGCACCTGCTCGCTGGCGGCCTCGACGGCCTCGTGCGGTGCCAGCGGCGTCATCTCTTCGGGCCGGGCCCGCTCGTCTAACGCCTCCGAGAGGCGCGTCTCGACCGTGGCGGCCTCCTCGTCTGCCAGCGCCTCCAGGGCCTCCGTCTCGACCTGCAGTTCGCCGCGTCGGCGTTCGACTTCGCCGTCGAGTCGAACGACGTCGCCTTCGCCGACCTCCGGGTAGGCGCGAACGCCCGCCTCGACGAAGGCCGCGCAGTCGACGACACCGGTCTCGTCGCGCAGTTCGAATACCGTCGGCCCACCGGTCTGCCGTGCCGATTCGATGACGCCCTCGAGGCGGACGACCTCCCCGACGCGGTCTTCGAGCGAGTCGATAGCGACTCGCTCGCGGTCCTCCGGGGGTGTCGGCGCTGCGGTGCGTTCGTCGCTTTCGGCCGTTTCGTCGCTTTCGGCCGTTTCGTCGCTTTCGGCCGTTTCGTCGCTTTCGGCCGTTTCGTCGCTTTCGGCCGTTTCGTCGTCTTCTGCGGTCTGCTGCGTCTCGGTCGGTTCGTCTTCGGCGACTTCACCGTTCTCAGAGGCGGTCGGTCGGTGCCGAACCGTTGGCTTCTCGCTGCCGCTCGACTCCGACTGGTTCGTGATGGGTTCGCCGTCGGCGTCGCCGTTGGGGTCGTGGACGCGGGCTCCCCGGAACTCCGATTCGGTCTGGCGAATCGACCACCCGAGGTCGACGTTGCCGTTGTCTCGGACGTTCTTCACCTGAACGAACACCGTGTCGCCGGGTTCCCAGGTGAGACTTTCGAGTCGCTTGTCGAGTTCGCTTCGGTGCAACAGCCCGGTCACCCGCTCGCCGATGTTGACGAACACGCCGAAGTCGGCGTACCCGTCGACTGTTCCTTTGTAGAAGCGCCCCGGTGTAAGCTGGTCTGGCCTCGTTCCTTTAAAATCGAACCAGACGTCTTCGTCGTGCGTAATCCAATCCATTAGAACAGTCAAACGGTCCCTACCTAAAACGATTGTCGAAAACTCCCCGTGAGCCGTCTGCCCGCGATTCGACTAATCTGGTCGTCTCTTGGGGTGTTCGTTCACGACGAACGACGGTCGTTTTCCCCCTCACTTTTCCGGCGCGTGCCCCTACTCGAAGGCGATTCCGTGCTCCCGGAGTCGGTCGATTTCGTCCGATAGCGCGACCGCGATGTCGGGGTCGAGTGCGACCTCGACTTCGTTTCCTTCATCGTCGGCGAAGGCGAGTTTGACCTGGCTGTCACCGAATTCTCGTGCCGATGCCGCAGACGCGTGATAGAGTTTTACTGTCACTTCAGCGGTCGGTGCGCCGACGTGCTTGATGGTTCCGTCTTGGAGTTCGAACATGAAGTCGCTCAGATCGAGCGTGAGCATGGAGTGTCGTTGGACCGCGCGTCAAATAACTCCGATGGCGGCGGTCACGTCGGCCGCCAGCGCCGCCAGCGCGCCGAATCCGTCGAATCCGTAGCCGAACAGCAGTAGCGAGGGGAGCGCCGTGGCGGCGAGTGCCCGCCACGGACTCGTTTCGTGGACCGTGCTGACGCCGACGACGAGCAAGGTCGCCCCGTACAGCGCGCAGGCGAGGCCCACGGCGGGTTCAGGGACGGACGCGAAGACGCACGGCGCGGTAGCGTAGGCGATGACCTGCACGGTCTCGCTCACGCCCGCACGGTCGGGAACGAGCGGGACGAGTAAGATAGTCTGCAGCGCGGCGAGCAGGTGGAGCGTCGCCGGTGCAACGAGGAGTCCGACCGCGAGCAATCCGAGCACGACGCCGCCGGGAATCGCCGGAATTGACCCTGGGTCGAACGCGAACAGCCCACCGACGTACCACAGGGCGACGAGGACGCCGAAGACGAGACCCGGTGCCTGGTCGCCCGGCGCGACGCCGACGCGAAAGAAGCGCCGTGGCCGAACGAGTACCTCGACCCACGCACGCACGAGGCCGCGGGGTCCGCGCTCGCGGCCGCCGTGCGGGTTTTCGACCCACGTAGTCACGGGTTCACCTACCTCCCGGGTGGATATGTCTGTTCCGACACGTCGGGCGCGACGCCTCCGACTACGCGTCGGTGCTCACTTGTCGGCACCGACGTTCTCCGTGGCCTCGAACGTCCGCGGGTCGGGTTCGATGTTCGCGTACTCGACGACCCGGCGACCGAGGGTCAGCACTCGGTTTTCGACACCCTCGTCGACGAACGCCCGAGATGCTCCCGTTGCGTCGTCTTCGACGGCGCGGAAGGCGCTCGACACCCGCGGAATCGCGGCCTGATGCGGGAGGACCCACGCGTTCAACGAGCGGCAGACCGACCGCAGGTGTTCGAGCGCGGTAATCGGGAACGACCCACCGGCGACGCCCAGCAGGCCGACGGTCTTGCCGCCGAACTCGTCGAACCCGCAGTAGTCCAGCGCGTTCTTCAACACGCCCGAGAAGGAGCCGTGGTACATGGGCGTCCCGAGCAGTATCGCGCCGGCGTCTCGGATCACGTCGACGACGAGTTCGCTGTCTCCCTGTTTCTCGTGGTCGGCGTCGAACACCGGGAGGTCGTAGGTTCGGAGGTCGAGTATCTCACCCGTTCCACCCACCGATTCCGCTCCGTCGAGTGCGTATTCGAGTGCGGTTCGCGTGTAACTTCGGTCGCGTAGACTCCCGCAGACGGCGACGACGTGCGTTCGTTCCATGGATGCCACAGGAGTCGCCCCGACAAAAACGCCCCGCGTTCGACTCTCGCCTCACGGAGACAACCACTCCGAGACGCCCCTCCCGGCAACCGACACGCAGTTCGTGACGGTGGAGGTAACCGTCACCTCATGACGGTCGTCACTGACCGGCGGTGTTGACGGCCTCCCAGACCGTCTCCGGTGTGAGCGGCATGTCGACGTGCTCGACGCCGAACGGTTCGAGGGCGTCCACGACAGCGTTGACTATCGCGGGCGGGGCACCAATGCTCCCCGCCTCACCGGCACCTTTCGCTCCGTGTGGCGTCAGTGGGCTCGGCGTGATCGTGGCGTCTGTCTCCATCTCGGGCATCCGAGGGGCCCGCGGCATCGCATAATCCTGAAACGACCCCGAGAGCATCGAGCCGTTCTCGTCGTAGACGGCTTCTTCCCAGAGGGCCTGGCCCAGTCCCTGTGCGACCGCCCCGTGGATCTGTCCTTCGACGAGTTTCGGGTTGATTTGCGGGCCGCAATCATCGACTCCAATGTACCGTTCGATGGTGAGTTCACCTGACTCCGGGTGAACCTCGACGACCACGATGTGGGTCCCGAAGGCGTACGCCGTTCCCGCCGGTTTCTCGACGCGCTCCGAGGACAGTACCGGTTCACCGTCAGCGCCGTCGTGAGCGCGCTGGGCGACCGTCGCCAGCGACACCGACCGGTCGGGCGCACCGCTGACGTGAAACCTTCCGTCCTCGAACTCGACGTCCTCGGGTGCGACCTCTAACTGTTCCGCTGCGTTCGATTTCGCCTCCCTGACGACGTCACGCGCACAGTTGACGAGAACGCCGCCCCCGACAAAGATACTCCGGCTGGCGAACGTACCGGTTCCCGTGGGGAGGTCGTCGGTGTCGCCCTCGTACACCTCCACGTCGCTGTCGTCGATACCGAACTCGTCGGCGAGGAGTTGGGCGAACGTGGTGGCGTGGCCCTGTCCATGGTCGGCGGTGCCGCAATACGCCTGTACGGTCCCGTCTCGGTCGACTTCGACTCGGGCGCTCTCCTTTAACGCCGCCGCCCCGGTGTTCTCGACGAAACTCCCTATCCCGACTCCGAGGTACCGTCCTTCCTCGCGGGCCTTTGCCTGACGTTCGCGGAATTCCTCGTAGTCGAGGTGCTCCAGCGCCAAGTCGAGCGCCGCCTCGTAGTCACCGCTGTCGTACGTAAAGCCGAGTGCGGTCTCGTAGGGGAACGCGTCGGCGGGAACGAAGTTCTTCCGACGCAGTTCGGCCGGGTCGACGCCGAGTTCGTCGGCGGCTCGGTCCATCAACCGCTCGATCGTGTAGATGGCCTCCGGACGGCCCGCGCCACGGTAGGGCCCGAGCGGTGGGGTGTTCGTGAGTGCGCCGGTGAGGTGGCAGTAGACGGCCGGAACGTCGTAGGACCCCGTCAGCAGATTGGGTCGGAGGTTGCCGTCCGGCGTCCGGAAGGGGTACCCGCCGATTCCCACGTGACCCCGTACTCGGAGTCCCTGCACCGCCCCGTCGTCGGACACCGCGAGCTGGGCGTTCACGTACACGTCTCGGCCCTGGTGGTCGGTCTGGTGACCTTCGGTACGCCTCGCGACCCACTTCACCGGGCGCTCGAGGTGCATCGCGGCCCAGGCCACGACCGGCTCTTCGGGGTACGCTCGGGCACCCTTCGGGCCGAAGCCGCCGCCGACGGCCGGCGCGAGGACGCGGACCCGCTCTGTCGGCAGGCCGAGCGTCTCGGCAATCCGGTCGCGGTCCTGATGCGGCGTCTGCGTCGAGGTGGTGACGGTGAGCCGTTCCCCGTCTCCTCCGGCGGTTTCGGGGGTCGCCTTCACGTCGGGGCCTCGTTCCCGCGCGCCGGTTGGAGCGGAGGGGCCGTACTCGGCCAACACCGCTCGCGGCTCCATTGGTGCCGAGACGAGTCGCGGGTTCTCGAGGTCGAGAGAGACGACGTGGTCGGCGTCTTCGAACGCCCGGTCGACTTCCGACTCGTCGCCGGTGGACCACTCCATGACGTCCGAAACCTCATCGGAAAGTGACGGGCCGTCCGTCGTCTGGGCGTCCCGCGGGTCGGTGAGCGCGGGGAGGCGCTCGTACTCGACGGTGACTGCATCGAGCGCCCGGTTGGCGAGGTATCGGTCCTCCGCGAACACGACTGCCACCGGTTCGCCGCTGAATCTGGCAGTGTCACCGACGAGTACCGGTCGATCGACGGTGTCTGGTCCGGGGAAGTAGTTCGGTGCCGGAATCGCCGTTGGCCCTCCGGCGTCCGCCAGTGTCGTCGCGTCGAATGCGGCAACTACGCCCTCGATTTCGGTTGCGGGCTCGACGTCGACTCCTTCGACGCGGGCGTGACCGTACGGACATCGGAGGAACGCCGCGTGGACCACCCGTTCTGGCTGGACGTCGTCGGTGTACTTCGCCGACCCCGTCACGAGGGCGGGGTCCTCTCGACGGCTTCGCGCCATTCCAACTCGGGGATTTTCCATACTGGTATTCGATACGTCGCTACCGCGGCATATGGTTTGGTATTTTCATTCCGATACTCTCCCCCGTAACCCGGTTGGTTCCGCTCCAGTCGGACTCCTCGTCTGCCGAATACGTCCCGTTTTCTGGAGCAATGTTGTTTACTTGTTCGGCCCTGTTTGGTCACCCCGTACTGCTCGAATCGTACCCGTAGGCGGGCTGTCTGTATTGCCTTTCTACTCGCGGTCCTCGGTCGACACTGTCGCCAGTTACCGCCATCGGCCGCGTCCCGGATGGTTCACGTCCCGTCCCGACGGGTCACGGGCAGGATACGTGCCCCTTCAAATCCAACTCACGACCGAGTAACTTCACGGGAGGCGACAGTCACCCCCAGTGTGACGGCACTCACCGACGGAGGTAGGCGACAGTGTCGCTCTCGCGCTCTTCGAGCCCGACGAGTCCGTCGTCGGACAGGTCGTTCAGGAGCCCCAGCAGCCACTCGCGTCCGTGACTGCCGTCGGGCGTGTAGTCGACTCGAATACGCGGGCCGAGCGTATCGAGTGCGAGTTCGCCGTGTTTTCCGAGCGTGCGGACGATTCGCCCCCGAAACTGCCGTCTGCTCCCGTCGAAACTCGGTTGCGTGGGGACGTCCGGCGCGGTGAAGTCGCCGGTCTGGTAGGCGTGACACCACTCGCGCCACGGGCAACCGACCTCATCACACCGTGGTTTCTTCCCGCAGGCGACTCCGCCGAGTTCCATGATGGCGTTGTTCCAGATTCGGGACTTTCCGTCCGGCATAAGGGCGTTCGCAACGGTTTCGTAGTCCGGATCGTCCGCATTATGGATTTCTTCAAACGCGCGGTAGAGCACTCGCTTGACGTTTGTGTCGACGACGGCGTCGCCGGCGTCGAAGGCGAAACTCGCCACCGCGTTGGCGGTGTACGGGCCGACGCCCATCAGGGTCGACAGTTCCTCCGGTGACTCCGGAAACGACCCGCCGTACTCGTCGACCACCTGCCTGGCCGCCTCGTGGAGGTACTTCGCGCGGTTGTTGTACCCGAGGCGGTGGTCGCTCCAGAATCGAACCACGTCGCCCCGGGCGGCGTCTGCGAGCGTATCGACTGTCGGCCAGCGGTCGAGGAAGGCTTCCCACGCCGGCACGACCCGTTCGAGTTGCGTCTGCTGGCTCATCACTTCCGAGACCAGAATCTCGTACGCATCGGTAGTCCGTCGCCACGGAAAGTCGCGGTGGTCGGCCTCGTACCACCCGATGAGCGCCTCGCGGACGGCGGGCAGGTCATCAGGCACCGCGGACGCGTCTTCGGACATCGACGGCAGTTAGCGCGAGGCGGGTTTATCGGTGGTGGTTCGGTTCGGAGTTTCGACCCTGCGTCTGCCCGTTCCGTACCGGGACTGCACAACGATTATCTATCCGCCACGAGTTGCGCCGATATGCGACCACTGACGCTCTTCGGCATCGGCGTCCTCGTCGCTATCGTCGCTGTCGTCCTCGAACTCTACGGGCCGCAGGGACTGTTCGTCCTCGGTATCACGCTTATGCTTCTCAGCGCCTTCCGGGCGTTCCGAAGTGAGGACTCGAACTCGAAAGCGGAGTGTCCGAACTGTGGACTGCAAAACGGCCCCGACGTCGACCAGTGCTGGAACTGCGGCGTCGACATCTGAGGACCGTCTCTCGTCGGCGTTCTGCTGTCCCCATCTACCAGACTCGTCCGCAATCGGACACGCCCCGTCGAGAGTACATCCGAACGAAGACGAAAGTCGTATCCGCGGGCCGGACAAGGTTGCGAGCATGAGCCTGGACGAGTTGAACGAGGACGTTGCGGCGGCCTACGGGGGCCTCGACGATGTATCGGAAGTCGACCTCGACCGCGAGACGAAACACGAACTGGCGATGCTCTCGGCGGTGTTCGAATCTGACGACTCGACCGAGCTCTTCCGACGTGCGCTGCACCTCCTCTTTCGGACCACCGTCGACACCGGAAACATGGACTTCCACCTCCGACAGGGGTACGACGTGACGTACGACGAGTACCTCTCGGGGATGACCTACGACGAGATGACGGGGGCCTCACAGTATCCCTCGCGGGACGACGAACGCCGGTACCAGATGTGAGGGTCGGCTTCCCCGACGAGGCCGTCTCTGTTGGACGGTGATCACACGGCCCTCTCGCGCGTTCGGCGATTCGTAGCCTTCTCGACTGTTCTCACGCCCTCGCTACTCAGTATCCGCCCGACTTTTTACCATCCGGGACCTCCGGTCGCGCATGGACACCATCGAGATCGAGGCGCTCATCGAGGACGGTATCGAGGAGGCGACGGCCGCAGTCTCTCGCCCGCGGAGTTACGACGAGAACCACGACGACGCCCACTTCGCAGCCGTCGTCGTCTCGCCGGCCTTCGAGGGCAAGACGCTCGTCGCTCAGCACCAGCTCGTTTACGACGCGCTCGGCGAGCACATGACGACCGACATCCACGCGATGGAGTTGAAGACATACACCCCGGAGGAGTACGAACGCCACGTCGAGGGGTGACCGACTCTGTCGGTGGTCGGGGCCCCGTGACGAGTCTTCGACCGGGCGGCGACGAATTCCGGGAGAATTATCCGCCGCGCCGCGAACCGCTTCGAGTATGAGTGACGAGTACAGAATCGAGCGGGACAGCCTCGGTGAGATGCAGGTGCCAGTAGACGCGTACTGGGGTGCCCAAACCCAGCGCGCCGTCGAGAACTTCCCCATCTCGGGTATCACCTTCGGCCGACGGTTCGTCCGGGCGCTCGGCGTCGTGAAGAAGGCCGCCGCGCAGGCGAACAACGACCTCGGATTCGTCGACGACGACGTCGCCGACGCCATCGTCGAGGCCGCAGACGAGGTCATCGCCGGCGAACTCGACGACCAGTTCCCCGTCGACGTGTTCCAGACCGGGTCGGGCACCTCGTCGAACATGAACGCCAACGAGGTCATCGCCAACCGGGCGGCCGAACTCATGGGCAAGGAGATCGGGGACCGAACCGTCCACCCGAACGACCACGTCAACTTCGGCCAGTCCTCGAACGACGTCATCCCGACGGCCATGCACGTCTCCGCACTCGAAGCAGTCGACAAGGACCTCCTTCCGGCGCTGGAGACGCTCGCCGCCGCCCTCGCGGAGAAGGAAGCGGAGTTCGACGGCGTCGTCAAGACGGGCCGAACCCACCTGCAGGACGCGACGCCCGTCCGACTCGGGCAGGAGTTCGGCGGCTACCGGGCGCAAATCGAGAAGGGTATCGAGCGCGTCGAGAACGTCCGCGCACACCTCGCGGAACTCGCCCTCGGCGGTACCGCCGTCGGAACGGGTCTCAACACCCACCCCGAGTTCCCGGCGACGGCGGCCTCGTACATCGCCGAAGAGACCGGAATCGAGTTCCGCGAGGCCGACAACCACTTCGAGGCTCAGGCGGCCCACGATGCGATGAGTGAGGCCCACGGCGCGCTCAGGACGGTCGCGGGGTCGCTCAACAAGATCGCCAACGACCTCCGACTGCTCGCCTCCGGCCCGAGAAACGGTCTCGGCGAAATCGAGCAACCGGAGAACCAACCCGGGTCGTCGATCATGCCCGGCAAGATAAACCCCGTCGTCGCCGAGGCAGTCAATCAGGTCCACAAACAGGTCGTCGGCAACGACGCCGCCGTCGCCTCGGGTGCCGCAGAGGGGCAAATCGACCTCAACCTGTACAAGCCGGTCCTCGCACACAACTTCTTGGAGTCGTCGAAGTTGCTGACGAACGCCTCGGAGGTGTTCGCAGAGCGGTTCGTCGCCAAACTCGAGGCCAACGAGGCCCACTGCGCAGAGCAGGTCGAACAGTCCATGGCGCTGGCGACGGCGCTCAATCCGGCCATCGGCTACGACAAGGCGTCGAAGGTGGCGAAGAAAGCACTCGCCGAAGGGAAGACCGTCCGACAGGTCGCCATCGACGAGGGGTACCTGACCGAGGACGAGGCCGACGACGTGCTCGATCCCGTGCTGATGACGACACCCGGTATCCTCGGTAGCGACTAACATCACCCGGTATCCTCGGTAGCGACTGACCTCTCTCGGGAACCTTCGGCGGAGACAGACCCACCCGCAAGCCCGACCCAGACCCTACTCGCAAGCCCGACCCAGACCCTACTCGCAAGCCCGACCCAGACGCCGTTGGCTATCCGTTTCGGTCGGGTTTGGACGAGGCGAAACCCGCGAAATTGCGCTCCTCTCACCAACCGATACCGTTCCCCCGGCGTTCCGTCTTTTTCTTCCGAGACCGTTCGTTCAGGATTCTGTCCGGAAGCGACATGTTGAAGCCATAATCCAGAGAAAGTGTTCGCATGGCCAACTTACTCCAGCAGTCTGGTCGAGACATCCTCGAATGTCGGAAGTGTGGTGCGACGTTTCCGGAAGGCCAGGCGACGACGGACGGCTGGCATTATCGCTGTCCGACGGAGGGGTGTGACGCCCACGGTATCGGTGCGGGACTGAAACGCGTGTAGCGCAATTTTCATCACTGTCACGCGACGGCGCTGCCGTCGCCGCCATTCGATTCGGGTGCTGGAGTCTAGGCGGGCGGTCCCGGAGTCCGGGTGGTCGGTGCCAGGGCCCGGGTAGGCGGCGGCCCTGTGGTCGCGTCTGGGTCGACCGAGACTGAATCCTTTTTACTCCCCCCGCGCGCACGTTTCTGCAATGACCGAGTACGATTACGAGGACCTCGGACTCGTCGCGGGGCTGGAAATTCACCAGCAACTCGACACCGCGACGAAACTGTTCTGTGGGTGTCCGACCAGTCGCCGCGATCCGGTGGAGGCTGACAGGACCATCATTCGCTATCTCCATCCGACGCGGAGCGAACTGGGCGAACTCGACGACGCCGCACTCGAAGAGAGCCGCGTCGAACGAGAGTTCGAGTACCTCGGCTACGATACGACGTGTCTCGTCGAGGAGGACGACGAACCGCCGCACCGACTCGACGACGAGGCGCTGGACGTGGTTCTGCAGATTGCGACGCTGCTCGACATGGTCGCGCTCGACCAGGCGCACGTGATGCGGAAACTCGTCATCGACGGCTCGAACACCTCCGGCTTCCAGCGGACGACGCTCATCGCCCAGGAGGGGGAGATTCAGACGAGCGAGGGGCCCGTCGGCATCGAAGACCTGATGCTCGAAGAGGAGAGCGCCCAGCGGGTCGAAGAGACCGACGTCGGCGTCAGATACAGCCTCGATCGACTCGGCATCCCGCTCGTCGAGATCGGCACGATGCCCGATATTCGCTCGCCGGAGCAGGCGCGCGAGGCAGCCGAGCGAATCGGGATGCTGCTGCGCTCGACGGGGAAAGTAAAGCGCGGACTCGGCACCATCCGACAGGACGTGAACGTCTCCATCGCCGAGGGGGCGCGAGTCGAGATGAAGGGCGTCCAGTCGCTCGACGACATCGACGACATCGTCAGATTCGAAGTCGGCCGACAGGTCGAACTGCTCGACATCGCCGAGGAGCTACAGACCCGTGAGGCCAGTGTCGGCGACCCGACGGACGTGAGCGAGGCGCTCGCCGACACGGACAGCGGCGTCATCGCGGGCGCACTGGACTCGGGCGGCAAAGTCACCGCCGTTGCCCTGTTCGGCTTCGACGGACTGGTGGGCCGCGAAATCCAGCCAGACCGCCGCCTCGGGACGGAACTGTCCGACCACGCCAAGCGCCACGGTGCGGGCGGTATCTTCCACACCGACGAGTTGCCGGCCTACGGCGTCACCGAGGCGGAGGTGGCCGGATTACGAGAGGCTGTCGGCGCTGGCGACGACGACGCGGTGGCGCTCGTCGCCGACGACCCCAACACTGCGGAACTCGCAATCGAGGCCGTCGCCGACCGCGCGGAAATGGCCATCGAGGGCGTCCCCGAGGAGACCCGCGGCGCGAACGACGACGCCACCTCTCGGTACCTGCGGCCCCTGCCCGGCGCGGCCCGGAT
>JBNJGG010000070.1:0-13703 GCA_051747545.1 Halobacteriota archaeon | reverse complement strand
GCCGGAATCGGAGCCATCGCGGCCGTCGGCGGCGAGACGCTCGTACTGGTCCCGAGTCGTGAACTCGCCCGACAGTGGCGCGCCGAACTGCTGGAGCACACGTCGCTGTCGGACGGTGACGTCGGAGAGTACCACGGCGGGGTAAAGGAGATTCGCCCGGTGACGATTGCGACCTACCAGACGGCCGGGATGGACCGCCACCGGATGCTGTTCGACGAGCGCCGCTGGGGATTGATAGTTTACGACGAGGTTCACCACATCCCGAGTCGCATCTACCGCCGAAGTGCCGACCTGCAGGCGGCACACCGGCTCGGGCTTTCGGCAACGCCCGTCCGCGAGGACGACCGCGAAAAGGAGATATTCACGCTGGTTGGGCCACCCATCGGTACCGACTGGGGGGGCCTGTTCGACGAGGGCTTCGTCGCGGAACCGGAGGTCGAAATCCGCTACGTCCCGTGGGGTGACGAAACCGTCCGCAACGAGTACGGGAGTGCCGACGGTCACGACCGGTTCAAACTCGCCGCCATGAATCCCGGGAAACTCGTGGACGTGCGGCGACTGCTCGATGTTCACGCCGACAAGAAAGCGCTCGTCTTCGTCGACTGGTTGGCTCAGGGCGAGCGCCTCGCGGCGGCGTTGGACGCGCCGTTCGTGAGCGGAGAGATGCGCCACCCACGGCGCGAGCAACTCTTCGAGTCGTTCCGCGACGGAGACCGGCGAGTGCTCGTCATCTCCCGCGTCGGCGACGAGGGTATCGACCTCCCGAACGCGGAGATAGCTATCCTCGCTTCCGGACTCGGCGGGTCCCGACGGCAGGGCTCCCAGCGGGCCGGCAGGACGATGCGCCCCGTCGGTGGTGCCCAGGTGTACGTCCTCGCCACTCGCGGGACGACCGAGGAGGACTTCGCACAGCGACAACTTCGACACCTCGCAGAGAAGGGTATTCGCGTCCGCGAGCGCGACGTGACAGTCGACGAGTGATTGGTGTTGACTCACGCGAGGCGTAGGAGCAATGGCCTGTGCGTAGGAGCAATGGCCTGTGCGTAGGTGCAATGGCCTGTGCGTAGGTGCAATGGCCTGTGCGTCGTAGTGGAGGTATGGGGGAACGTACGAATCCGACCGACGGACAATCGGACGGGATGAAAACGTACGAGTGCCACGACTGCGGCAATCGGTTACGCGCCGAACACCACCCCGTGACGTGTGACGAGTGCGGTGGGCCGATGCTGGACATCAGTCTGAGCAGAGAGTGAGGACCTCGTCGAGTCGGACCCGGTCGGGGCCGCGACGTGCTCTCAGTCGAGTACGGTCGCGAGTGCGTCCATCGTCTGGTCGACCTTGTCGACGTCCGCGTTGAACCCCATGTGGCCGACCCGAAGAACGTCGTCTGCGAGGTCGGCGAGGCCCGTGGCGACGACGATACCGTGTTCGTCGTCGAGTCGTCGCTGGAGCGTCTTCGCTCGTCCCGGCACGTGAAACGCCGTCACGGTCGGTGAACTGCGCGTCTCGTCGGGGTAGAGGTCGAGGTCGAGTTCGCGGCCGCGTTGGCGGCATCGTTCGGCAGCGCGTTCGTGGCGACCGAACACCGACTGGAGGCCCTCCTCGATGAGCAAATCCAGCGCGGCGTCCAACGCGGCGACGTTGGCGTCGAGGTGCGTGTACGGGAACTGCTCGGAGACGTCCCGCCACGGGAGCAGGTTCGTGTACAGGGTCCGAGGGTCGCGTTCTTCGATTGCCTCCCACGCCGCGTCGCTGACCGACACCGTCGACAACCCCGGCGGGGCGCTGAAACACTTCTGTGTCGCGCCGAGGCAGACGTCGATGTTCGCTTGGGGAACGGGTGCTCCGCCCAGCGAGGACACCGCGTCGACGACGGTGATGACACCGTGGTCCGCCAGCGTCTCCAGAACGCCTTCGATGTCGTTTATCGTCCCCGTCGGCGTCTCACAGTGGACCATCGTCGCAACCGAGAACTCCCCGTCGGCGAGTGCCGACTCCACGCCGGTCACGTCCAGCGAGGCGTCGTAGCCTGCGCCGACCAGCGTGGGGTCGCCGCCGTAGTTCTCGACGAAGTCGGCGAAACCATCGCCGTAGAGGCCGTTCGAGAGACAGAGCACCCGGTCGCCGGGGGCGACGAGCGAGGCAATCGCAGCCTCCAGTCCGAGGATGCCCTCCCCGCCGAGGACCACCACGTCGTCGTCGGTTTCGTACACCGTCTGCAGTTTCTCGGTCACGTTCCGGTACCGCTCGAAGAACGCCGCCTCGATGTCGGGATTTGGTTGCTCGCGGCTCATCGCCTCTCTGACTGGTTCTGGGACCGCCGTCGGCCCCGGCGTCATCAACATGGGGTAGTGTTTCCCCGGGGGGGCTTAGCCGATGTGGTGTTCGCTCTGGGTCCTCCTTTCGACGTCCATCGACGGGAAGGACCAAACCACACCCGTCCCAACGAGTGGTATGAGCAAGTTCTCACCTGAAGACCTGCGGCAGTTCGTCTTTTCGCGCACCGGAGCGGCGAACCCGGACCTTCTGGTCGGGCCGGGCTACGGCGAGGACGCCGCCGCCATCCGCGTCGACGAGGGGACGATGGTGCTAAGTTGCGACCCGATCTCGCTGGCGGCCGAACGCATCGGAACCCTCGGCGTCGCCATCGCTGCCAACGACGTGGCGACGTGCGGCGGCGTCCCTGAGTGGCTGGTCTGCACCATTCTTCTGCCACGGGAGGACCCTGGGCTCCTCGACGAGATCACGGCCCAACTCGACGAAGCGGCCCAGCGTCTCGACATCACCATCATCGGCGGTCACACGGAGACCGTTTCGGGGCTGGCTCGCCCGCTCCTCTCGCTCACCTGTATGGGGGTCGCGGATCGATACGTCGCGACGTCGACTGCCGAGGCAGACGACCGAATCGTCCTCACGAAGGGGGCCGGAATCGAGGCGACGGCCGTACTCGCCACTGACTTTCGCGAGGACCTCGCCGAGGCCGGCGTCGACGAATCGACGCTCGACCGCGCGGCGACCTTCTTCGACGACCTGAGCATCATTCCCGAGGCGGCGCCCCTCTCACCGGTGGCGACGGCGATGCACGACCCGACCGAGGGCGGGGTGCTCAACGGACTGGTCGAACTCGCCCACGCCTCGGAGGCGAGGGTCGTCGTCGACGACGAGGCCATCCCCGTACGCGCGGAGACTCACGAACTCTGCGGAACCATCGGTGTCGACCCGCTTCGGGTGCTGGGCTCGGGCGCGCTGCTGGCAACCCTCCCCCAGGATGCGGTCGACGATGCACTGGAGCAGTTGACCGCGGCGGGCGTCGAAGCGACGGTGATCGGCCGAGTCGAGGGAACCGCCGTCGACCGGCCCCACGTCGCCCTCGACGGCGACGTGTACGACGACGCCGTCACGGACCAGCTGTACGACCTCTGGGACTGAGGCGACGCTCCGATCGTGGCCCCCCGTCGGTGCGACTACGCACCCTGATGCTCGGTTTATCCGTCCCCCCGTCTCGTCGGGGTCTCCATCGAGTCGGTACCGCATGTCGGTGTTTCGTCGTCGACCACTCGTGTGGTCCCTGCGTCGGTTTGCTCACCGGTGGGTTCCGTCGCCTCGGTGCGCTGGTCGTTCGTCGAGGCGGATTCGAGACGCTCATCGCCGAGTGACGGGGATTCGTTGCGGTCGTCATTCGTCGACCGGCTATCGAGTCGCTCTCCGAGCGGCGCGAAAACGCCGACATCGGTCACGCTCGCGACGACCACGTTTCGATCCGTGTCCACGCCGTTCTCGCCGGAGACGGCGGACCACGACCGGTCGTAGCGCCACAGGCGGAGCGTGGATTCGTCGAGACCGGCCACCGCCTCGTCGGTGTAGCGGACGCTGAGCGACGGTGACTCGTCGGCACTGGTGTTCGTGACCTCGACGAAGGCACTCGCGTTCGTCAATTCGCCGGGGTCGGGGGGACGACTGTCCGAGGGAACGGCCCGGAGCGCGACGGTTTCGCCCTCGAAGGAGATCGTCGTCGTCGGGTCGAGAGCGAGGGCCTCTACGGTCGCTCTCGACGCGTCGACCGCCTGAAAATCGGCCTCCGCGTTGGCTCGGGTTGTGCCGTTTCTCACGACGGCGTCGGTCGCGTTTTCCAGCGAGAAGCCGTCGAACTCGTTGTGTGACGCCGTGTCGTTCACGCTCGTCGCGTTCTCGCTGTCGACGACTCTGATTCCGGCTCCCCCCGGTGCGAGTCCGTTCTCGCGCGCGGTGTTGTTCGCCAACGAGGCGTTGTCGGAGGCGACGACGCTGATTCCGAAGAACCCGTTCCCGTCCGCCGTGTTGTTCACCACGACCACGTCGTCGCTGCCGTCGGTGACGAGAACCCCGGTGTTGATAGAGTCGTTCGCGGCGTTGTCTCTGACGGTCACGCCGTCGGACTGGAACACTCGCACGCCTTCACTGTTCGAAAACGAGAGGTTGTTCCCGACGACGGTTGTACCGTCGCCGCCGAACAGGTCGACGGCCCGCTGGTTGGACCCGAGGTCGTTGGCTCGCACGTCGCTCTCGGTCGTGTTGATGAAGACGACGCCCCCGAATTGACTGAAACTCACGCGCGATTCGGTGACGGTGACGTTTTGCCCGTCCAACACGTCGACACCGAACAGCGCGTTCGATTCGAGCAGGAGGCCAGAGAGCGTCACGCGCTCGACGTTCTCTGCTCGAATCCCCCTCTCGTTTCGGTTCACTGTACTATCTGTGACCGTCGCGTCGGTGGCTCGTTTGAGGAGGACCCCGACGAAATTATCGGACGCCTCGACGGCGTCGACGGTGACGGATTCCCCCCCGTCGACGCGGACGCCGGATCCCCACCCGCTTACGGTGACGTTTCTGATGGTCACGTTGGAACGGGCGGCCGACCCGTTCGAGACGGCGACGCCGCTGTCGGTGGCCGTCGAGGCGGCCGCGGCGACGTCGTGAGCACCACCGTCGAAGACGACGTCGTCCGACTGAATCGAGATGCAGGCGGCCGACGGCTCCTCGGCGGTGGTCGGCTGGGTTGCGGTGACGTTCGACAGGTCTGTCTGGAGCGTGTACACCCCCGGAGTAGTGATGGTCGTACAGCGCGTGACGTCGGTCCCAGCTGCGGCGGCCGGGCCGACGGCGAATCCCGTCCCGGCCAGGGCAGTCGACAGGAGGACTACCAGGGCGACGATGCCCGGAGACGCTCGGGCTCCAATCATACCCACAGTGGACCGTCTAGGGATTTTGTAATGGGCGGCGTGACTGAGTAAACCACGGATTTCTCGGTTCTGCGTACTCCGCCGATGGCGTCGGTGTCGACCGTTCTCGTCGTCGTCCGGAGCGGGCGCTCGGGAAATGGGAATCGTTAAGCCGCGACCGGGCGTATTTTCGACGTACCGCTCTTAGCTCAGCCTGGCAGAGCAGCCGACTGTAGATCGGCTTGTCCCCCGTTCAAATCGGGGAGAGCGGACTCCTCCTGTGAGCACCGCGAGCAGTGAGACGTTTCGTCGACCCGATCTGAGCAGACGAATCGCAGCCCGCGCAACCGAACGAAGCGAGGTGAGCGGGACCGTCTCGGAGAGTTCGAATCGGGGAGCGCGTACGCCCTGCACAGGCGAGCGAGGTAGTGGCGAGAAGAGACCGATCAGGCCCCGTGGAGACCGAAGACGGCTTCGACTGCCCGCTCCTGATCGAGTCGCTCTCGCGTCTCTGGGAGGTCCGAAAGGAACGGGCCGGGCATCGACTCGTAGTCGAATACGAACAGGTCTAGTCGGGTCCGCTCGATACGCTCGAGCAGGTCTTCGGCGGCGAGTCGCTGCTTGTATCGGCCGCGGAGTTCGTAGTACGCCCGGTCGGGGACGTAGTCGAGGGCCCGAAACACCGCCCCACGGTACGGTTCCAACAGCGACGCGCCCGCGGAGACGACCCGTCGAGCGATGGATTGCTCGTCCGTTTCGGGCGGGTAGAATCGCATTCTGGTCCCCGAGGCGGCGTAGAACTCGAACACCTCCTGCCAGGTCCACTGCGGCACGTTCACGACGGTATAGGTCCCGGGTTCGGGGTCTCGACGGGCACACGCCAGCACCGCGTCGCACACGGTCACCGTGTGGACGACGTTCGAGTGCCGATCGGGTGCGACCGAGAGTTCGAGGTCGTCGCGGTCGCCGACGTACTCCGAAAGCGTCCTCGACCAGTGTTGTCGCGGTCCAAGGACGTGTCCGAGGCGGAGCGCGTATCCTGGAATGTCGGCGCTGGCACAGGCGGAGCTGAGGATGGCCTCCTCGTATCGCTTCGCATGCCCGTAGAACGACGAGGGGTCGATTGCCGAGACGGAACTGAAGAGGATGGCCGCCGCATCCGTCGGCGCGTTTTCGACCGCGCCCGTGACGAGAGCACGGTTGGTGGCTTTCACCTCCGATGGACTCTGTCTCTCGACGTCGGTGCGCGCGGAGACGACGACAGCGTCGACACCGCGCAGCGCTTTCTCGGCCGCCTCGTCGTCGGTCACGTCTACGACCCGCGCGTCTATGTCGTGGGCCTCGAAGAACGCTGCCCCGATGCGGTTGCGAACCAGGGGGCGTGGCGTCTCACCGGCTTCTCGGAGCAACAGGCACAGTTCCATCCCGATGTGCCCGTTCCCGCCGACCACGGCGACAGTCATGCGGCGGCCTCCCCACGCTGGTCCCCGTAGATGTCGGAGATGACGCTCGTGACCGCCAGTCCCGTCTCCCGCTCGCGACGCTCGTCGGACCACGTTTCGGTCTCGCGGACGGCCCGTAGCAGTGTGCGCCACTCCTGTGAGAACGCCTGGAGGAACGTGGTCACGTCGTCCTCGGCCGGAGCGAACGCGAGCACCGACCGCTGGGCACCGTTCGGGAGTTCCACCGTGACGTTCGCGTCGGCCGCGACTGGGTCGAACGTCACCGTGGCGTCCTCGAAGACCAGCCGTCCGTGGGTTCCACAGGGAGTAACACGACTCAGCGTCAACTCGACGGTGGCGCTTTCTGCCCCGCCGGGCAGATGCCCCTGGTCGGCGGGGACGGCCCGCAGGCGTGCATCGACCTCCACCTCGATGTCGTCGGCCCATCGAAACTCCGAGCTGGCGACCCGGAGGTCGTAGCCACCGAGGATTGAAACGAGTTGACTGACGGCGTGACACCCCGTCTCGGCGAGGATGCCGCCACCGCTGAGCCGCGGGTTGAGTCTGTAGCTTCCGGGCGAGACGTTCGTCGGCCCGACGAGGTCGTGAGAGAGGCTCACACGTTCGAGCGAGCCGAACAACCCGGAGGCGACCAGTGCACGTAGCTGCTGGGTCGCGGCGAACTGCAATCGAGTATAGTTACAGGTTATCGGTGTGTCGCCGGCGGCGCTGAGACGACGCTGGTGTGTCTTCTCGTCGGTAGCGAACGGTTTCTCGGTGAACATCGCCGTCCCGCGGCGTCCCAGTTCCGCGATGTAGGGGTCGCGCACGCCGACAGGAACTGCCAGTAAACACGCGTCGCACTCGGGAACGTCTTCGGGGTCGCTCACCGTGATGCCACGGACGGCGTACCCTCGCGTCGTTCGTCTGGCACGCTCACCATCGACGTCTGCCACGAACGCGAGGTCGGCTTCGAAGAGGTTCGTTAGCACCGGTAAGTGAGCCTCTCGACAGATGGTTCCCGCCCCGACGATGCCGACACGCGACGGTGTCGTTGTGGACATAGCATAACATACGCTCTTCATTGGGCTTGTATCGCGGGGTGGTTGCTACCATCGAGCCGAGGCGTGTCAACCGTGTACCCCGCTGGATCTTTGTCCGATAGTAATCGGTCGGAGTACGTCTACGAAATCGGTCCAGACCGAATCGACGGTGTCCTCCTGGTTGCGCCCCGTTTCGCGTTTGTCGGTACTGAAATCGAAACTTCCTGCTCGAAATATCCGACTCGAATGTGGGTGTCTCGATGGCCGGAGCGACCCGACGGCCGCGTCTCCTCCCCGAGAATCGAGCGAGGTGTCTCACGAGACGGTTTGATAGTAACGCGAACAGTTCACTCGGTCTCGTCCAGCAACGCGGCGAACACCTTCTGCGTCCCCTTTCGAAGGTGGTCGTGGAACGTGGGCGGGGAGATGCCGATTTCGGCCGCGAGTTCCGACCCCGACGCGGTGCGCGGAGACTCGTAGTACCCTCGGTCGAAGGCGAGTTCGATGCACTCGCGCTGTCGCGGTGTCAACTCCTCCGAGACGTTCTCCTTCGGGTCTCGAACCGCCCACCGTCGTCGCTGACGGCGGAGTTCGACGCTCGGATAGAGGGACAGAAGAGCCTCGTGAACGGCCCTCACGCTCTCGGATTGGGGCAGTGTGAACGTGAGTCTCCCCGTCTCGGTACCGAACTCTGCGGACTGCAGTTGTCCGTTCTGCTCGGCGATGGTCTCGGCGGCGGGTAACCTCGGTCGAACGAGGTGAGCCAACTCATCGCCGTTCACCGAATGAGTCACCTCCGCGTCGACCACGCCGGGAATTCGCTTTGCGCACTCGACGACTGCCTCGACGTGAGCGTCACCGACACGATAGAACACGTCCCACGTCCCATCTTCCCGGGGTGAGATGCTGTCGACGGACAACGTACATCCGACTTCACGGGCGATTGTGGACCAGAGGCTCCCGTTCGTCTTCACTTCGACGGTTACCTCGACGGCGTTCGTACTCACGAGCGCCTCCTGGTGGCCGACCGACTTGATGGAGTCCGCGATGGTCTCCGTGAGTTCGGCGAGGACCGTTAGCTCGTCGTGTGGAAAGGCGTCCGAACGCGTCGAGTACACTTCGACGACACCCATGTCGCTGTCTCCGAGCGATAGCGGCAACACCGCGGCGGATCGGAACCCGGTTTCTGAAGCGAGCGTTCGCCATCGGTCGTGTCGGTCCAACTCTCCGATAGCGGGAAACACCAGCGGCTCGTTCGCGTCGATGGCCTTCAGTGCGGGAATCGTCTCCGAGTCTGTCACGTGGGGGGACCCCGCGAGCAACGAGTCGACGAATGTTCGGTCTCGGCCGGCCCAAGCCGCGGGTGACAGGACTTCTGCGACCGCGTTCCACCGGCTCATCCACACGAACTCGTACTGCCCGGTGTCGACTAACTGGTCGCAGACGAGCCGTTCGACTTCCGTTCGATGTTTCGCTCGGACCAGGCCCCGCTGGACCGACCGAATCACGCGATTCATCCGGTCGAGGTCGGCTAGCTGTTCGGTCTGTCGCTCTAGCGTCCGCTCTCGTTCCTGTAACGTGCGTTCGCGGGCGACGCGCTCGCTCACGTCGCGACCGATGCCACAGATACCGATGTCGTTACCTTTCGCGTCGGTGAGTTTCGTGGACCGGTACTCGAACGGGATTTCCCGTCCGTCCTTCGTCCTCACCGTCGCTTCGAACTCGGCGTGACCAGTCTCTAGCACCTCCGCCGCTGCGTCGACCATTCGCGCGTGATCGGCTTCGACGACGAAATCGGTCATCGTCATCGACGTCATCTCCGCGTCTGAATAGCCGGTAATCTCGTTGGCTCGACGGTTCCAGTTCAGCGGTTCACCCTCCGGTGAGAGCAGGAAGAACACGTCGTCGATGGTGTCTAGCACCGTCTGGAGGTACGTTTCACCCATCGATTGCGTCGGTGTCGACTCTGCGCGCTCGACGACCTGTCTGACGCGGTGGGACAGCGACGAGGGGTACGCAGACGCACACCGCGTCTCGACGTAGTCGAACGTGCCGTCTCGAATCACCTCGACCGTGAGGGGGTCGGTCTCGTCGTCGAGGAGGAAAAGACAGGGTATCCGGTTCCCCCGGCCAGAACTCATCAGTTGCGCGTCGTCTGTTTCGACTGTCCCGTACTCGATCAGAATGCAGTCGACAGCCGCGTCCAGTTCCTTCAGTACCGTCACCGCATCCGTAGTCGAAGCCGCCGTCGACACCTCGAACACACGTCCATCGACCTCCGAGAGTCGCGTGACGAGGTCGGCAATCGCGTCGTCTTCGGCCACGACGAGGAGTCGCAACGCTGCTTGGTCACTGCCCTCAGTCACTGGCGTGTATATACCCACCTCTAAATATTAGCCTGTTCGGAAAATGGGTTCACTCTGTCATTATCGCGAGTTCGGGCCCGTGATTCGCGTCGTCGACGCTATCGGACTTCCCGAGACCGTTGGAGTTTATCGACCTGCCCACGTGTGTCAGGTATGACCGAGTTCTCGTTCGAGACTGACCTCGACGTTCGCTTCCGAGACATCGACGCCCTCGGCCACGTCAACAACGCCGTGTACGCGACGTACCTGGAGGAGGGTCGGGTCAGGTATCTCAAAGAAGTTCTCGACCTCACGATAGCCGAACTACACTTCGTCGTCGCGCGTCTCGAAATCGACTATCGGCGACCGATCTCGAGCGCCGACCGCGTCACCGTCGCCGTCGGCGTCACGAGCCTCGGCACGACGAGTTTCGAGTTCACCTACGAGCTACGGGCCGAGGGCGCAGTGGTAGCGACGGGGACGACGACACAAGTGGTCGTCGATGCCGACGCGGGGACGCCGACGGAAATTCCGACCGACTGGCGTCGGCGGTTCGCCGAGTTTGAGGGCTTCGACGAAGCATAGGCTCGCTCGGTCAGTCGTCTCACGAGCGGCCAGGTGCACAGGCGGTACACCGACTCTCCCCGACGCCGTGACTGCCGCGTCGTTCGAGGGTCGTGTCCCACCGCTGGCCGCCCCGACAGACGTTGGACCGCCCCGGCAGACGCTGGACCGCCAGAACGAGCGGCGTGACCGTGGTGGCGTCCGAGTTCGTTCGAGTTCGCTAGTGCAGTTTGAGTTCGACTCGCCGACCGTCGGGGTCTCTGACGTAGGCCGCCCAGTCACGTCCGTACGCGCCGTACCGCTTTCGCGGTTCGTCCGCTTCCACCTCGATTCCGGCGTCTCTGAGTTCGTCGAGTACCGACTCCAGTTCTCCCTCGGTTTCCACCTGCGAGGAGCGCAGGAGTAGACAGACGTGTTCGCCGCCCACGTCGAATGGTTCGTCGGTCGGTACGAGGTGAAGGTGTCGCCCCCCCGCGACGACGGCGACGTACGGAACCTCGCCTGCCTCGAACCGCCGGCGGTCTCTCACGTCGAGTCCCAGCAGGCCGTGGTAGAATTCGAGCGCCCGGTCGACGTCGCCGACGCGGAGGGCGACGTGGTCGATGTCGACGACTTCGATGTCCATACCGCGCGTTCGCCCGCCCGGCGCAAAAGCCTACGGCTCTACTGTCCCTCGTCGACGTGACGTACTCTCACCACGTCGTCGACACGGGGTACTCTCACCACGTCGTCGACGCGCGTTGGACGGACGACCCTTCGAGCAGTTCTCGCGTCCGGCGGTGTCGATACCGAAACATCGGTTCGAATCCCACGACTGCGAGTGGACTGACCATCCGACCGGCCTCGCCCGGCGGCAGTTCGTACTCCACGCGGTCGTCGACGACGGTTCGGTCGCCGTCCGCGAAGAATCGGTGCGTGTGGACCCACTTCTGGAAGGGGCCGCCCACCATGTCGTCGCGGAACATGGCGGCCGTCTCCGACTCCTCGCGGTCGAGGATTCGAGACACCCACCGCTGTCGTGGCCCGACCCCGAACGGTCGCATCGAGAGCCGAATCTGCGTTCCGCCCACGAGTTCCTCCGGGTCGCGTTCGCCCGACGGACCACGTATCGCCTCGACGCGGAGGTTCATCCACGACGGCGTGAGCGCCTCCAGTCCGTCGATGCGGGAGTGAAAGTCCCACACCTTCTCGAGGGGTGCTCGGACTCTGGTGCGACGCCGGTACACTGCCATACTTGTCCTACGTCGGGTTCTGACAAAAACGTCCGCTTCTAGTGAGGACGTGCGAAGGCTTGCGCCCACGACGCCAGCGGTTAGAGCGTGAACCTGACCACCGTGGTGCCCGCACGCTCGACCTCGTGGTGAGTGCCTGCGGCGACGACCACCTGATTCTCGCCGTATCCGAGGGACAGCGACGCTTCGAACTCGCCGGCCTCCGGTTCGACCAGCGTCGTCTCTCCCAGCGTCTTGATGGCGACGACTGCGCCGTCGGTCTGGCCCGACACCTGGAGCGTGTCGCCGACGAAGTTCGTGTCGACCCGGAGGGTCGGCCCCTCGGGTCGGTCGCGTCCGAGGTAGCGCTCTCGAACGAACGCCGGAGTCTCGACGGGTTCGCCCGCGTCGACACCGTGAGCGAGGCGGACGAACTGCGCCATGCTCCACGCCAGCGGCGTCGCCGACCCGGTCCCCTCGCCGAACTGCCAGTCGTAGTCGGTGGCGTGCTCGCGGTCCCACACCTGCTCTGCGAGCATGCGCCCGCTGTTTGCGAATTCCGCCATCGTTTCGAGCAGTCGCTCCGGTGCCAACGGCCCCGAATCGGTTCCGGCCACCAGCTCGTACTCGCCGCGCTCGCCGGTGAAGATGGGCCACAGTCGACCCTTGCCGCTGTCTTCGACGGTCCACGGTGCCCCCTCGTCCTCGCAGTCGCGTTCGCCGTACCCATCGCCGTTGTAGCGGTAAAAGGCGGGTCCGTGGGGCGTGTCGACGCGGAGGGTGCCGTCGACCTCCTCGAGGGAGTTGCGAATCACCTCGTCGTCCCACGGTTTGATACCCAGGCGGACGAGTTCGAGAAAGCTCGCGTCGATTATCTCTCGCTCGTCGAGCGTCGGCCCGTCGTTGGCCAAGGTCCGGAGGGTACCCGCGTCGGGGTCTCCGTCACGCGTGATTCGGACGTAGTACGGCGTGTGAGGGTGGCGGTCGGTCCCGGTCTCGGTGGCCGTCCACCGCTCGACGTTGCTCGCCCAGTCGTCGGCGAGCGCCAACCAGATGAGCGCGTCTGCGAGCCGCTCCGCGTCGATGGCGAGCGCACCCGCACAGGCGAGGCCGGCGATCTCGGCGGCGATAGACGACGGCGAGTACCCGGCCTCTTCCTCCCAGCGTTCCTGTGCGGTCGGCGGCCCGTTTCGGACCACGTAGTCCGCAGACCGTTTGACGTTCTCGTAGTCGTAGCCGACCTCGTCGAAGTCGACGCCGCGCGTTGCCAGCGCGTACGCCATCACCTGCGGGAACGAGATGTTGTCCATCTGCTCGCCGCCCCACCGGGTGCGCCCGCTCAGGTAGGTGTTCTGCGGGATGAATCCCCGGTCGTCCTGCTGGTAGCGGTAGACGTACGACAGCGCGTTCGCCGCGGTTTCGAAGTCACCGATGGCCTCGAACACCGTGAAGACCTGATAGAGGTCGCGCGACCAGACGAAGTTGTACCCGTATCCTTTCGACTCTTCGGCCGAAACGGCCTCGCCCCACGGCACCGACGGACTGGCGATGCTCGCACCGAGGAAGGTCTTGTCCTCGACGGCACGGAGGGTCATCAACGACGCCCGGTACTGCGCGGCGAGGTCCGGGTCGCGTTCGACCGACGCCGGAAGCGTCACGCCCTCGAGATACTCGGTCCAGGAGTCTCGATACGCCGCTCGAACCGTCTCGAAGCCGCGGCTCAGCGCCCCCTCCGCTTCGCCCAGTGCGGCCGCGGTGTCGGCGTTGTTGGCGAACCCGAGTGCGAGCGTCTCCGAGAGCGTCTCCGCGCTCCCGAGGTGACCGACGAGGACGACGTTCTCGTCGTCGACACGGGCGTTCGCCGGGGGGCGGCCGCCCTCGGCGCACAAGTAGGGCCCAC
>JBNJGG010000069.1:0-13705 GCA_051747545.1 Halobacteriota archaeon | reverse complement strand
CGATGCGGTCGGACGGGTCACCGACGCGCTCCGCGACAGCGATGTCGTTTATCAGGTCACCGACGCGTGACCGAACCAGACAGCGCACTCGGCACACGTCGTCGTCACCGCATCGACGCGCCGACGGCGTGCATCTTCGCGGTGGTGTAGGCCTCGCGGAGGCGTTGGAAGCGTTCGAGGTCGCCACCGTGGTCGGGGTGGGCGTCTTTGACACGCGCACGATAGGCGGCCTGTACCTCCGCTTCCGAGGCTGTCGGTGGGAGTCCGAGCGCGCGAAACGCTGCGGCGACCGGGTCATCACTGCGAGATGCGGGTGGTTCGAGGTCGGGTACCTCGAACGGGAGCCGTTTTCCGAGGTGGTAGCCCGGCATCTCGTGCTCACAGAGGACGGCGTGCGTCCCCTCCCTCTGGAGTCGGAAGAACGCCCGTGCGTCGAACGTGATGGCCACGTCGCGGTCGGACAGGTAGAAGGCGACCGTCTCACCGTGAACCACTGCGTCCTCGGAGAACGGTTCGGCGATGGCTCCGAGGTACTCACGGATCTCTGCGCGCCGGCGGTTCGTCCCGTCGATTCGGTCGGCGGACGGCGAGGACGCCGTCGGGAACAGGCGGTCACCGAGGTAGAAGACGGCGGCGACCACGACGGATGCGAGTGCGCCGACAAGCAGGCCCACGACGAGCCAGTTGGGAAGCGACGCCAACCACTCGGCCAGCACGACCAGACGTTAGCCACCGACACTAAAGAACCTCTCGTCAGCCGGTACCGGAAGTCTCGTCGCTTCCGTGGTCGAACTCACCCCACCCACGTAGCCGAAGGCAATCGGCCCCGTCGAAAAAGATCAACCGAGACGGCACTCGTCGACGTCAGCCGATGTATCGCAGGTCGTCGTCCGTCGGAATGCCCTGCTGTTGGTTCTGCATCTCCTGAATCTTCCCGGCGACCTCCTCCATCTCCTCGGCACGGTCTTCGAGTGGCTCGAAGTCGACTTCGAAGTCGAGGACAGTCTGCAGTACCTCCAACACGGCCTGGGCACTCTTGGGGTCGACGAGATACCCGCTCGTTTCACCCATCAGACAGGTCACGTCCATTCCGCGTCGACCGCCGAGACCCAGCAGGAGACCGCTGACGCCGACGATACCTCCGGCGGGTTCGTCGGGACGAAACTCCACGCCCACCTCTTCCAGCTGGGGCTTCATCTCGGCGTCGGTCACCGCTCCGAGAACGTTGTACTCGTCGACGAGTTCGCCGGTCGGGACGCCACCGAGGGCGAATCCACGGGTCGCACCGAAGGACTCTGCCACGTCGAGGAAGGCGGCCGTCAGGTGATAATGGCCGGCGTTGTTCTGCGCCTGGTGGTCGCCCGTCAGGACGAGCAGGTCAGTTCCGTCGGCGTCGAGTGCGTGAAATTCGGCGGCGGCGAGGTGCGAAACGCCCTCCTCGTCGACACTCACCTGTGGGGGAAACACGTCGGCGTACACTCGACGAACGAGTTCGCCATCCAGCTCTTCGATGAGATGCTCGACCGCGAGTTTTCCGACGTGGCCGACCCCCGGCAACCCCTCGACGAGTACCGGCTCAGAGAGCTCACGCTCCGCAATCGTTTCGACGTCGATTTGATCCATGAGTCTACTCGCGGGCGCGCCGTTTAAGAGCGCGTCGGTACTCACCGTAGGGGTCGTTCGGATTGAACGGCGCAGGGGCGCTGTTGACCGCCTCAGACCCACAGCGCGGACAGGTATCCGAGAGCGTGTACACCGGGCGTTCGTGGCGGTCTCGCCACGCGGCACACACCCGGATGTCGGACTTCATTCGTCGTCTTCTTCGTGGCGCTCGCGGTGGTACGACGCGGTGCCGCCGGCGGCCTCGACGACGGTTCGAGCGCGGGTCGCGCTCTCTTCGAGTGCCGTCTCTGCAGTCTTGTAATCGGGGGCTCGGACCTTGATTCGGTACTCGGGTGAGCCGACGTAGGTGACCGACAGTTCGACCTCGTCGGGGAGGTCGCCGTTCCCTTCGGCAGCCTTCAGCGCCTCCTTGACGGTGTCGACACCGTCGGGGGTCGCACAGCGCAGGTCGATGTAGCCCGTGACGTTCACGTAGGGGACCGAGACGTTCTCGCGAGCCGTCTCGACGATGGCCTCGGTCTCCTCGGTGGAGAGGTCGACGGGTTCGAGGGCTTCCACGCCGTGGATTGCCGCCTGTTCGAACCCGTCGTACAGGGAGTCGAACTCACCGAGCAGCGCGTTGGCCACGGTACGGTACTGCTCGTCGGAGATGTCCTCGCCGAACGCCAGTGCCATCCACTTATCGGCCTTCTGTTCGTTCTTCCACTCCTGAATTTTCTCCTTGCGCTGGTGTTCGTTGACGTCCTTCAGCGAGAGGTCTATCTGCTGGGAGTTCTCGTTGACACCGAGCACTTTCGCGACGACCGTCTGGCCGGGTCTGACGTGGTCGCGGATGTTCTTTATCCACCCGCTCGCCACCTCGCTGATGTGGACCAGCCCTCGCTTTTCCTCGTACTCTTCGAGGTCGACGAAGACGCCGAAGTCGGCGAGTTCGTCGACCTTGCCGACGACGAGTTCGCCCTTCTCGGGCCAGCCGCTGTATTTCATCTCGGATCCTCCAGACGATTACCGTGCCTCGACGGTCTCGACGACCTCGTGGTCGATGGCCGCCCGGCCACCGGTGGGCGTGGCGAGCGTGGTCCCGCAGACGGCGCAATTGACCACCGTCGAGGCCTTCTCGAAGACGATCTGTTCGTTCTCGCAATCACTGCACTTGACCAGATAGAAGCTCCCCGACATGCTCACTCCTGGAACTCGAGACGCCCGGCGCGCCAACCCTTTCGCATGTGGGCCTTGCCGCACTCGCTGCAGCGGTACTTGAGGTGCGTCTTCTTGGTCGGCTTGTCGCCACCGGGTACCTTCGAGAACTTCCCAGCGTTGCCGATGACGGCCGAGCGGCGCTGCTGCTGACGGTAGTTCCACTTGAGGTGCGTCTCGCGTCCGCGTCGGACTTTTTCGACCTCGTGTTCGTGGTGGGTGTTACAGTGCGGACAATACGTATTGAATCGACGAGGCATCTGCATAGATATCTACCTTGGTAGAACGTTGATTTCACGCGTTAAAACCCGTTTGGTTCGTCTCCGCGAGTGACGCCCCGCGAAGGAACGAGTTGAAACGGCGTACGAACCACCACAGCGACGACCCGAGGCGACCGAGTACGCAGTATCGAAGCCTTAATGCCCGGACTATTCAAACACGAGACCATGCAACACCTCATCGTTCGTGGGGACCCCGGCATCCGGAAGGACGCCGTCATCAACTACGACGGGAAGGAGCAGGTCTGCTTTTCGATTCAGCGACAGGGTGACTATCACGGCCCAGACGAGGTTCAACTTTGGTGCGTCATCGGTACGGAAGACGAGCGACCCGTCTTCGACAAACGAGAGTACGTCCCGCACTTCCTCGACGTCGAGGCCGTCGACGCAGATACGGTCGACGTCGTGACTCGCGGCGGCAGTCGCATCCTCTGAGGCAGTCTCGGCGTCACCGGCCCCCAGTATTGCCGAAGTAGTCGGTGGCAACGAGGTAGCGTCGTCCACTCTCGTATCGACGATGTATCACCGTCAACTCCGGTAACGTATGAGGTCGATTCTGTGGACCCGACGAGACGTGAGAGACATCGCCTGCGTGACGACGATGGCAGCCGTGGGACCGGCCACCGTCGGGCGGGATGCGTCCATCACGCAGTCGTGTCGTCGGTCACAATCGTGTCGTCGGTGACAAATTCGAAGCGAGTGCCACCCGATTCGCTCTCAGTGACGTGAATCGTCCACCCGTGGGCCTGCGCGATTTCGTCGACGATGGCGAGCCCAAGCCCGGTGCCCCCGTCGATTCTCGAATATCCCATTTCGAACATCCGCTCGCGGTCGGTCTCGGAGATGCCGCGCCCGTCGTCCATGAAATAGAACCCCCGACCGCCGTCGAGGTCGCCGACCGTAACTGTGACGTCGTCGCCGCCGTGTTCGACCGCGTTCCTCAGGAGGTTCTCGAGTAGCTCCTCGAACCGGCTTCGGTTCGCCGAGAGTAACTGGTCGCTGTCGACGACGAGGGTGGCGTCGCCCGTGACGACGTTGTCCCAGCAGGTTTCGACGGCCGCGCGTAGTCTGACGGGGGTTTGGTCCGTCACCGTCTGTCCCTTTCGGGCGAGTAGCAGGAGGTCCTCGATGAGCGTGTTCATCCGGTCGAGGGCGCGGGCCACTGCGTCGAAGTGGTCGTCGTCGTGCGTCTCGCGAGCGAGTTCCATCCGACCCTGTGCGACGTTGAGGGGGTTCCTGAGGTCGTGACTCACGATGGACGTGAACTCCTGGAGACGCGCGTTCTTCACTTCGAGTTCGGTCTCGCGTTCGTCCCGGCGCGTCACGTCCCGAAAGACCAGAAGCGACCCGAGGAGGTCGTCGGACCGGGCTGTTGCAGTGGGGCTGTCACCGGATGGGGACGCGATTGGCGACACGTTGATTTCGTAGTGCCGCTTCTCGTCGTCGACTTCGGTGAGCAGTTCGACCGACTCGGAGGTGACAGACCGGGGGTCCGTCAGAAAGGCCGGGTACTCGTCGTCCGCGAAGCAGTGCGGGCGACCAGCGAAGAGTTCGGTGACTGGCATTCCGATGGCGTCACCGTCGACGTCGAACACCGTCTTCGACGACGGATTCAAATCGACGACGCGCCCCGTCGCATCGAGTACGACGACGGCATCCGTCATACTCGCGAGGAGCGTCTCGCGGGCAATCGGCACGACGTCGAGGAAATCCGCGTAGAACAGCGCCCAGAGAACGATTGCGGTACTGGCGGCGATGCCGATGACGCTGAAATCGAGACCAGCGACCGTAACGACCTCCAGGAGTTCGAGGATGGCGGTCGTCATCGGCACGATACCGGTGACGATGATGGCAATCGACTGGATTTTGATGATGCCCTGGCGGGTCGCGTACTCCTGGAGCAACAGGCTAATCCCGGCCACGATGAGCCCGGTTTTCCACACGGCAGTCCCCAAGAGGAGTGGCCCGGGCGTGGGGTCGAACGCGCCCGACGGTGCGACGGCGCTGGCCTGCGCGATGTAGAGGTGGTGCACCGGGTCCGTCGCGATACTCACCAACTCGAGTAGCACGAGTGCGAGGACGGCCCCGGAGACGTGCCGTCGTTTCCACCAGTCGCGACCCGTGTACTCGACGACGACGTAGAACCAGCAGACTGCCGCCGGACCGACGAAGGCGTAGGTTGCGAGTTGTGCCCACTTCGTCAGGGCCGGGTCGGTCACGAGAGACGCTACGCCCGCCGTGATAGCCCAGCCCGCACCGGCGAGACTCAGGAGGAAGAGCGGGGTTCCAGCGGGCCGTGTTCGATGACTCCACGAGAGCGATGCGATGACGAGACAGACTCCCCCGACGAGAAGTTCGACGAGTGAGACGATAACGAGCGGGGAAATCATACACCGGGAACCGCTGGGAGAGACGCCGTCATGCTTACATTTCCGTCACCGACACAGCACGATATAATTCCACCGTTCGACCGAGTCTGACTGACCGACGGGTGCCCACTGCGGAGTAGTCACGCCAACTCACCGCGTGCAACCCCGATTCGCGTCGGCGTCGGACCGATCAGCGAGGTCGGTCACGGCTCCCGACCTAGGCGCTGGGGAGTGCCGACTGGTCGACGCGGTAGATGGTGACGGTAGACGACTCGTAGGCGACCTCGATACCGGAGACGTCGTCGAACGAAACGGCGTCGTAGCGGGCCCGTTCGGACGGGCCGACCCAGATGTACCGCACGTCGTACTCGCGGAGGAGCGCCACGCGCTCGGCTGTTGTGCCGGTGAACATCGTGTCGGCGTCGGCGACGCGTTCGCCGTAGGCGTCGGTTCCGCGGTAGCCGACTTCGTGGTGCCAGCCGGCCACCGTCGGTACGCCGGTGAGACTCGCGGCCGGATTCGCCCCCCACGAGTACATCACGCGGCTTCGCGGGTCCGACCCGTCGCCGGGGTACCACGACGTGCCGGGTGCCGAGAGCAGCGTCGGCTGACCGGGGCGGTCGTCGAGCCAGCGAATCGCCGGCGCTTCCCCGGGATGGTCTCGTTCGACGAACGCCGTCGCGTTCAGCGTCGGGTCGGGTGCGTTCGTGAAGTGGGCGTCGAGGGCTAACCCGGCGTAGATGGTGGTCGACGCGAGGAGGGCCGCGACGAAGACCGTCGAGACCGTCCGACGAGTCGGGAGGGAGAGTCGAACCCACGGAAGCCACCGGGGCGGGTCTGCGACCAGCGCGGGCAGGACGACGCCGACGGCCGTCGCCCACAGCACCCAGACCTGCATGTACGTCTTGAACACCGTGTTCATGCGGAGCGGCCCCGCGAGTTCCACGACGTAGACCAGTTCCACGAGCGTGACGAGTCCAGCCCCGGCGACGACCAGCACCGTCTCGAAGCCCACGGGACGACCGGCCCGGAGGGCCACCCAACCGAAGACCAGCAGGGGGACGACCAGCAGACCGACGGCGAGGCCGTTCCCGAGGGCGACGACGCCGACCGCCGCGAGACCGACCAGCAGGACGAGCGGTCGCTCGACGCGGAGGCGGCTGAGGAGGTAGGCTCCGAAGGAGAGGACGAACGCCCCGTGGACCAGAAACAGCGGGCCGAGTGCGCTCCGCTCGGACGGTGCGAGAATCGCGATCGACCGCCCCCCGCCCTGTGCGGCACCGGTCAGAAACGGGAACGCGAAGGAGACGGCGACGAGTGCCGCCGGAACGACGATCAGAAGCGCCGCGAGCGGCCGGGCCAGTTCGTTGCTGAACCGCGTCCACATCGAACCGCCATCGGTCGAGACCGTGGTGCTCGACGGGACGACCGACGACGGGAGTAACGAGAGCGGAGTCGCTGGCGCGAACGTCACCGTGAGCCACAGCAGGCCGAAGACAGTGGGGAAACTCCACGTGTCGACGATCGCCAGCAACCCGGCGACGACCGGAATCGCACCGTAGACGAGCACCCGTCGCCGACCGCGCTCCTCCGCGGGCGTCCGGTAGTAACTGAACGCGAGCGCCGCGGCGAGGAGCAAAAACGGCGTGCCCATCATGTGGGCGTGGAGGTCACCGTTGAGCCACGCGAAGAAGGGAAACTCGTTGATGGTCCCCGGGATGACGCGACTGGCGTGAAAGTAGAAGAACGACTGCGCCCCGGAGAGAATCTCCTCGACGGTGTACCCCGACTCGGCCGCAACTCCCTCGGCGGCCTGTCGGCGCATCGCCTCGGGCAAGGCGAGCAGTGACAGGCGACCCACCGTGACGAGGTTGCTCGAGACGCCGACGACGAACGCGGCGATTACCCCGGCGTACACCCGCGACCCCCCGCGCGACCCCGCGATAGCCGCCGCGAGGTCGTACGCCGCGGTCACCACCAGCGCGTAGAACCCCGCGAGCGCGAGGTTGTACGCGTACGACGGTGGGGTGGCCGTCAATCGAGAAAGCAGCGAGGCGATCAGGTGGCCACCGTAGTAGTACGCGACCGGTTCACCCGCGAACCACATGTCCTCCGGCGGAAGTGCCGTGGCCCGTCGAAGCGACTGCAACAGGCCGAAGTCGAGGAACTTCTCGCCGCCGAGCGGGTGGACCGCGGGGTCGACCGCTCGGATGGCGACCATGAACAGGAAGGCGACGGTGAAGACGACCGCGACCTCGGCGAGGGCACGACGGTCGATGTCGAGGTCGGACGCGAGGGCGACGCGTCGGTCACGGAGTGCCGACAGGTCGAGACCGGCAAGTCCAGACGCGACGAGCAGCAGGCCCATACCCGACACCAGGGCGACGGGACCGAAGGTGACGTGGCCGACCCAGTAGGCACCGGTCGTGAGGACGACCAAAGAAACCGGAAGTGCGAATCCGACCCCGCGACCAGGGAGACGCGGGAACAACCGAACCGCGATGGGGACGCCGGCGGCGGCCAGAAGGCCAAGGACGACGAGCCACCGGACGACGAGGACGTACTCCATCCTACGGAGAGACGTGCGTCGGGCCGGTAAACGCTTTGTGATACGTCCCATTTCGGGGGCGGAGTCGCACCGTTTTTTACCGACCCCACGAAACCCCGGGGCATGACCCGCTCCGTCGGGGTGGTGGTCCCCGCGTACCGGCCCGACCCGGATCGCCTGTCCGCGTACGTCGAGACCCTGCAGGAGCAACTTGCCCCCGAGGAGATTCGTATCGAACTCGACGCGCCGCGGCCCGGGATGGTCGACCGTCTCGCAGCGCTTCCGGTGACGCTCAACGCCGTCGAGACACGCCGAGGGAAGGGTGCGGCAATCACCGCGGGATTCGAGGCGCTCGACACCGAGGTCCTCGGCTTCGTCGACGCCGACGGGAGCACGCCGGTCGACTCGGTTGCGGACGTCCTGAAACCCGTCGTCGACGGTCGAGCGGACCTCGCCGTCGGATCGCGTCGGCACCCGGACGCCACCGTGGCGTCTCACCAGACGTTCGCGCGTCGACGCCTGGGCGACGCGTTCGCGTGGGTCGCTCGACGGGCACTCGACGTGGAACTCTACGACTACCAGTGCGGGGCGAAAGCGCTGACCCGCGAGACGTGGGGAGACGTTCGAGAACACCTCTACGACCCCGGCTTCGCGTGGGACATCGAACTCGTGGCCGCGACCGACGCGGCCGGCCGACACGTCGTCGAGGTGCCCGTCGTCTGGGAGGACCAGCCGGGGTCGACGGTGTCGCCGGTGCGGACGAGCCTTCGACTGGCCCGAGGACTGGTGCTCGCCCGCCACCGGTCGAGGCTGATTCGAGAAGACCGGTTTCACGCCTTGCTCGACGCCCGACGCCATCGAAGTCCCGCGCTGGTAGAGCAACTGGCCGGAGAGGTCGCCGATGAGTAGCGTCTCGCTTGTCGGGGTGGTCGCAGGTGGTACCGTCTCGCTGGTTGAGGAGGCCACCGATGAGTAACGTCTCGCTGACCGAGGTGCTCGAAGGTGAGTAACGTCAAACGCCGGTTGTCGGCGCTCGTCTCCGGGCTTCGGTTCGGTCAGTTTCTCTCGGTCGGTGCCGCAGGAGCAGTCCTCGACACCGCGACGGTAGTCGTGTTGACGACGCAGTTCGGCCTCTACCGCGGGTCGGCCAAACTCGTCGGCGCGGAGTTGGCAATCGTCCTCATGTTCCTCATCAACGAGCACTGGACGTTCGCCGAGGAGGGGGCCGAGGGACGGAGAGCGCTGTGGCGACGATTCCTCCGGTCGAACCTCGTCCGCGTCGGCGGCGTCCTCGTGGCCACAGTCGTCTTCGTCTACGTCTCGGGGTTGCCGGTCGCCCTTCCGGTCGGTGGCGAGGGGACGTGGCTGGCGATGTCGAACGCCATCGGAATCGGCGTCGGGTTCCTCGTCAACTACGTGGCCGAGAGCCTTTTCACGTGGCGAGTCGGGACCACGTAGCCGCGCGGAAAACTACCATACAGCGCACGAATCACAATCCTTAACATCAGGGGTCGGTTTGAAGGAAGTAGCGGGATGGGATAGCCAGGAGATTCCGCCGGGCTCATAACCCGGAGATCGGTAGTTCAAATCTACCTCCCGCTATGTTTTGCCGAACCCACACCTCGAGCGAGGCGTTTCATCGCCGAGCGACCGCTGGGTTCGGCAACATAGCCCCGAGTAGATGTGAACCAGACCGCACGTGACTAGCGGGAGCGAGCGGGCGTCGTTCAAATCTACCTCCCGCTACTTTTCGAGAACCAACATCTCGGGCACCGAGTCTCGTCTCTGTGTGTGCGAACGGGTTCTCGAAAATGCGACAGGTGATTTGAACCACAGAGTCACCGTCCCGTTTTTCAATTCACCACACCTACGGAACAGTATGGCCACACGACAGGACAGGTCACTCCGAACTCGTCTCGAAGACGCCTTCTGGGAGCGGCACTCGAACCCCAAGAGCGGCTGGTCGAGACTGCTCATCTCGCCACTACTCGTACTGGGGCTGTATCGGAGAGACCGGCGACTCGTCGCCGCCGCCGTCGTCGCCGCCGCCGCCAATCCAATCGCGTTCTCGCGGCCCGACCCCGACGCGGACAGTTGGATGACGAGAGGGGTTCGAGCCGAGCGCTGGTGGCTGTCAGAGGGGAACGGTACCATCGGCCTGAGGTGGCCGAACGTCCTCAACGCTCTCAATCTCCCGGCGTTCGGGTACATGCTGTACGCCGCGTACACGCGCAAGCCCGTCCGGGTAGTCGTCGCCCTCGCCGTCTCGACGGGACTCAAACTCGGATGGGTGGGGGCCATCGTCCGCCGCTACGACGGTGCTACCGGGGGATGACGCGGTACAGCAACCCCCGGAAGGGATGCGGTCGGCATCGTCAGAGGCGACTCGGCATCGCTGAGTAGGAATGCCAGTCGTGATTGCCGGAAATGACACCTCTAAAGCACGTTCTCACGGGCTTGGAAATAGAGGGCTTGATTTATGCTCCAGTGATGTACACCAACGCAGTGATGAGTACCGAGGAGGACTACAACTTCGTCTGTCCAGAGTGCGGTGAGTCCTTGATGGTGAACGGGCCGATGAAGGACGCACTCATCGACAAGGGGTGCGTCGTCTGCGGAAGCGACGTGTCTGGAAACGCGTTCAGCTGTTGTTGAGGAGTGATGGCTCCCTCTCGAGCGGATCGCTCGTTCACTCGCGGGTGGCTAGCCATCGGGTACGCCGAGGTCGAGCGAGGGCGGGCGCACGTCGAAGCCCACCGAACAGTGCACAGGGACCGTTCGGGTCGGACCCGAGGCGGTGGGCGATGACAAGAATAACTATAAGCGAGCCTTCTGCATCTATGCTTCGTACTAGATATGGTTCTAGACCAGGAGACCGAAATGTCCTCCGAAGAGGTTGGCGACCTCCTCGGAAGACACGAAACCGGCGTACTCTCTCTCGCTCGTGACGACGAACCGTACGCCATCCCCATCTCGTACGGCTACGACGCAACCGAGCAACAGTTCTACATGCGATTGGTGTCGACTCCACAGAGCGAGAAGCGCCGGTTCCTCTCCTCGTCGCCTCAGGCTCGGCTCGTGGTGTACGAAGAGGACGACGACACGTATCGAAGTGTCGTCGCAATCGGGACGCTCGAAGCGGTCTCGATGGACGAACTGACGGTCGAACACATACAACAGTACGGGGACGCAAAGCGCCCGCTGTTCGAGATATGGGCCGACGCAAAAGCAGACCTCGACATCTATCTGTACAAGTTAGAACCCGCGGAGATGAGCGGCCGTCTCGTCGTCGTCGACCGTGGGACGTGATGCGATGCTCCGGGTCGAAAGGGCCGGGGCGACGCCGACGGAACCGCGGCTGGTCTGGGACGCAGTACCGATGCTAAACTGAAGCGACGACGAATCTCTCAAAACACATGCCGACCGGGATACGAACGACCGTCGAGTTCGCCACGCCGGATATCTGTCCCGTCACGGAACTCTCCGGGCGGATAGACGGTGCCATCTACTCTCGGTCGACCAGCGTCGCGCCGCTCGAGTCAATCGAAAGCGTCAGCGAGTTCACGGTAGAGGCGACCGAAGGAAAATCGGTCGAAGGTCGAGAACCAATCATCTCGTACGGTTCGACACACCGATACCGGGTGTGTCACGGCGAGGGAGTGAACTGTCCGTGCGAGTGCCTCGGCAAGTTCGGCTGTCCGGTCGAGCGCTACGTCGCCAGAGACGGTGTCCTGACGCTCGTCTTCCACGCGTCCGATTACGAGGAGCTACAGGACATCGTCGCAGAACTCCGCGAGCGGTACCCGGCGGTGGACATCAAACGACTGGTCCGGGGGCCGACCGAGGGGGAGCCGAGAGACGACGTGTTCGTCGACCGGAGTAAGCTCACCAACCGGCAGTTGGAAGTGCTACAGACTGCCTACGAGATGGGGTACTTCGAGCGACCGAGGCGGGCGAACGCCACGGAGATTGCCGAGGCGCTCGACATCGACCAGTCGACGTTCTCGGAACACCTCGCGGCGGCGCAAGCGAAACTCTTCGATGACCTCCTCGAAGATGGTACGTAGGGAACCCTCGATTCGCTCACTGTGGCGGGATTACTGGCCAGCCCCGTTGAACGTCGGTGGACGACAGCGTCGGTGTGTTGACTCGATGTGTGTCGATGTGTTGAGCCAGTGTGTCAGTGTGCTGACCCAGTGTGTGCCGGTGCGCCAATCGCGGTGGGTCGGTGGATAGTTACCGTGCTTATAAAACCACCCTGATAGTGGGGATGTACGTTGGTCCCTGTTCGGACTCACCACATAGCTGTGAGTCACCCACAGATGGCATCCGTCACCGCTCTTCGACAGAGTCACCACCCGAGCGACCTCGACGTCGTCGACACCGACGAAGAGATTCAACTGGTTCTGAACGCGCTCGGCGACAAGGGTTGCCGTGCAATCCTCGAAGCGGTCGACGGCGAACGCCTGTCGGCGCGGAAGCTATCTGAGACCTGTGACCTGCCGCTGTCGACGACATACCGAAAACTCGACCAGCTCACCGAGGCCGAATTGATACTCGAACGGACCCGAATCAGCCTGTCCGGCAAGCACACCAGTGAGTACGTTCGTGCGGTCGACGATGTCGTCGTCTGCGTCGATGCCGACGAGGGAACACAACTCGAAGTCGCACACCGAGAGCGATCAGAGCCACGCCACACCTGAGAGAGCCGTGACCGACGCCGCCGCAAAGACCTCCAGCGGGCACCGACAAATCGCCGCAGGGCGGACGCGGTGCTCGGGGCTGTCGATACACTAGAGTCGTGTCGAAGGGAGCAGGCGCTTTACTTCGAAGTCCCACATCCGGGCTGTCGATACACTAGAGTCGTGTCGAAGGCCCGCTCTCCTCGCACAGACACCGACGCAGTGGTTCGATCCACGGTGTCAGAACTCGACGTTCGACGACGAGGAACGGTCGATGGGGTCGGTCTCGATGGGACCGTATCCGACGAACTCGTAGTCGTCGTCGGAAAGGTAGACCTCGCCGCCGGAGAGTGTCACGTCTACGCCGTTCAAAAACGCGCCCTCGCAGGGACCGAAGTTGCAGTAGCCGGAGTCGGATTCGAAGTACGCGCCGTGGTTCGTACAGACGAGTTCGCCGTTTCGCATCTCCGCGCCGGACCCTTTGTCGAGGTGGATGTGCGTCAGATGCTGGCAGTAGTTCAGCCAGCAGGCGACGTCGTCTGCGAGTCGGACCAGGATCGCCTCGCGTTCCTCGTCGGCCTTGACGTGCCGAATCGTGAAGAGAAACGTCGTGTCGTCGGGAATCTCGTCGAGCGACGTAATTCGACGTGCCGAATCCATCGGCCTGCGATTGAGAGCGGTCGGATTTATGTGTGTACATTCTGCATTCCCCAGGACCGCTGCGTGTGGTTGGCGATGCCCCCGTGCCGAAGGAAGCACTCACGGAGAAGGGAGCCCCAGGCAACCGCTCGAAACTCGCCCTGGAGCGAGCGATTCAACCCATGGATGGGCAACTCGCCTCAGGAATAATACTCGCGCTCGACACGCTCGTCGAACAGGTGCGAAAGCAGTGACGTGACGGGGCCCTGCTCGACGCGGATACCGTCGACGCGCTCGACGGGGCGGAGTTCCCACGTCGTGTTGGTGAGAAACACCTCCTGTGCGTCGCGCACGTCGTCGGGAGAAAAC
>JBNJGG010000068.1:0-13740 GCA_051747545.1 Halobacteriota archaeon | reverse complement strand
CCCGAGTGGCGGAATGGCAGACAGCGCGTCGGGTGGCATGGGTCGAGAGATCTCGCTGGGCATCCTGCTCCCGGAGACCGGCGACCTCGCGGCAGTCGGTCAACCCATGATTCAGGCAGCAGAACTGCCGGCGGCGCAGGTCAACGACTCCGACCTGGACCTGACCGTGAACACCCAAATCGAGGACACGAACACCTCGCCGGAGACCGGTACCGCGGGTGCCAACTCGCTCGTCAGCGCCGGCGTCCCCGCCGTGTGTGGTGCGGCATCCTCGGGTGTGAACGTTCCCGTCTCTCAGGAAGTGTTAATCCCGAACGAAGTCGTCGGCTGCTCGCCGTCCAGTACGGCGCTGTCGGTGTCGAACCTCGACGACAACGACTACATTTTCCGCACTGCACCGTCGGACTTCCTGCAGGGCCGCGTGATGGCGCAAGTCGCCGCGGAGCGACTCGAAGTCGGTACCGTCTCCACGCTGTACGTCAACAACGACTACGGTCAGCAACTCTCCTCGCGCTTCACGGAGGTCTTCCAGGACAACTTCGACGGAGAAGTGTACAACGAAGTCGCGTTCAACATCGGCGAAGACTCGTACTCCTCGAACATCGAGACGGCGCTGTCGGGTCCGGACAACTAGGGCGCACTCACCTCGTTTTTGGCGTCGACATCGTCTCCGAGAGTGATAACGAGGGACCTTCTACTCACTCGGGTCTTCGAGCCAGACGGAGACGTGAAGCCTCGTCCCCTGTGGGTTGACTACGAGACGATAGGTCCCCCCTTGCTCGGCGGTGTGCGTTTCCATCGTCGTATCCGACCCTCCCCGAGGTCCCCCCTCGAGGACCTCGTTTCCGTCAGGGTCCTGCAGCGCGAACGACCCACTGTATGGCGCGTCCTGCGTATCCCTGACCGAGATTCGGATCTCGACGCCCTCTTCGGCATCGAACGCGAGCGATTCGGGACTTCCGCTGACCGTCTCGGAGACGTCCGATTCGTCTCCGAGAGAAATATTACCTTCAGAAAGCTGATACGCGAGCCCCAGCCCGAGGGCGGAGACGCCTACGGTTCCAAAGATGCTGATGTACTTCCGGCGGTCCATAGTATCCAGTTGGAATTTTGATACCTCGTTTTATAAAAACTATCGCTCTCGGCAAGAAGACGGGTCGGAGACGCAGTATCTGCTAATACGTTTGGATATTGCCTTTGAGTGGCCGGATAATCCACCAAATCCGTTACAAAGTCGGCCCGCGCCATCATTCGGACGGACGGTAGGAACACGACTGCTCTTCAGCCGCCGAGGAACTCCTGTCGCACTTCCTGGTCGTTGAGGAGCGCCGTCCCCGAGTCCACGTAGCGGTTCTGCCCGTTCGCCAGCACGTATCCCCTGTCGCATCGACGGAGCGCCTCCTTCGCGTTCTGTTCGACCATCAAGATGGCCGTCCCCGCGGCGTTAATCTCGTCTATCTTGTCGAACATCTCGTCGACGAGGTCCGGGGCCAAGCCAGCGCTCGGCTCGTCGAGCAGCAGCAGGGCCGGGTCGAGCATCAGTGCCCGTCCCATCGCGAGCATCTGCTGTTGGCCGCCGCTCATCGTCCCCGCCTTCTGGTTCTGTCGCTCTTCGAGAATCGGGAATCGCTCGAACACCTCCGCGAGCGCGTCTTCGGGAACCGCATCCAAGATGTACGCCCCCATGTCGAGGTTCTCTCTGACGGTGAGCGTCCCGAAGATGTTCTCGTTTTGCGGGACGTACCCGAGGCCCTTGTGAATGATGTCCTCGGGGTCGGCCCCGGTGATGTCCTCGCCGTCGAACGTCACCGTCCCGCCCATGTGGGTCGTCAGTCCGAACACGGATTTCATCGCCGTCGACTTGCCCGCGCCGTTCGGGCCGACGATGGTGACGTACTCCCCGTCGGCAACGTCGAGGGTGACGTCCCGAAGAATCTGTAAGTCCCCGTAACCCGCATCGAGGTTACGCACTTCGAGCAGACTCATCGCACCCACCTCCGGCCGACCGGGTCGACGCGTCGATTCATACGGTCCCCCCGAGGTAGGCTTCGATAACTTCTTCGTTCGCTCGAATCGCCTCGGGCGTCCCTTCGGTGAGGATGCGGCCCTGGTGCATCACGATGACGTGCTCGCAGTTGTTCATGATGAGGTCCATGTCGTGTTCGACGAGGAGGAACGTGTACCCCTGACCCCTGAGTTCGTGGACGTGGTCGAGCAGGCGATGTTCGAGCGTGGGATTGACGCCAGCGAACGGTTCGTCGAGCAGGAGCATGTCGGGATCGGTCAGCAGCGCTCTGGCCATCTCTAGCAGTTTTCGCTGCCCGCCCGAGAGGTTCCCAGCGTACTCCTCGGCGAGGTGCTCTATCTCGAAGAAATCGAGCATCTCCCACACCCGGTCGAGGAGTTCGTACTCCTGGTCGACGACCTGCCGCCGCGTTCCGGGCGTCACAGACCGCCACAGCGACTCGCCGACCTGTCCTTTCGGGGCCAGCATCATGTTTTCGAGGACGGTCATCTCCTCGAGTTCACGGGCGATCTGGAACGTCCTCACCAGTCCCCGGTTGGCGATTTGAAACGGCTGGAAACCAGTGATGTCCTCGCCGTTGAACGTGACGGTTCCGGAGTCGGGCTTGTACATCCCGGTGATGAGGTTGAACGTCGTGGACTTCCCCGCGCCGTTCGGCCCGATAAGTCCCGTCAACGAGCCTCGTTCGACCTGAAAACTCGTGTCGTCGACGGCCGTGATACCCCCGAACGATTTTCGAAGATTCTCGACCTGCAGCGGGTACTGTCGGTCGTCCGTGGCTTCACCGCTCGTCCGTGCTTCCGGGCTCGTCTCGTCGACGGTTTCACTCATCTGTCTCGCCTCCATCGGCCGCTGTGGCCGACTCCCTCGGGCGACTCCGCAACGGAATGCTCGCGGCTGTCTCTTTGCGGTGACCGAGCAGTCCCTCCGGTCGGTTGTGCATCAGCCAGATGAGTACCAGTCCCATGATGACCAGTTGTAGTTGGCGAACGCTGTCGAGGGTGTACAGAAAGAACGGAACCGGGTCGAGTTGGGAGAACAGCGGTTCGATAGCCGGGCCGAATCCCGATGGTGCGGCGTCGAGGTTGATGTTCAACGCGACCTCGATGATGTTTTTCAGATAGCGTGGTCCCTGGAAGAGCACCGCCGCGAAGAGCGCCCCGCCCATGACTGCCCCGGTGTTCGACCCGGCGCCGCCGATGATGAGTGCAATCCAGATGAAGAACGTCACCTGCGGTCTGAAGGCGTTCGGCGTCACCGCACCGGAGCCCATGTGCCAGAAGACGCCGGCGAGTCCCATCAGCGCGCACCCCAGCATGAACGACTTGACCTTGAACCGGTTGGTGTCCTTGCCGAGCGCGTTCGCAACGTCTTCGTCCTCTCGAATCGCCTTCAACACCCGACCGAACGGAGACTCACCCGTCCGCTTCAGCAGCCAGTAGTACGCGGCGACGACGGCGAGCAGGATGAGTCCGTACACGAGTCCGTCGACGACGGGCTTGGGGTTGTTCGGAATGACGGTTCGAACCCCGTCGACGAAGCCGATGTAGGCACCCCAGAATCCGAAGAATTCGAAGAATGCCCGTAACGGGTCGGTGAACTCGAGGATGAGTCCGCTCCCACCACCGAAACCGACGCGCCTGCCGAGGAACTGGAAGCGCTGGATGTCGTCGGACAGCAGGGCGAAGCGAACGATTTCAGAGAACGCGATGGTGACGATGGCGAGGTAGTCTGCCCGCAATCGAAGCGCCGGGAGCGCGACGATGAGGCCCAGCAGTGCGGCGGCGAGCATCCCTGCGACGATACCGACGATGATTGGAAGTCCGAGACCGCCGACCTGAGCGGCCGTTCCAGCCTGGTACACCGGCTTCGAGAAGAACGCCATGACGTAGATACCGACTGCCATGAAGCCGACGACGCCGATGTTGAACAGTCCGGTGTACCCCCACTGGAGGTTGAGTGCCAGCGCGAGCATAGAGAAGACGCCGATGTAGAACGTCAGCGTTGCAATCGAGTTCAACTGTCCGCGGAGCGTAAAGCCAAGAACCATCCCCGAGAGGATGTACACCCCGTAGATGCCGACGAGCAATGCGGCGATTTTCGTCGCGTCGTTCTCCCAGAGTGCCCGGAGGCCACTTGGTTCCGAACTGACCGCGTCTCCGTCGCTCATGCTGTCGCCCTCCCCGAGAAGATACCCTGTGGGCGCACGATGAGGATGACGATCATCACGAAGAACGCCGCCGCCCGCGAGAAGTCAGCCGGAATCCACAGCACCGACATCGACGCCGTCAACCCGATGATGAGGCCGCCGACGATGGCACCGTAAATCGACCCGATACCCCCCAGAATGACCGCGGCGAAAATCAGCAGTAAGAGGAGCCACCCGTCGTTGAAGCCGATGGTCCCTTTCTCGAGAACGAGCATGTACCCCGCGATACCCGTCAACCCGCCACCGATGAGCCACGTCGATCGAATCACTTTCTCTGTTGGAATCCCCGTGATACGGGCGAGATCCTGATTGTCGGCCATCGCACGCATGGCTTTCCCGAGTTTCGTGCGCTGTAACAGCAGGTGAACGCCGGCCATGAGGCCGACGGCGACGACGAGCAAGGTGACGTGGTGGGCGTTGATGCGCACCCACCCGTCGATCAGGTAGATGCCGAACGACGGCGGTTGGGAGGTTGTGCCTCGAACGTCAGAGCCGTAGACGAACTGGATGAGATACCGGAGTGCGAAGGCGACCCCGATGCTCGTAATGAGCAGTGCGATGCCGCTTTGTCCTCGAATCGGCTTGTAGACGAACCGGTCGACGAACAGCGCGAGCGCGATCGTGAACGCGCCCGCGACGAGTACCCCGACGACGACCGCGAGCGGTGTTCCCGTGATGCCGATGCCCAGTGCCCCACCGAAAACCGAGCCACCCGCCCCGACGAGCAACAGCGAGCCGATGTCGGCACGCCCGAGTCCTGCCAGAAGATACGTCGTCGACCACCCCGCGAAAGCCCCCCCGGTGATGTAGTCACCGTGTGAGAAGTTCGCGAACCCGAGAATGCTATACGTCATCGACAATCCGATGCCCGCGAGGCCGATGACCAGTCCACGCATCACGCCGTCCCACACGAGTCCACCGACCTGACTGAATCGCGTCTGCCCGGTCGCTAACCCGATTAGTAAATCCCCGACCAGTAGTACGGCCAACAACCCTACCACGAGTTCGAACGGACGGTCGATGGCAAACTGACGCCCGCGTGAGTACGTTTCAGCGATTCCCATTGATAACTGCCCTATGGTGTCTGCGGTCTTGAAACCGTTATAAAGTTTTCCTCATACGGCAACAATCGTTTGATTTCACTCATTATCTGACCGCGCCGGAACCCAAAACGGCTTGGTTCCGACGCTACGTAACGGTTATCGTACGCGTGTGCTGCTGTCCTCACGCACGGAGGGTCACCGAATGAGAATCGAAGTACCGACGACCGAGGACGTCGACGCGCTGGCCGACATGTGGGTGACGCTCGCGCGCGGGCAACGGACCTACGGGTCACACCTCCGCGCGGACGAGAATCGCGGCCTCGTCCGCGACGCCATCACTCGCCACGTGGTCGCGGGTCGGGCCCGCGTCGCCCGCGACGACGACCTCGTCGGGTTCGTCACGTTCGACGTGGAGTCTGGGGTCTACGAACAAGACGCCGTCCGAGGCGTCGTCGAGAACCTGTTCGTTCGCTGTCGAAACCGCGGTGAGGGTGTCGGCGCGGCCCTACTGGCGGCCGCCGAGAGCGCTCTCGTCGCCGCCGGCGTCGACGTCGTCGCGCTGGAAGCGATGGCCACCAACGATGACGCACGCAGCTTCTACGACGAGCAGGGGTATCGCCCGCACCGAATCGAGTTCGAAAAACGCGTCGAAAGCGATAAGCACACAAAGGACAACCGGTAACCGACAGTCGAGTGCCAGGAGAGCATGGGCGGTTCATGCACTCGACTTGTAATCGAGACTTCGTGGGTTCGAATCCCACTCCTGGCTCTTTCGGATTTTACTGTTCGAACACCGTCATTTTCGACCTGAGTTTTCACCGTGTCTCCACTGAGCGAGAAGGCAGAATGTCTGAGTCTACACGTCACCGACGATATCTCGGACGAGGTGGCAACTCGGCTCGGACCTCGGCACGGACGGGAACTGAGTTCGAATTAGGAATGGTTTATTGGTCTGGTGTTCAAAGAGTCAGGCAATGATTCTGGTACTGGACGACGAGGTTCGCACCGACTATCGGTACCTCGCTCCCGAAATCGTCCACTTTCTCGACGAGGCGGAGTACCACGTCTACGCCGACGACCCGGACGAACCGGAACTGGCCGACTACGACGGCGTCGTCATCAGCGGTTCGACTGCGAGCGCCTACGACGCCGACCACGCCGACTGGATTCGGCCGCAGGAGCAACTCGTCAGAGACTGCGTGGACCACAACGTCCCGTTGCTGGGTATCTGCTTCGGCCACCAACTCGTCAATCAGGCGCTCGGGGGGACCGTCGAAAACGACCGGCGTCGGGCGACGTTCGTCGAGATGGAGTCGCTCGCCGCCGACGAGATGCTCACGGGCGTCGAGCCAGTCGTTCCCGTGCTCCACGCCGACCTCGTGACCGAGGCAGGTGACGATATGATCGCGACGGCACGTACTGACTACAGCCAGAATTTCTGCACTCGACACGCGAGCGCACCCGTCTGGACCGTGCAGTTCCACCCCGAGTTCACCGAACGGGTCGCCGACCGCCCGTCAGACTGGGACCCCGGGACGCACTCGTTCGACGAGTGTAACGCCACGCGCGTCCTCGAAAACTTCGAGTCGGCCTGTACGACTGCCTAGGGTTGCCACCCACCCTCGGTCATCCAGTACCCGTTCGACCGGGATGACACCAGGCTCTCAGGGGTTCCTATTGAACCTCGTCCCAACTCTTGCGGAAATATTGAACGACAGGAAAAATCTATTACGGGGAGGGACCAACGCAAGGGTATTCGGGCCGTGCGCTCGCGTGAGTTGGACCGGGTTCACTCGGTCTCGAGTTGGATTCGACCACACCCGGTCTCCCGATCGAAAACAGTTCGCGACGTGGCGACGGCGTACTTGCACCATGGACGAAAAAGACGTTCGTATCCTCTACACCGCGCTGGAGGAAAAGACGACCAGCCCAGACAGAATCGCCGCAGCGACAGGCATCCCGAAATCGACCGTCCACTACCGGCTCGCTAGCCTCCGCGAACAGGACATCATCAAGAACGACCTCTTCGACGTCGACGCCGACAAACTCGGTCTCTCGATGCGCGTCATCTCGGAGGTCAGAGCGACGTACTCCGAGGATTACCACGAGGAAGTCGGGAGTCAACTCGCCGCTATCGAGGGTGTCAACCAGGTCTACTTCACGATGGGCGACACCGACTTCGTCGTCGTGGCGACGATCCGCTCACAGGACATGCTCGAGAGTCTCGTCTCTGCGTACGAATCCATCGACGCTGTCGAGCGAACCTCGTCCAAATTCGTCATCAGTACGGTCAAAGAGAGCGAACATCCGATACTCGATTTCGACCTCGAAACCCTTCTACACGGGATTTGAACGCCCGAGTCCCGGACACCGCTGTTTCGACGTTCACTCGTCGATACCACGTCTTACTCTCGATTGTTCGATGAGAGCGTCGGCCACGTCGTGACGCTGCGGCGAGATGTCAACATAAGTCATAAAAGTCGAACCCAATCCGATTTTACAAACTATATTGATATCTGGTTCGGTAGATTTATCCAGCCTCCGATTTATGTCCTATCACGAACACGGCGTCTCAGGTATACAATGAGTGACAAAGGAACTAATCTGGCAGTCGAACAGCGCTACGAAGAGTACGTGATGCCCATCTGGAAGGAACTTCACGTTCCGGTCGAGCGGGCATCGGATTGCATACTCGAGGATTTCGACGGGAACGAGTACCTCGACGTCTTCTCCGGCATCTCGGTGACGAACGTGGGCCACTCCAACGACGCCGTCGTCGCCGCCGCGACCGAGCAACTCGAATCGCTCTCACACGGGTGTTCGTACGTCCACCCGAACGAACCGGTCGCGGACCTCGCCGCCGCACTCGCAGACCGCACCCCTGGCGACCTGCAGAAGTCGTTTTTTTGCAACTCTGGAACCGAGGCCGTCGAAGGTGCCGTCAAACTCGCCCGCAAGTACACCGGCAGCAAAGAGGTCGTCGCCCTGCAGATGGCGTTTCACGGCCGGACGCTCGGAAGCCTTGCGCTGACCGGGAACAGGGGCTACAAGTCGGGCATGGCCCCGACGATGAACGACGTCGTCCACACCGCCGCCCCCTACGGTTACCGGTGTCAGCGCTGCGACGGCTCGACGTGTGACGAACGCTGCGCGGCGGCGCTCGAACAGACCATCGACAGTCAGACTGCCGACGACATCGCGGCCGTGGTCGTCGAACCGGTGATGGGCGAGGGCGGTATCATCGTCCCGTCAGGCGATTGGCTCCGGCACGTTCGGGAGATCACCCACGCCCACGACGCCCTCCTCGTCGTCGACGAGGTACAGACCGGCTACGGGCGCACGGGTGAGTTCTGGGCGGTCGACCATTTCGACGTGCAACCGGACATCATCACGCAGGCGAAAGGCATCGCCAACGGTCTTCCTCTCGGTGCGATTACCGCCAGCGCGGAGGTGGCCGACGCGTTCGACCCGGGCGACCACTTCTCGACGTTCGGCGGGAATCCGGTCGCGTGCGCCGCCGCGTTGGCGACGATTTCGGAACTAGAAGACGGCATTCTCGCCAACGCCCGCGAACAGGGCGCGTGGCTGTCGGAGGCGCTCTCGAAGCTCGAATCGGATTACGATGTCGTCGGCGACACGCGCGGTCTCGGACTGATGCAGGGGGTCGAACTCGTCGACCCGACGGCTGGAACCGGTCCGATGGGCGTCGCGCCGAAACCCGACGCTGAACTCGCCTCTCGCGTCGGAACCGTCCTTCGGGACCACGGCATCGTCATGGGCGTCGGCGGCTTCTACAAGAACGTCATGCGGTTCCAACCGCCGCTGACCATCAGCCGCGAACAGCTCGAAACCGCCGTCGAGGGGCTTCGAGACGCGCTCGACGTTGCGACCGAGCCCGAGACGGGGACCGTCGTCGATGCGTAGTCTGAACCCGGCGACGGGGGCGTGTCTCCAAACGTACGACCCGCACGCGCAGTCTGCGGTCGATGCGAAACTCGAACGCGCGTCCGAGGCGTTCGAGCAGTGGCGTTCGACTCCCGTCGAGGAGCGTCAAGCGCGCGTCGAGGCGCTGGCCTCTGCTCTCAGAGACGGAAAACGGGAGTATGCCGAACTGATGGCCCGTGAGATGGGCAAACCGCTCTCGCAGGGAATCGCGGAGGTCGAAAAGTGCGCCTGGGCCTGTGAGTACTACGCGGAGCGTACCGCTGAACACCTCCAGTCCGAGTACATCGGAACCGAACCCGAGGCGACGACCTACGTCTCCTACGAGCCGCTCGGGCCGCTGCTCGCCGTCATGCCCTGGAACTACCCCTTCTGGCAGGTCTTCCGTTTCGCTGCGCCGGCGCTCACCGCCGGCAACGTCGCGCTATTGAAGCACGCCCCATCGGTCTTCGGCTGTGCCTCGGCCATCGAGTCGCTCTTTCTCGAAGCGGGCTATCCCGAGGGCGTCTTCGCCTCCATCCGCGTCGAAGCCGATCGAGTTGCGGGCATCGTCGCCGACGACCGGATTCGAGGCGTCACGCTCACGGGGAGTACGCGCGCGGGCAGAGCCGTCGCCGCGACGAGCGGCGAGCACCTGAAGAAGACGGTCCTCGAACTGGGCGGGAGCGACCCGTTCATCGTCCTCGACGACGCGCCGCTCGACGCCGTCGTCGAGGCAGCGGTCACCGGTCGGTACCAGAACTCCGGACAGTCGTGCATCGCGGCCAAGCGATTTTTCGTTCACGAGTCGGTCGCCGACGACTTCGTCGAGGCGTTCACCACCGAAGTCGACGCGCTCGCCGTCGGCGACCCGATGGACCCCCAAACCGACGTCGGACCCATGGCGCGTGCGGACCTGCGCGAGACGCTCGACGACCAGGTCTCCGCCTCGGTCGAGGCGGGTGCGACCGTCGAGTGCGGCGCGAGAGCGCTCGACCGTGACGGTTACTACTACGCGCCGACGGTGCTGACGGACGTCCCCGACGACGCTCCGGCCGCCCGCGAGGAGTTGTTCGGTCCCGTCGCGGCCGTTTTCGAGTTCGAATCCGTCGACGAAGTCGTCGAGCGAGCCAACGACACGCAGTACGGACTCGGAGCCAGCGTCTGGACGGGTGACCGCACGCGCGGGGAGGCGTTAGTGCCGCGTCTGGAGGTCGGCAACGCCGCCGTCAACCAGATTGTCAAGTCCGACCCACGGGTACCGTTCAGCGGCGTGAAGGATTCGGGATACGGCTCGGAACTCGGCCCCCACGGGGCTCGCGAGTTCACGAACGCGAAGACGGTCTGGGTCGAGGACGCGCCCACCACCACGGAGACTCACTGAGAGACGATGTCACAGTACACCGACACGATACAGCAGAACCACGAAACGGCAATCGAGAACGCGACCGCGAACGTCGAGTTCGACGCGTGGGTGGACGGCGCACCGGCGGTGGCAACCACCGGTGAGCGCTTCGAGACCCGCGACCCGGTCGTCGACAGCGTCATCACGACGGTCCCCCGGTGTGACGGGGACGACGTCGATGCCGCCGTCGACGCGGCGTCGGACGCCCTCACCCGCGAGTGGGGGGCGACGACCGCCGCCGAGCGATCCGACGCTATCCTGTCGTGGGTCGACCGACTCCGCGAGCACGAACCCGAACTCGCCTTACTGGAGAGCCTCGACGCCGGCAAACCACTCGGCGACGCCGCCTACGAGGTCGACAAGGCCCTCGAATACATCGCGTACTACGCCCACGTCGTCCGCGGGGACCAGGGAACGCAGATTCCGTTCGCCGAGGACGCCCACGCGTACACCGCCTCGGCACCCTACGGCGTCGCCGGTCTCATCGTCCCGTGGAACTACCCGCTCATCCTGGCCTCGTGGAAGCTCGGACCCGCGTTGGCGGCGGGCAACACCGTCGTCCTGAAGCCGGCGGAGGGGACGCCGCTGTCGGCGACCCGAATCGCACAGCTCTCCGACGGGATTCTGCCCGACGGCGTCCTGAACGTCGTCCACGGATTCGGCGACGAGGTCGGCGCACCACTGACCTCGCATGCGGGCGTGGACAAACTCTCATTTACGGGTGAAGACGCCACGGGCGAACTCGTCATGAAGGCCGCGGCCGAGCACGTCACTCCCGTGACGCTCGAACTCGGCGGGAAGTCGCCGTTCGTCGTCTTCCCCGACGCCGACCTCGAGGAAGCCGCACAGACCGCCGCAAGTGGCATTTTCTACAACGCCGGCCAATCCTGCGACGCGTTCTCCCGGACCCTCGTCCACGAGTCGATTCACGACGACTTCCTCGACCTGTTCGTCGACGCGGCAGCAGACCTCGTCGTCGGAGACACCCTGGCTGAGGACACGACGATGGGACCGCTGGCCTCCCAACAGCAGTTCGACAAAGTCCTCTCGTACGTCGACATCGGCACCGAGTCCGGTGCGACGCTGGCCCACGGCGGGCGAGCACTCGACGGCGAGGAGTACGGCGACGGCTGGTTCGTCGAGCCGACTATCTTCACCGCCGTCGACAACGACTCCAGACTGGCGCAGGAGGAAATCTTCGGTCCCGTCGCCGCCGTCGTCACGTTCGAGAGCTACGAGGAAGCCATCGAACTCGCCAACGACGTCGAGTACGGACTCGCCGCGGGGGTGGCGACGACGAATCTGTCGCTCGCACACCGCGCGGCCGCAGACATCGAGGCCGGAAGCGTCTGGGTGAATCAGTACGGCCGCATCGTCCCGGGGACGCCGTTCGGCGGCTTCAAGCGCTCCGGCATCGGCCGCGAGTGCGCCCGGGAGACGCTCGAGCAGTACCGCCAGCGGAAGACGGTGAACATCGCGCTCGACGAACCCTCGTTGTAGTCGATTCGGGCACCCGCTACTTTTTCAGTCGCTGCTCTCGACGGGCCGTTAGCGCATCGAACGTGCCCAACTGGAGGTGAGTTCGACGTACTCGACGAAACTCCGATAGTGGCTACTGGTTGTCTTCGACGACTCTCCAGTGGCACTACCCGGTGGCTTCGACGGACAGAGGTGACACTGCGGCGTCGTTGTCACTGGCTGTCGAAGCGGTAGTAGAATATCGCGACCGGCCGTGACGGCGGGTAATCGGTCAGGACCGAGAAAGTGTAGCGACAGGTCCCGCCTGTGGCCTGACGGGTGCCGCCGGAGTCCAGAAGCGTGTGGCGACAGATGCCGTCTGTGGCCTGACGGGTGCCGCCCGAATGTTAGGGTCGACGACGAATGTCGTCTGTGTCCGAATGGCGGTGGTTCTCAGGCGTCGCCGAGAACCCCCAGTCGGGTGTTGATGGCGTCGAACCCCTCCCGTTCGAACCAGCCGCAGTCGTACCCGAGAACCGAGTCGCCGGTCACGAGGTCGAACTGCTCGACGGAACCGGTGAAATCATCGGTTCCGAGCAGGTAGGCGGCCGGTCGCTCGCCGTGTTCGTCGATGCGAGTGGCGAGACACGACGCCTCACTCGAGGGTTCCGCGAGGACGATTGGTGTCTCGGGGAAACGAGCGAGCGTCGCCCCGAGCGCGTCGGAGTCGGTTATCTCGGGGTCTTCGAGGTCGAAGAGGGCCCGATATTCGTCTACGCTCGAATCGAGGTCGGCGACGCCGACCACGACGAACGCGACTCCGGTGAGAGCCGTCTCGGCGACGCTCTCGGAAGGCCATTGAACGCGGTTCGACCGTGGCGTGTGATCTTGGATGAGAAACGGGAACTTCGTGGCGACGCCGCCGTTGCCGACGATGGTGAGTTCGTAGTCGAAGTACGTCCCGTTGGGTCGTTCACGGCCGTACCGCGTCGGGCCGTCGACCGGAATTCCCGTCTCTCGGATGCGCTCGGTGTCCGCTTCGATGTCGTCGCTTTCGAGCGCCCACGCGCACGGGCCGCCGTCGCGTTTCAGGTGGTCGTTCCACCACGGCGATTCCTGCTCGGGTTCCAGCGTCGACAGCAGTTCGAAGTACGACCCGTCCGGAAACGCCAGTTGAGAGAGGTGGTTGATGTCGTTTTCGAGTGCGCCTGCGTACTCGGCGTCGAGTCCGACCTCGGCGAAGGCTTCCGAGAGCACGTCGAGCGTCGAACCGACGAGTACGGCGTGGTCGAGCGTCGCGTCTGCGAGTTCGTTTCGGGTGTGCATTGTCCCTTATTCGGCGAATATCTGGTTCCAGCGTTCGCCCCAGCCGTCCTGATTCTCCCACATGAACTCGTAGTTTGGGGTTTTGAGCGCGCCCTCACGGACGTCCTCGATGGTCGGCGCACCGAACTCTTCGATTTTCGAGGGGAGTTCGGCCTCTTTGTGGGTCGGACCCGTGCCGACGACTTCCGGCATCGCCTGCTGGGATTCCAGCGAGAGCAGTTCGTTCACGTAGGCCATCCCCGCCTCGACGTTCCCCCCGCTCGGCACGGCGATGCTCTCGTGGGCCGCGATACCGACCGGGTCCGGGGTACGAACCGGCCGAATCGGCTGGCCTCGCATGAACAGGTCGGTC
>JBNJGG010000067.1:0-13787 GCA_051747545.1 Halobacteriota archaeon | reverse complement strand
TGCTTCTCTAACAGTGTTTGTGCTTATTAATAATAAATCATGCTGAAATTTAACATGAGGCTTCGTAGATGTTCAGGAGTTCGGTTATTATCTCGTTGTAGTCTTCGTCCTCTTCGCGGAGAAGGTCGAGACGCTTGACGGTCTCCTCGTCGACGTGAATCTGCGGCATAACACAGAATTGACCGCGAGAGAGTATAAATCTCGGCCCCGCGAGGCGACACAATCGGTCGACGTCTGAGTCGGTCGGTTGGGTCGGTAGACGCCTGAGTCGGTCGGTTTGGGTCGGTAGACGACTCCGTCGACCAGTTACAGTCGGTCGATGACCGCGTCGGTAACGTCCGTCGTCGACGCGTCACCGCCGAGGTCTGGCGTTCGTGGGCCGTCCGAGAGGACATCCTCGACGGCCGTCCGAACGCGTGCTCCCTCGTCGTCGTATCCGAGGTACTCCAGCAGCATCGCCACCGACAGGAGCGTCGCCGACGGATTGGCGATACCCTGTCCGGCGATGTCGGGCGCGGTGCCGTGGACTGGTTCGAAGAGCGCTCGCTCCGGCCCGATGTTCGAACTCGGAAGCAGGCCGAGTCCGCCGACGAGGCCCGCCGCGAGGTCCGACAGCATGTCGCCGGCGAGGTTCGGGCAGGCGATGACGCCGTACTCCTCGGGGCGCAGACAGAGGTGCATCGCCAGCGCGTCCATCAACGCCTCGTCGGCGTCGACGCCGCGTTCGTCCGCGACTGCGAGCATCTCCTCGCGGAACAGACCGTCCGTCTCACGCATCACGTTCGACTTGTGAGCGACGGTGAAGCCGTCGTAGCCGCGTTCCGTTGCGAAGTCACAGGCGAACTCTCCGAGTCGTCTCGACGCGGACTTCGTCACCAGTCGGGTGAGCGTCGCCACGTCGTCGGTGAGGCGGGACTCGATGCCCGTGTAGACGCCTTCGGTGTTCTCTCTGAGGAAGACGAGGTCTGTCTGCGGGCAGAGGGCGTCCACGCCGGGATAGGCCTTCGCCGGCCGGATGTTGACGAAGGAGTCGATTGCGTGTCTGAGCGGGAGAATGACCTCCGCGGCCGTGTCGCCGACAGCCCCGAAGAGCGTCGCGTCGGTGCTGGTCGCGAGTTCGACCGTCGCTTCTGGCAGCGCCTCGCCCGTCTCCTCTTTGAGTGCGTCGCCTGCGACACCTTCGACGAACTCGAAGTCGCCGACGGCTTCGAGGACGCGAATGCCCTCGGGAACGACCTCCGTGCCGATGCCATCGCCCGGGATGACCGCGATGCGTTCACTCATTGAGTTCCACGTAGGGGAGCGACTTCGCCGTCTCGGCGACCGCCTGTGCGTTCGATTTCATCAGTGCCGTCGTGTCCCAGACACCGTCGACCAACGCCCGGCGCTGGGCGTCGTCGACGGTGACGTCGATGGTGGTGTCGCCGTAGGTGACCGTCTCGCTCTCGACGTCGATTTCGATGTCGCCGTCGGGATTCTCGTCGACCCACTCCTGCAGGGCCGCGACCGTCTCGTGGTCGGCGGTGACCGTCGGAATGCCGAGCGCGAGGCAGTTCCCCGCGAAAATCTCGGCGAACGACTCGCCGACGAGGCCGTCGATACCCCAGCGCATGAGCGCCTGCGGGGCGTGTTCGCGGGAGGAACCGCACCCGAAGTTGGCGTTGACGACCATGATGGACGCGCCCTGGAACTTCGCTTCGTTCATCGGGTGGTCCTTCTCGTTGCCGTCGTCGTCGATACGCTGGTCGATGAAGGCGTACTCGCCGAGCCCGTCGAAAGTGATCGCTTTGAGGTAGCGGGCGGGAATTATCTGGTCGGTGTCGATGTCGTTGCCGCGGACGGGCAGTCCCGTCCCGGAGACCGACGTAACCTCGGGAACGTCGGTCATACCGTCGCCACCTCCTTGAGGTCGCGAACGTCGGTAACGACGCCCTCGATGGCCGCGGCGGCGACCATCTGGGGGTTCATCAGGACGGTTCGACCGTCCTTGCTCCCCTGCCGACCGACGAAGTTGCGGTTCGAGGAGGAGGCGGAGGCTTCGTCGCCCTGCAACTGGTCCTCGTTCATTCCGAGACACATCGAACACCCGGCGTTTCGCCAGTCGAAGCCGGCGTCTTTGAATATCTCGTCGAGACCTTCTGCCTCGGCGGCCGCCTTGACGCGCTGGCTGCCGGGGACGACCATGGCGCGAACGTCGGGGTGGACCTCGCGGCCCTCGACGATGCGCGCCGCACTGCGCAGGTCTGCCAGCCGCGAGTTGGTACACGAACCCAGGAACGCGACGTCGATTTCGTAGCCCTGCATCGTCTCGCCGGGCGTGACGCGCATGTGCTCCTGTGCGCGTCGAACCGTCTCGCGCTCGCTCTCGGGGAAGTCCTCGGGTGCCGGGATCGGTTCGGAGATACCGAGCCCCTGGCCGGGCGTGGTCCCCCACGTGACGATGGGCTCGAGTTCGGAGCCGTCGATGACGACGACGTCGTCGTACTCGGCGTCTTCGTCGCTTCTGACGGACTCCCAGTAGGGCCTCAGCCGCTCGAACTTCTCGGGGTCGTCTTTGAACTCGTCGGTCTCCTTCAGCCACTCGTAGGTGGTCTCGTCGGGATTGACGTAGCCCGCGCGCGCGCCGCCTTCGACCGACATGTTGCAGATGGAGAGCCGTCCCTCCATCGGGAGGTTCTCGATGGCCTCGCCGGCGTACTCGTAGACGTAGCCGACGCCGCCACCGGTGCCGAGCCGACGGATAATTTCGAGAATCACGTCCTTGGCCTCGACGCCGTCGCCGAGTTCGCCCGTGACCTCGATTTTGCGCACCTTCTGCTTCTCCATGGCGATACAGCCGGTCGCCAGCACGTCGCGAATCTGCGTCGTGCCGATACCGAACGCGAGCGCGCCGAACGCGCCGTGGGTTCCGGTGTGAGAGTCACCGCAGACGATAGTCTTGCCGGGCTGGGTGATGCCCTGCTCGGGACCGATGACGTGGACGATACCCTGTCGTCCCGTCCCGGGGTGGTTGAACTGGATGTCCGTCCCCTCGACGTTGCGTTCGAGTTCGGACATCATCGTCTCGGCCTGGTCGTCGCGGTACGGGCGCGACTGGTCGGCCGTCGGAACGATGTGGTCGACGGTGGCGTGCGTGAGTTCGGGGTACGCGATGTCGAGTCCGCGCTCTCGCAGCATGCCGAACGCCTGCGGGCTCGTCACCTCGTGGACGAGGTGGAGCCCGACGAACAGCTGGGTCTGTCCGGTCGGCAACTCGGCCACCGCGTGGTTGTCCCAGACCTTGTCGTACAGCGTGCCCTCACTCATCGCCTACTCCGTCGTGTCCGCCGGTTCGTACCGACGGCGTCCCGTCGGTTTCGACGGCGTGTTCGTCGCCCCTGGCCCAGACATCGTTGGTCCCGTCACCGTGCGGTGGCGTGTGGTCGACGTCGACCATCGCGGGTTCCTCGCCGCCGTCTGCCACTACCGGTCCCCGGCGGTAGACCTGTCCGAAGGTCTCGCCCGTGTAGGGGTGGGTGTGGGCCACGTCGGCCATGGTGGGTCGGTTGGACGCCTCCTCCTCACTCATTCATTCTCACCTTCTCCTTCGCCTCTGTCTCCTCGGCGGTCTCTTCCGTCTCGGTTTCGTCCTGCGCCCACGCGAAGAGACTGCGCAGTCGCGCGCCGACCTCCTCGATGTCGTGATTCTTCTCCGCGTTGCGGAGCTGGGTGTAGGCGGGCCGGTTCGCCTGGTTCTCTGCGATCCACTCGCGGGCGAACGACCCGTTCTGTACGCCCTCGAGGACCTCTTCCATGTTCTGTCGGACGCTGTCGTCTATGATGACGTCACCGCGGGTCAGGCCACCGAACTCGGCGGTGTCGGAGACCGAGTCCCACATGTCGCCGAGGCCGCCCTCGTACATCAGGTCGACGATGAGCTTCAGTTCGTTCAGGCACTCGAAGTAGGCCATCTCCGGGCTGTAGCCCGCGTCGACGAGCGTCTCGTAGGCGGTTTTGGTGAGACTGGCGACGCCGCCACAGAGGACCGCCTGCTCGCCGAAGAGGTCAGTCTCGGTCTCCTCGCGGAAGGTCGTCTCGATGACGCCCGCGCGCGTGCAGCCGATGCCGTGTGCGTAGGCCAGTGCCTCGGCCTTCGCCTCACCCGTCACGTCCTGGTAGACCGCCAGCAGGCCCGGCGTCCCTTCGCCGGCCTCGTAGTTGCGTCGGACGAGGTGGCCCGGGCTCTTCGGGGCGATCATCGTCACGTCGACGTCTTCTGGGGGCTTGATCTGGTTGTAGTGGATGTTGAAACCGTGGGCGAACTGGAGCGTGTCGCCCGGTTCGAACGTGTGCTTGATCTGTTCGAACACTTTCGGCTGGACCGTGTCCGGGATGAGCATCGAGACGATGTCCGCCTGCTCGGCCGCCTCGACGGGCGTGGCGACTCGGAGTCCGTCCTCTTCGGCCTTCGGCCACGACGAGGACGTCTCGCGCAGGCCGACGACGACGTCGACGCCGCTGTCGTGGAGATTCAGGGCGTGTGCGTGGCCCTGACTGCCGTAACCGAGTACGGCGACGGTCTTGTTGTCGATCATTTCGCGGTTCGCGTCTTCGTTGGTATACACTCTAGTAGGTTCGTTGGACATTGTGTGTTGCGTAGCTGCGATTTCGTCGTTCATGCGGTCTCGTTCGCCCCCCGTTCGAGGGCGGCCGTTCCGGTGCGGCAGATTTCGCGGACGCCGAACTGCTCGAACGTCTCGATTGCCGCGTCGATTCGCTGTTCGCTGCCGGTCACTTCAATGGTAACTGTTTCCCGCGACGCGTCGACCGTCTCACCACCGAACATCTCGGAGACGGCGTTGACCTTGTCGGGGTCTCCGGCCTCCACCTTGATGAGCGCCAACTCACGCTGGGTGGCGTCGGACTCCAGTTCCGTCACGGAGACGACCGGGACCAGTTTCTCCAGTTGTTTGCGTGCCTGTTCGATGCCGGGCTCGGGTTCGACGACGACGAGCGTGATGCGGGCCATGTCTTCGTCCTGCGTCGGCCCCACAGTCAGACTCTCGATGTTGAACTGTCGCCGCGAGAACAACCCGGAAACCCGCGCGAGGACGCCCGGTTCGTGGGCGACCAGGGCGGAGAATACCGCCTGTCGAACTTCGGGCTCGGCTTCCACCTCGGGGTCGATGCGGATGCCCTGCGTGTTCCGGCGGCCGTCGGGATGGGGTCGCTCCTCAGGCGGCGGGCCTTCCAGTCCGTCGCTCATAACTGGTCCTCCGAGAGGGCGAACAGGCCGTTTGCGCCGCCGCTGGCGACCATCGGGTAGACGTTCTCGGCCGGGTCGACGTGGAAGTCGATGACCGAGGGCCCGTCGTAGGCGAGCGCCTCCTCGATGGCGTCGGCCACTTCGTCGTAGTCGTCGACGCGCCAGCCGCGGGCACCGAACGCCTCGGCCAGTTTGTCGAATTCGGGACACCAGCCGTAGTCGGCCGCCATGTGGCGGCGCTCGAAGAAGGCGTCCTGCCACTGTCGGACCATGCCGATGTACTCGTTGTTCAACACGGCGACGGTGATGTCGAGGTTCTCTCGAACCGCGACCGACAGCTCCTGAATCGTCATCAGGAGCGAGGCGTCGCCGTCGATGCTGACGACCTCCTGGTCGTCGTCGGCCGCGACTCGCGCGCCGATCGCCGAGGGGAGGCCGTAGCCCATGGTTCCCAGACCGTGCGAGGACACCCACGTTCGCGGGTGCGTGAACGTCCAGTACTGGGCGGCCCACATCTGGTGCTGGCCGACGCCCGTGGTCACGATGGCCCGGTCGCTGGTCGCCGCGTCGAGCGCCTCGACGACGAACTGCGGTTTGAGCGGTTCGTCCTCCGGCGTCGCGTAGTCCATCGGGTACTCTCGCTTCCACGTCTGACACTGCTCGCGCCACTCGCGGGCGTCGGGCGTGTGCTCGACGGCGTCGGAGAGTTGTTCGAGGACGCGTCCCGCGTCACCGACGAGCGGGTAGTCCGCGTGGACGTTCTTCGAAATCTCCGCCGGGTCGATGTCGACGTGGATGACCTCGGCCTCGGGGGCGAACGTGTCGACCCCGCCGGTCAGCCTGTCGTCGAACCGCGTGCCGACGGCGATGAGCAGGTCCGTGTGGGTGACGGCCATGTTGGCGTACCCGGTGCCGTGCATCCCCGCCCACGACAGACAGAGTTCGTGGTCTCCGGGGAACGACCCGATACCAGGCATCGTCGTCACCACCGGAATCTCGTGTTCGATTGCGAACGCGCGCGCCTGCTCGGAGGCGTTCGCCTTGACGACGCCGCCGCCGAAGAGCAGCACCGGTTTCTCCGAGTTCTCGATCGCCCTGGCGGCGACCTTGACGGCCTGCTCGTCGGCAGACATCTGCACGGTCGCCGTCTCCGGCGGTCTGGCGGGTCCGGGTTCGCGGCCCGTCTCGCCCTGCGTCGCGTCTTTCGGCAGGTCGACCAGCGTCGGGCCGGGTCGGCCGGACCCCGCGAGCGCGAACGCTTCCCCGACCGTGTCGCCGACCGTGTCCGGGTCGCTCGCGAAGTAGTTGTGCTTGGTGATGGGGGTCGTGACGCCCATCGTGTCGGTCTCCTGGAAGGCGTCGCTGCCGACCATGTGAGACGGGACCTGCCCCGTCAGCGCCAACACGGCGTCCGAGTCCATGTTGGCGTCGGCGATGCCGGTCACGAGGTTCGTCGCCCCCGGTCCCGACGTGGCGAGACAGACGCCCGGGGACCCCGACACGACGTTGTAGGCGTCGGCCGCGTGGGCTGCACCCTGCTCGTGGCCCATCATGATGTGCCGGATGTCGGAGTCGTACAGGGCGTCGTATACGGGCATGATGGCCCCGCCCTGAACGCCGAACATCGCTTCGACGCCGGCATTTTCGAGCGCTCTGATGACCGACTGTGCGCCGGTCGTGACCGGCGGCCAGTCGGTCGAATCGCTCGTCGACTCTTCGGATTTGGGTTGCTGTGTGGTTGCTCGTTCGCTCATGCTATCCCTGTGCGGTGATACGGATGCTGTCGGTCGCTTGTCTGCTGCATTGGTCGCGTGACTCGGTGGTGTCCAGAAGGCGGTTCGATCGGCCGAAGTAACAGGTGATGCGATGGGGCTAGGCGGCCCCTACAATAAGCGACCCGGCTGCAGCCTCGACGCTGGTTTCGTCGCCGTGGGCGACGGCCTCGCGTCTTCGTGCTGACTGCATCATCATCGTATCCTGTGTGATTACGTCGAGGGGCATAATCTTTTCGTGAGGCGCGAGCGTTCCACGCGGACCCGGAACGAGTCACCCGTGGCTCGACGGGAGAGGCGTACCGGGCGCGCGCCATCAGATTCTGACCTCCTCGCGCCGTTTGATTCCGGCTTCGGTGGCGAAGCGTTCGAGTTCCGACATCGTGACGCGGCGCTTTTCGGCACCGAAGTCTTTGACCTGACGGGTGATCGCTCGAACCTCCTCGTCGGTCGGAACGAAACCGGCCTCCTCGAGTCGCATCCGAACCGAGTGCGTGCCGGTGTGTTTGCCGAGCACGAACTCTCGGGTTGCACCGACCATCTCGGGGGTCATCACACCCGGTTCGAACGTGTCCGAGTTCTCCAGGACGCCCGCAGCGTGGATACCACTCTCGTGAGAGAACGCGTTGCGGCCCACGACTGGTTTGTTCGGTGGCACTGGAATCTCGCTCTTCTCTTCGATAATTCGCGACAGCTCCGTGATGCGTCGCGTGTCGATGCCAGTTTCGACGTTGTAGAGGCTTTCGGCGGCCATCACGACCTCTTCGTAGGCGGCGTTACCGGCGCGCTCGCCGATGCCGTTGACCGAAACCTGCGCCTGTGAGGCACCGGCTTCGTACCCGGCCAGCGCGTTCGCCGAGGCCAGTCCGAAGTCGTCGTGGGCGTGAACGTCGACCTGGGCGTCGGTACGGTCGACGACGAACTTGACGAGGTCGGCGAACCGGGTCGGTGTCGCCACCCCGCACGTGTCGGGAATGTTTATCCAGTCCGTTCCGGCATCGCTGACTGCCTCGACGACTTCGGCGAGGAACGACCGTTCCGTTCGCGTCGCGTCCATCGGCGAGAACATCACTTCGACTCCGGCCTCTTTCACGCGTTCGACCGACGCGATGGAGCGTTCGACGACTTCCTCGCGCGTCGAGTGCATCGAGTCTTCGATCTGCACGTCGCTCGTGCTCGCGAAGACGTGCACCAGGTCGACGCCCGAATCGATCGCCGCCTCCACGTCCTTGTCGACCACGCGGGCCAGGCCACACGTGGTCGTCTCGGTCGATGCTGCGATATCACGGACTGCCTCGAACTCCGCGTCGGAGTTGACCGGGAAACCCGCCTCGATGACGTGCGTCCCCATCGCCGAGAGCAAGTCGGCTATCTCACGCTTGTCGTCGTAACTGAACGAGGTGCGTGGCGACTGCTCTCCATCGCGGAGCGTCGTGTCGAAAATCCGTACCGTCTCGATTTCAGAAGTGGTTTCCAGTGTGCCCTGGAAGAACTCGACCCGCCGGGGAATCCGACGAGGCCTCCTTGTCATTATGAGACATTGTATCTGGTAGGACGCCACCACCAGTATATAAAACTGTCTCTACGACAGGTCATATCTGAACGGAGATACCAAGCATCGACCGTGAACAACGGTTGAATCGACAGACATCGTCGCCTATAATTTAAACCAATGCGGTTAATCACCATAATATGTATTGGGAAGACATACCGCGGCCGGATCCGGGTAAATCGTACTTATTACGCGATATGTGCTGAAATAATCTCGCGTCGGGCTGGAGCGCGCGCGCAAGTGGACAAATGTACGCGTCAGACCGGCAGTCGATACGAACCGAACGCGGTCGAGGTGCCGTCCGCCCGATCCCCTCGGAGTCGACTCCCAGACCGACCCGCAGCACTCCGAGTCCACTGAGTGAGACCGCTCTGAGCGGGGGTGTAGCGGCGGTCGCGGACGACCGAGCCCACCAGGAGACGCGAGCCACCGGTCGCATCCCGCGATGCGACCGTTCGAAGGCGCGTCTGTCACGACTGCCCGAACCCTTTTCTCACCGCCAGACGAGGGACCGACATGGCCGACTTCGACCTCGACCTCAGGAACGCCGAAGAACAACTCGACGACGAAGAAGACTACAACGGGACCATCGTTCTCGGAATCCTCGACAGCGCGGAAGATTCCGAGGAGTGGCTCGCCAACGTCGAAGATGGCAACGTTCTCGTCCTCGCCATCCAAGGCGACCTGAACAGACTGGCCTCGGGGTTCGCACGCGACATCAAGGAGATGGGAGGTCAGCTGATGCACTTCCGGAAGTTCCTCATCGTCACGCCACCCGGTGTCGGCATCGACACCGATCGTCTCTGAGACCTCGGCCGCGACACCGACGCGCTCCGGAACCCCACTCGTCGGCATCGGCAACGTCGGGCCCCTCTCCCGACTCCGCTCTCGTCGATACGGACTCTGAACACTCCCACTCCACTTCGATGCCACCTCACTCGGTCACGAACGTCAGGTAGTGGCAATCCTGTTCGCGGGCTCGAAACCCACCGTCGACGCGCACCGGGGCGTCGATCCACGGTTCGATGGCCTCGACCGCGGCGGCGGGGTCGGGCGTCTCGAACCCGATGTCGACGTGGACGCCACCGCGGGCGTCCGCGATGCCGAGTTGAGGCTCCCACAGTTCGAGGTCGAACGGCCCCCGAAGTCGCACGCGACGGCGGTTCGACCCGCGGTCGACCGGCGTGAACCCCAGTCGTCGGTAGAGTCGTTCGGCCTCGTCCAGCGAGGCCACCTCGAGGACGACCTCGAAGATGCCCACGAGACCCGTTCGGCCGTTCGCATTACCCGTTCCGCCGTCCGCGTTGTTCCCGACTTCGACGCAGTGGCCGTCCGGGTCGTCGACGTAGAGCGACCGGTACGAGCCGAAGTCGAACTCGGCGGGGTCGAGGTCAGCGAGTCTGTCGGCCCAGCGGGCGTACTCCGACTCCGGCACAGAGAACGCGTAGTGCGTGTGGAGTCCGCCGCGAGGGACGGACGAGGGGCGACGGAGGACGAGCGCCCCCGCGCCGATGTCGAAGGCGAGTTCGGTTTCGGTCTCTCGTTCGGGGACCAGTCCCAGGCGCTCGACGTAGAACCGTCGCGCGCGGCCGAGATTCACCACTTCGAGTGCGAGGTGGGACAGCTCCGAGAGCATGTCACCGCCTACGAAGGCTCGGAGATTAAGTTAGGGTGGCCACTGGGAGTCGTCGACACCGTTCCTCACCGAAGAGAGAGTCGATACCGACCGGACGCGGCGCGAACCGGGCGCACGGGGCGGGTCACGACGGACACGGTGTGCGGTTTCGGGAGGGCGAGACACGGGCGTGAGAGTCATTTATCCGACGCGAGCCCGTGTACTCGCGTATGCCGATGAAAGGCGACGGTGCCGCGAATTTGCGAGTAATCGACCGGTGGGAGGGCGGCGTCGGCTGGCTGGCCTATCCGGACGAGGGGATGCAGCGAGCGAGTCACGCGCTGGCCGTCGACGGCGACGTCTGGGTCCTCGACCCCGTCGACGCTCCGGGGGTCGACGAACTCCTCGCGGAGTACGGCGACGTTGCGGGCGTCGTCGTCGGCGTCGACCGGCACACCCGCGACGCGGCGAGCATCGCTCGTCGACACGACGCTCCCGTCTACGTCCCCGACTGGATGACGGGCGTCGCGTCGACGCTCGACGCCCCGGTGGAGCGGTTCGGTCGGACGCTGGCTGACACCGGCTACAGAGCGTTCAGAGTCCGCGACTCGAGCGTCCCCCCGTGGCAGGAGGTAGGGCTCTACCACGTCGGCAGCGGGACGCTGTTCGTCCCCGAATCGCTCGGCACTGCCGAGTACTATCGCGTTGGAAGCGAGCGCCTCGGCGTCCACCCCATGCTCCGACCCCTTCCACCGAAGCGGGTCCTCGCCGGTCTCGCTCCCGAACGCGTTCTGGTCGGTCACGGTGAGGGCGTCTTCGACGACGCGACTGCGGCGCTTCGAGACGCGCTCGATGGCTCCCGTCGTCGGATGCCAGCCCTGTACGGGAAGACGCTCAAACTGATGGTGTCGGAGTAGTCGACGGAGCGTCAGTGACGACGCGTTACCGTCCGGTATCCGAACTGTGCCCAGTCCGGTGCAACACGGTGGCCCGCACCTGGCGTCTCGGGAGCAACTCGTCAACCGCCCACCGTGGTTATGAACCTGCAGACCGAACGTCGCGTGTGGTCTACGCAACCAGTGGACTGGTCGAGGCGTTGCTCGACCTCGCGGAGGACGCCGAACCGGAGGCGGTCACCATCGTCCTCGCCGGGACGCCCGCAGGGGCGTTCGAGGCGGACCTCGGACTCGAACCGGACACGCCGGTGCTGACTCATCTGTACTTCCCGGACGCCGGTGGGTCCGTCAACGCCGTGTTCGGTGTCGACCTCGGAACGCCCGCCGGAAGCGGGAGCGCTCGGTTCGTCACGCACCCCCGGGGGAAACTCGAACTCACCGAGCGCGACGACCTCGCGGCGGTCGTCCTCGTGGCCGTGCCGCCGTGGGACGACCGGAGTCTCGCGGCGTTCGACCGGTCGGGGTCGCGCCTAGAGTTGACGCTTCTCGACGCAGAGCCGCCGCAGGAATCGCTGGCCTGACCCTACGCGAACTGGCCGGTTCGAGCCGACGACCGAATCGACGACCGAATCGCGTGACGCGACAGCACGCTCACTGCAAATAACCGAGGTCACGAAGTTGGTCGGCGATCTCCTCGAACTCCGCCTCCGTGAGTTTTCCCTGTCGCTGGTGCTGGATGACGATGCTCCGCAGGAGGAACCGGACGAGGTCGCTCGTGCTGGTGAAACTCGTTCCTTCGATGGTCTCTTCGACGCGCTCGGCGAGTTGCTTCGGAATCGAGACGGTGGTGTACTCGGTCACAGTGGTGCGATGGGCCTCCCCGCGGTTAAGCGCCCCGGGAGAGCGACACTCGAATCGCCGCAGCTGGGCCGCCCGACTGCCGTCCTTCCCCGTCCGACTGTCGTCCCTGCAATGCGACGCGTCCACGTTGGGCCGTCGAATGGTGAGGTCGCGGCCGCTGCACCCCTCGGGACGGCCGTATCCACGGTAAAACCGATGTCAACGGAGTTTTAGTGGGCCGGGCGTGTACACCTCACCCATGGGAGTCAGGCCACCCCAAGGAGGGTCGAACACACGGCGGTCGGTCGAGTTCGGAATCGCAGCGCTCGACGGCCACCTCGACGACATCAACTTCCCGGTGACAGAATCGGAACTCGTCGCGACGCTCGACGACCCACGCATTCCGTACGACGGGGCGGGCAACAAAATTCCCCTCTCGGAGGCACTCGACGCGACGTCGACGAGTCGATTCGAATCGAAATCCGACCTCCTCGACAGACTCCACCCAGTGTTCGAAGAGCGCCGCGCCTCCGCCTCCGGCGGCATCGTCACCAGACTCCGTTCCCTCCTCCCGTTCTGACTCGATTCGACTCAGTGCCGAGGGTCGACGCCGGTCACTCCTCTTCGAGTTTCCGCATCTGTTCGCGGTGAAACGAGAGGATCATGTCCGAGAGGACCCCGAACATCAGCAGTTGGATGCCGAAGAGGATGGCAAAGGCGGCGACGACCGCCAGCACCTCGTGGGAGACGCGCTGGACGAACCACTCGACGCCGACGTAGATGGCCAGCGTCATCCCGACCAGCGACGACGCGAGGCCGACGCTCCCGAAGTAAAAGAGCGGGTTGTTGGTCTTCGCCCGCCGGTACAGTTCGAGGAAGATGATGCCGCCGTCGCGAACCGGGTGCAGGTTCGTGCTCGACCCGCTCGGCCGCGGGAGGTACGTGATGGGAACGACGGCCGTCGGGACGCCCCGCTTGGCGCACTCGACGGCCAGTTCGGTCTCGATACCGAAGCCGTCCGCGCTGAGGGTGAAGTCCTCGAAGGACTCTCTCTTGAAGGCGCGATACCCGCTCAGGATGTCGCCGAAGTCCTCGCCGTGAATGAACGCGAACGCCCGGTTGATGAGCCGATTGCCGAGTTTGTTCAGCGTGGTCATCGCGCCCGGGCGCATGTCCGCGAAGCGATTGCCGACGACGTGTTCGTAGCCGTCGTCGAGGGGTTCGAGCATCGCCTCGGCGTCGTCGGCGAGGTAGGTCCCGTCGCCGTCGAGCATGAGGACGTACTCGGCGTCGATGTGCTCCTCGACGGCTTCTCTGACTGCCTGGCCCTTTCCGTCGCCCGTCTGTTCGACGACGCGTGCGCCGTGGTCGCGCGCTATTTCTTGGGTATCGTCGCTGGAGTTGCCGTCGATGACGAGAACGTCGTCGAAGCCGCTCTCGTGGAAGTCGGAGATGAGGGGGCCGATGGTCTCGGCTTCGTCGAGAGTAGGGATGAGGACGCAGACGTCCCGTGAGTCAGTCATTGGTTTTTGTGGTTGTCGGGACGGTAATATAGTTTGTACTTCGAAGGAGAAGTAGTGTATATCACTCCACATGAAAGGTCATAGAATAGATGACGAATTGCGCCAATTTATTTGAAATCACAAAAAGTTAGAAAAGTTCTTAATATCTCATAGTTTGGATACCACAATGACTGCAGAAGATGGAGATATAACTGCGGTACATCTACCGGATTATTCAGATCGAAACCCATATCAATCAAATTTGATTTGTGGTATTCGTCAAAATGGTGTCGATAGTAAAATAGTTGATGGAGATGGCTCATACTTGCTCGCGCTGATTCGTGAAGCCCGGATCCATAATGCAT